>JBDGQC010000094.1:1262-5846 GCA_042219375.1 Halolamina sp. | reverse complement strand
GAGGCATAACTCTGCCGAGGCATCCCGCCCTCACCCAGTCGCCATCGTCGAGTGGGATACCTTCGTCGTGAAGGGTCGTCGGCAACGTGACCGTCATGTACTCCTCGTCACCGAACGGGTGGCTGTCGTTGTTGAGTATCAACCATGGCCGCGGGTTCTCGCTCGACGACGACTCGAACGTCTCGATATCGATGGGCATACGTATTTGTTGTACCAGATGTATCGGTGACTGTCCGAGGTGACCGAGCGCCGGAACCAGGTCCCGCCACACACCTCACACAGTCTACCTCAGCCAGACACCTCACCCACTTCTCGTAAACGGTTAAGTGGACACCGCCGACACACATTCGCATGACCGGGGACCCCGACGGCATGCTCTCGTGGGACGAGTCGGTGTTCCGTAACGAATCCGTCTTCGAGGTGGACTACGTCCCCGAGACGTTCAAACACCGGGAGAGCCAGCTGGAGAGCCTCAAATACGCCCTCCGGCCGGCCGTCAGGGGCTCCCGCCCGCTCAACACCGTCGTCCGCGGGCCGCCCGGCACCGGCAAAACCACCGCCGTCCAGAAGCTGTTCAGCGAACTCGGCGTCGAGGCCCCGGGCGTCCGCACCGTCCGCGTCAACTGCCAGGTGGACGCCACCCGCTACGCGGTCTTCTCCCGGCTGTTCGAGAGCGTCTTCGACTACGAACCCCCCTCCTCGGGCGTCTCGTTCAAGAAGCTGTTCGGCCAGATCGCCGACCGCCTCGTGGAGGAGGACGAAGTGCTGGTCGTCGCGCTCGACGACGTGAACTACCTGTTCTACGAGAACGAGGCATCCGACACGCTCTATTCGCTCCTCCGCGCTCACGAAGCCCACTCCGGCGCGCGCATCGGCGTCGTCGTCGTCTCCTCGGACCTCTCGCTCGACGTGATGGAGGACCTCGACGCCCGCGTGCGCAGCGTGTTCCGACCGGAGGACGTCTACTTCCCCGTCTATGACGCCCCCGAAATCGCGGACATCCTCCGCGAGCGAGTCACGCGCGGGTTCCACGAGGGCGTGCTCGACACGCCCGAACTCGACCGGGTTGCCGAACTCACCGCCGAAACCGGCGACCTCCGGGTGGGCATCGACCTTCTGCGCCGCGCCGGCCTCAACGCCGAGATGCGCGGCTCCCGGACTGTCTCGATGGAGGATATCGAGGACGCGTACGAACGTTCGAAGCACGTCCACCTCGCCAGAAGCCTGCGGGGGCTCTCCGATTCGGAGCGCGCGCTGGTGGAGGTGCTCGCCGAACACGGCGGCGAGCAGGCCGGCGACGTGTACGAGGCGTTCCACGGCCGAACCGACCTGGGCTACACCCGCTATTCGGAAATCATCAACAAGCTGGAACAGCTCGACGTGGTCGAGACGGAGTACGCCGACGTGGACGGCCGCGGGCGCTCGCGCTCGCTCGAACTCGCCTACGACGAGGAGGCCGTGCTCGACCGGCTGGAGTAGCCGTGCGCGTCCGGTATCTCTCGCTCGCCGCTGCCGACCCGGGGGGTCTGCGCCCGTTCTACGCCGACGTACTGGGACTCCCCACGAGTGACACCGCCGAGGGATTCGCCGTCGCCGTCAGCGAGTCGGCGATGGAGTTCCGACAGGCCGACACGGATGACGACCCGACCTACCATATCGCCTTCTCCGTTCCCGGCGACTGTATCGACGCCGCCGCGGCGTGGCTGGCCGACCGGACCGACCTGCTGACCGACGACGGCCGGGAGCGGTTCCGCTACGAGTTCCTCGACGCCACCGCCGTCTACGCGGCCGACCCGGCCGGCAACATCCTCGAACTTCTCTCTCGCGATGAACGCAACGGGGGTGCCGAGAGGAACGAATTCGGTCCCGACTGCCTGCGCGATATCGCCGAAATCGGCATCGTCACCGAGGACGTGCCGGGTGCCGCGGCGGCGCTCGACGAGGTGTTCGACCTGCAGGGAAGCCCCGACGAGTCCTTCGCCTACCTCGGCGGCCGGGACGGCGCGTTCGTCCTCGTCGCTCCCGGCCGACCGTGGTACCCGACGGATGAACCCGCAGCGCCCGCGCCTGTGACCGTCGTCGCCGAGGGCGGCACCGGAACGGTATCGATACCGGAGGGACCGGTGTCGGTCGTCGGCATCGAGGAGCGCTAAAACTCCTCGACGTGCGGGCGCAGGTCCAGTTCCAGCGTCCACGCCGAGCGGTCCTGCTCGACGAGATGCCAGTAACTCTCGGCGATAGCGTCCGGGTCGAGATACTCCTCCGGGTTTTCCACGTCACGCACCGGCGGGCGGATGCCGCCGTCGAGAACCGTGTGGGCGACGTGAATCCCCTCGGGCCCCAGTTCGCGGGCCATCGACTCCGCCAGCCCGCGGGCCGCGAACTTCGCCGCGGAGAAGCCGACGGCGCCCTCCCGGCCCCGGATTGACGTCGTCGCGCCGGTGAAAATCACGGTCCCGCCGCCCCTGTCAAGCATGTCTCCGACAGCCTCCTGGGAGCAGAGATACCCACCGCGGGCGCCCACGCCGAGTGCGCGGTCGAACGAGTCCGTCGAGCACTCCATGAGCCCGTCCCACGACGCCGCGCTGGCGTTGTTGACCAGCACGTCGACGGGCCCGAACGCCTCGCGGACCTGCGCGAACGCGTCCACGACAGCTGCCTCGTCGGCGATATCGCAGGCGACGGCGACGGCCCCCTCCCCCAGTTCCGCGGCCAACTCCGAGGTGTAGTCGGTGGAACGGGCCAACAGCGCCACCTCACAGCCCTCGTCGTGGAATTTCCGTGCGACCGATGCGCCGAGTCCGGGGCCGACCCCCGCGATGACGGCAGTACGTGCCATACGCGTTCTGGGGAGCCACGGGCCATCAACCCCACGGGGACTCCTGCGGCGAGGCGAGCAGAACGCCGGTGTACATTTCCACCCTCCACCCAAACTCCCGGCCATGAAACAGACCGGCGGCAGCGACGACGCGAAGCGGCGTGCTGGCGAATCCGCGGCCCAACTGCCCGAGGACGGCGATGTCGTCGGCCTCGGTACCGGGAGTACCGCCGCCCACGCCATCCGCGCGCTCGGGGGCCGCGTCGATGCCGGCCTGGATATCCGCGGCATCCCCACCTCCTTCCAGTCACGCACGCTCGCCCGCGAGGCCGGCATCCCCCTCACGACCCTTGAGGAAGACAGCGTGGACATCGCTATCGACGGCGCCGACCAGGCCAGCGACACCGGCACCGTGGTGAAGGGCGGCGGCGCCGCGCACGCCCGCGAGAAACTCGTCGCCGCCGACGCCGACCGGTTCGTCGTCGTCGCCGACCCGACGAAACTCGCCACGCCGCTTGACTACCCCGTTCCGGTCGAAATCCTCCCCGACGCCCGGCGCCCCGTCATCGACGCCGTCGAGCGGGCCGGCGGCGAACCGGTACTCCGGTCAGCCGAACGGAAGGACGGCCCCGTAGTTACCGACAACGGAAACCTCGTACTGGACTGCGGGTTCGGCGCCATCGACGACCCCGCAGCCCTGGCCGACACGCTCGCGGCGACGCCCGGCGTCGTGGAACACGGGCTGTTCGTCGGCCTCGCGGACGAGTCACACGTCGGGAACGAGAGCGGCGTCAAAATCCTGGAGCACTAACCCGGGCACGGCGCACGCGCCGCTCCGGGGTCGTGCGTCAAAAAGCGGGGACGGCGAGAAACCGAACTTAGAGGTCGCGCGGCTGCACCGTCTTCCGGTCGTTCTCCTCGGCACGGCGGGCGGCGTCCTCCAGAAGCTCCTCGACTTCCTCGTCGAGCGCACCGTAGAAGTCCGAAGCCACGTTCTTCTCATCGAGATACTCCTTGACAGCGGCCTTGACGATAAGGTTGGACATGTGCACCTGTTGCTACTGGACGGCACTTAATAAGATTTCCCAAATCAACCGAAGGGACCACGCCACGGTACTGATTTCGTCAGTCCGTCGGTCGAAACCCGCTGTCGAACACCGGCTCAAAAACCGTTTACGAGCGAGCGGAAAGCAAGTTCTTTTCGCCCGACACCGCCAGAATCGTGTGAGTCGGCCGCAAGGTTATTGAACCGACGTTCACCTATCTACAACTGCCGACACCGGTGGAGGTCGGCAGCAACGATGTCACGTTGTGACCACTGCGGGTCGCACGTCTCCGAGCGCTTCGCTCGCGTGTTCACGGACCAGGAAGGGCGGCTGAACGCTTGTCCGTCCTGTGCCGCGAACGCGGGAATCGCGGAGGTCGCCCGAGACCGGAACCGCACGACGACCCACTGACGGGGTATCGCGAACCAACCGCGTCGTTCCCCGACGGGGCGGCGACCGGTCGCCGCCCCGTCGTATCGATCTATCGCCCTTTCGACCGCGTCGCTTACCAGCCAGCGGCGTCGTTGTCCGTGCGTGCATTACGTCTACGTCCTTGCGTGTGCCGACGGGACGTTCTACACCGGCTACACGACCGACGTGGAGCGCCGGGTCGCCGAACACAACGCCGGCGAGGGCGCGAAATACACCCGCGGGCGAACGCCGGTGGAAGCGGTCCACGTCGAGGAGTTCGAGACGCGGTCGGCGGCGATGGCCCGCGAG
>JBDGQC010000094.1:0-1162 GCA_042219375.1 Halolamina sp. | reverse complement strand
TGCCGAACGACGCTACCACTCGGGTTCGTCCGCGATTTCGATGAACTCGGGCGCGCGCTTGGCGTAGGTGGCGACCCGGTAGCCGAGCGTGCAGGTTCGCTCGCGGAGGTCCTCGTCGGTGAACGCGTACCGGGAGTCACTACCGATTTTGTCCGGGTCCGGGTCCCCGTCACGCTCCTCGAAGTAGTTGCGGGCGCCGCGCAGGCCCACCTCCGTGGGGAGCGTCCAGCCGTGCACCCCGCGGACGGTGCTTCGCATGTCCCCGAGCGTGCTGGCGATTGTGCCGCCGCCGGCGACGACCAGCAGGCCGGCGACGGTGTTTTCGTACTCGTCGAAGCTACAGTAGTCGTGGAAGTTACGGAACGCCGCGGAGTAGGAACTGTGGTAGACGGGCGAGCCGAGAAGCACGCCGTCGGCGGCGCGCATCCGGGCCAGCAGGTCCGCGGCCTCCCCGGCGTCCTCGGTGTCCACGTCAGGGTCGTAGAGCGGGAGGTCGGCCGTCGCGAGATCGATGTAGTCGGTCTCGACGCCCGCGGTTTCGGCGGCGTCGAGCGCGTAGTGGAGCGCGGCCTTCGTGTAACTTCCGTCCCGCATGCTTCCGTTGACGGCGACGACACGGGTCATGGCCCCGCTTCTCAGTCGTCGGTGAAAAGCGCGGGGAAACCCGTCGGAAACGGGGTGTACTCGGTTTCTGTTGGCTGAGTATCGTGTTCGGCCCCGCCCGCGGCGCGAACGCGTCGTGGTCCGCGGAACACAGGCGGGTTTTTCCATCCCTCCCACCAATCAGAACCCATGACGGACCCGACCGACGCGATTCATTTCGGCACCGACGGCTGGCGGGCCACGCTCGACACGTTCACCGACGAGCGCGTGCGCATCGTCGCCCAGGGTGTCGCCGACTACCTGCGCGACCGCGGCGCCGAGGCGCCCGTCGTCGTCGGCTACGACGCCCGGCCCTCCTCGCCGGGGTTCGCCGAGAGCGTCGCCGACGTGCTGACCAAGAACGGCTTCGATGCGGTCCTCCCGGAGCGGGATTGCCCCACCCCGACGGCGGTCTGGACGGTCGTGGACCGCGACTACGCGGGCGCCGTCGTGCTGTCGGCCTCGCACAACCCCCCGGAGTACAACGGCATCAAGTACTTCCCCGACGACGGCGCGCCGG
>JBDGQC010000201.1:0-5862 GCA_042219375.1 Halolamina sp. | reverse complement strand
GCCCTGTCTGTTATAGCTTATAGTTCTCCGAGTGCCGCCTCGAACGCGTCGACGAACCGGTCTAGCTCCGTTTCGGTCATCGGCGTCGAGAGGTTGCCCATCCCCCGCGGGGCCATGAAGATGCCCTCGTTGCGCATCGCCATGAACAGCCGCTTGCTCGCCGCCGATTTCTCCGCGGCCGCCTCCGCGTGGGTTATCGGCCCCTCGGCGAGATGTATCTGGAACAGCGACCCCTTGCCCGTAACCGTCACCGGCACGTCGGGGTTCACGTCTGCGGCCGTCGCGCGCAACCGCTCGCGGAGCGTCCCGCCGAGGTCGTTGATGTGCGCGATGACGTCGGCGTCGAAGGCCGCAAGCGTCTCGATGCCGCCGGCCATCGTCGCCGGGTTGGCCGAGAACGTCCCGGAGTGTTTGATGGACCCGTCTTCGGGGTGGAACAGCGCCATCACGTCCTCGCGGCCGCCGAACGCGCCGACGGGGAGGCCGCCGCCGATGAGCTTTCCGAGCGCGGTGAGGTCCGGTTCGACACCGTATTGGGACTGCAGGCCGCCGTGGGCGAGCCGGAAGCTGACCACCTCGTCGAACACCAGCAGGGCGTCGTGGTCGTCGGTGAGGTCGCGGGCGGTTTCGAGATACTCCGGCGTGGCGGGAATCGTCCCGCCGGCGCCCATGAAGGGTTCGAGGACGAAACACGCCAGGTCGTCGTGGGCCGCGAACGCCTCCTTGAGCGCCTCGGTGTCGTTGTAGGGGACGGCCTCGACGCCCTCCTCGACGGCGGTGGGAATCCCCGGGTTCTCGCGGCCTGGGCCGGAGACCCACACGGAGGCGGTGTCGTGACTGCCGTGATAGCCGCCCCTGACCTTGAGCACGCGCTCGTTGCCCGTGTGGGCGCGGGCGGCGCGGATGGCGTTCATGGTCGCCTCGGTCCCGGAGTTGCAGAAGCGGAGGCGGTCGAAGGAGGGGACGCGTTCGACGAGGCGCTCGCCGAGTTCGACCGCCTCGTCGGTGGGGGCGGCCAGCCCGTTCCCCCGCGCGAAGCGGTCCTGGACGGCCTCCACCACGCCCTCGGGGGCGTGGCCCAGCACGGCCTGGGTGTAGTTGTTGAGGAAGTCCACGAGTTCCTCGCCGTCGTTGGTGGTGAGCGTACAGCCCGACGCCTCCGCGACGAAGGAGGGGTAGGGCGGGTGGTAGGTGACCGACCGCGTGTCGCCGCCGGGGAACACCTCGCTCGCGCGCTCGGCGGCCGCGCGCGACTCGGGGGTTCGCTCCCGGTAGGCGGTTTCGAGGTCGTCGAGTCGCTGGTCGTACATACCACGGGGCTCGGTGGCAGGCGTCAAAAACCTATGCCGTGGGCTGTGGGAATCGAGGATTCGCCACCAGCGGTGACGGACGATGGGTTCGCGTTACCGCTCGGAGCCGTCCGAGAGGGTTACGACCGTATCCGACTGGACCCAGGCGCCTTCCGATTCTGCGGCCCAGAGCAGGAGTTCGTCGTCTTCGACGCGCGTGGCTCTGACGACTTCGTCGGGAGGTGGCCGTGCCGCGGCGGGGACCTCCTCGCTGTCGTCGTGGTTGCCGGTCCGTTCAGCCGTCATGATGAGGTAGCATACGTCCTTCGTGTTAATTCCCTCGGGAGGAACGGGCCTCGCGAACCTCCGCTCCGTCCCGCAACTTGTCCTCGCAGTTCGGGCAGACACGTGGCTGGTCGACGCCCTCCGGGGTGAACACGCGCGCGTACCGTTCAGACACGAACGACTCGCAGTTCTGGCATCGGGCCATGGTTGATACAATTACTCGTTCAATAGGTCATTGCCTTGCGGCCTATATCTTGAGGTATCGACTCGTTCGCTCGCGGGAGAAAGCTTCAACACCGCGCTGGGTGTAGAGGTGACTCGCTCGTGTCGGCCGAATCCGAACTCGTCGAACGGCTCATCAGATACGCCGGCGACTCCGTCGAGAACTACCCGGAGGCGCCCTACCAGAACTACGGCTTCAGGGGGTTCGCCGACCTCTGCCAGCACTGGCCGGCGGTCGACTCCTATCTCGTCTTCGAGGTGAAATCCGAGAGCGCCCTCCGCGGGTCCACGGGACCCAACGAGATCGTCCGCCAGTTCAACAAGATGGTCTCCAGTTTCTTCGCCGACTCCCGCTGGAACCCGCCCAACCTCGCCGTCTTCGAACTCTGCTTCGTCGCGACCGAACACACCGTCGAACACCTCCTCGATTACCCCCACTTCTACGACGCCGCCGCGCGGACGCTGACGGGCGTCGCCAGCGACACCCCACTGCCCAACCCGGTCCTCAAATCCCAGGTCACGCTCCGCCACCCCAGCGCCGTCTCGAAAGCCGTCGTCGCCGGCCCCGAGACGGAGTTCCCGCGCGACTCCCTCTATGCGGACGTCAGGGAGTCGAACCGCCACATCGCCACGCGGTTCGAGGACCTGCTCCGCTCGGCCTGAAACGCGCGCGCTTCAGAACGGCTTTCCCCCGTGACCGATTACTCTGTCGACAACTGCGGTTCTTCGCCGACACAAACTAGTCAACGATGCAGGCCGAAACGAAACCCCGTGAGACGAACGACGGAGCGCGAGCGTCCGCGAGAGGGGTGAGCCGGTAGTGGGCATCCGCGAGCGCTTCGAGGGGAAAGGCGAGTTCGACCTCACGGAGGGGGGTATCGCGAAGCCGCTGTTCTACCTCTCGCTGCCCATCGTCGTCACGAACCTGCTCCAGACCGCCTACAACCTGGCGGACACGTTCTGGCTCGGCCAGTACAGCACGAACGCGCTGGCGGCCATCAGTTTCGGCTTCCCGATGGTGTTCCTGCTCATCTCGCTGGGGATGGGCATCTCCGTCGCCGGGAGCGTCCTCGTCGCCCAGCACGTCGGCGCCGACGAGCGCGAGGACGCCGAATACGCGGCCTCACAGACGGTCACGTTCGCTATCATCACCTCGCTCGTCCTCGGCGCTGTCGGTTACGCCGTCGTCGACGACCTGCTACGGCTCTTCGGCGCGTCGCCGGCGGTCCTCCCGCTGGCGACGGCCTACATGCGCGTCATCTCCGTCGGCCTCGTGTTCATGTTCGGCTTCTTCATGTTCATCTCGCTGATGCGCGGGGCCGGCGACACGATTACGCCCATGCTCGTCATGTTCGGGTCGGTGGTGCTCAACATCGCCCTCGACCCGTTCGTCATCTTCGGCTGGGGGCCGTTCCCCGAACTCGGCATCATGGGCGCGGCGCTGGCGACCATCTTCACGCGCGGGCTGGCGTTCGTCGTCGGGCTCGCCGTCATGTTCTCGGGCGCACGGGGCATCCAGATACACGCAGGCCAGCTCTGGCCCGACCTGCTGTTCGCGCGGCGCATCCTCCGCATCGGGGGGCCCGCGTCGCTCGAAGGGGTGGGGCGGGCGCTCTCGGTGAACCTGCTGCTGCTGGTCGTCGGCCTGTTCGCGACGCCCGTCGTCGCCGCGTTCGGCATCGGGACGCGCGTCCTCTCCATCGTCTTCATGCCGGCCATCGCCGTCGCCCGCGGCGTCGAGACGATGACAGGCCAGAACATCGGCGCCGACCAGGAGGACCGCGCGGCCGAGGCCAACGCCTTCGCCGCCCGCTGGATGTTCCTCATCCTCGGCGCCCTGGGGGTCGTCGTCTGGGTGTTCGCCCGCCCCATCGTCGACGTCTTCACCACCAGCCCCGCCGTCGTCGAGGAGGGGGTCGTCTTCATGCGCTACGTCGCGCCCACGTTCGGGCTCATGGGCGTCATGCGCGCGTACAACGGCGGCTTCCGGGGCGCCGGCAAGACGCTCACGGCCGCCGTCATCTCCGTGGGCGCGCTCGGGGTCGTCCGGCTCCCCATCGCCTGGGGCGCGGCGACGACCATCGGCTCGCGCGGCATCTGGCTCGCGTTCGCCATCTCGAACACGGTCGGCGCCGTCGCGGCCTACGCGTGGTTCCAGCGGGGCACCTGGCGCGAAGCCGACCTCACGGACGACCCGCGGGGCCCGGGACCGGCGGGGACCTCCCACGACGACTGAAACGGGACACGAAACGTCTCCATGTCGCCCGAAACCACCCACCAACTCTATTGTGATGTAGGTGCATTGATACGGGACGAATGGAGGCCGTCCTGTGGTACGTGCTCGCGAGTTCGCGCGGCGGGTCGAACCGCGCCCGCATACTGCGCGCCCTCGACGAGGAGCCACGGAACGCCAACCAGCTCGCGGAGGAACTCGACCTCGATTATACGACGATTCGACACCACCTCGAGGTGCTGACGAACAACAACGTTCTCACGAACAGCGGGAACGATTACGGCGCGGTCTACATGCCGAGCGGGCAGTGCCGGCAACACTGGGAAACGGTGGAGGAGCTTCTCGACCGAATGGAGGAATGATTATGGAAGAATTTCGGACAGCGTATAACTGGGACAGCAACGAAAGGGTAGATAGATGAGCCTCGTACTGACCATCGCCCAGGTCGCGACCGCGGTGAACGCGGTCCTGCTCCTCGGGCTCATCTACGTCTGGGGGACGAACTACCGCCAGTACAGGGCCCAGCACACGCTCGGCCTGCTGGTCTTCGCCGGCTTCCTCTTCGTCGAGAACGCGCTGGCGGTCTACCTCTATCTCTTCCAGCCGGTGTTCAGCACCTGGCTCAGTTCGGCCGCGCCGCTGGCACAGAACGGGATGATGGCACTCGACGTGCTGGAACTCGCCGCTCTGCTGTTCCTGACGAAGATAACCTGGGCGTGACCTGCCGTGCCGTCCTAGCGGCTGGGCGACCGGAATTTGGACTGAGTTTGGAGAGAGTTTGGAAACCATTCTTACCGGAAACTAGCGTCGTTTATTTTTGCCATGGTACTGGATACCACAAGCCGACGCGACGCGCTCAAACTGCTCGGAACTGGTGCCGCGGCGTCGGTGCTGGGTAGCGGGATAGCGGCCGCCGGCGAGGACGAGGACACGGTGTTCGCCGCCGAGCTGGCGCCGATGGGCGGCGTCGACAGCCCCGCAGAGGGCGCGGCGCTGTTCCACCACGACGAGATGAACGACGAACTGAACTACGCCCTGCTGGTGACCGACATCACGAACGCCAACATGGCCCACATCCACCTCGACAGCGGCGGAGTCGTCACGTGGCTCTACCCGCACGACGATGCGGACGTCGGCCGACCGCACGCGATTCCGCTCGAACTCAACGGCGTGCTCGCCCACGGTACCATCGCAGCCGACAACCTCACCGGGCCACTGGGCGGTAGCTCCCTCGGCGACCTCGTCGAGGAGATGGCGGCCGGAAACACGCTCGTCCGCGTCCACACGGCCCAGAACATGGCCGGCGAGATAGACGGGGACGTCATGTCCGTCGACGAAGTGGAGGCCGACGTGGACGAGGACGTGGACGCGGAGGCGGACGACGGACTGGCAGTGAACGTCGGCTCGGCGCTCGAAGTCAAGAAGCAAGGCTAACGCTTCTCCGGGAACGGCACAGGGCGGGGACCGTTTCCCCCGTCCGGGGAATGAGACGGACGCCCCTCGATTCTCGTTCGAACTAGAACACCCAATAGTTTATCCGCACGTATCGCCTAGTAGGACTGTGAGTGAAGAAAGCGGGCGTCGGAACCTTCGGATGCCCAACAATGACGAGCTGTTTGCTGTCGTAACCGAACACAACGGGGGTAACCACGTCCGTGTCCGCTGTGAGGACGGTGAGAACCGCATGGGCCGCATTCCCGGCCGCATGAAATACCGGACCTGGATCAACGAGGGGGACGTCGTCCTCGTCGAGCCCTGGAGCTGGCAGGACGAGAAAGCCAACATCGAATGGCGCTACGACAGCCAGGACGCCGACCAGCTTCGCGCCGAAGG
>JBDGQC010000099.1:0-5972 GCA_042219375.1 Halolamina sp. | reverse complement strand
GTCTCGCCGTGGCGCCGTTCGACGGTTTCCAGAATCGCCCGGCGGTAGGAGTCGGCCACGTCCACGAGCACCCCGTCCACGTCGAGCACGACGGCGTCTGCCTGCATGAGTCGGGGTGAGCACCCGCCGGGGAAGGGGTTTCCGACTCGGCAGCGGGGCCCGGCTGGCCGGCAAACCGTTCTCAATATCGAGAACCCCGTGGAAAACCTTATGGCCGAAACCGATAACGACGAGTCGTGTCACCGGGTATCGGCTCCGCCCTGGGCAGGCGGGCAGTAGTATGGTCGGCCGTCGTCGCGCTGGTAATCGCCGGTTCGGCCATGCCAGTCGGTAGCGCCGGTGCGGTAACCGGGGATGCGACGGCCAGCACCGCGGTGGTCACGGGAGCGGCGGAGCAGCCAACCCTCGCCGTCCGCGTCGAACGCAGCGGCTCGACGGTTCGTTACAAAGCGACGGTTCGCGCGCCGGAAGCGGCCGACCGGGTTCGGCTCGACGGCGCGTTCGGGATACTGAACGTGACTGCGAGCGACGGCTTCGTCGCCGCGGGGAACGGCTACCGGCTCCGGGACGGACGCGAGCGGGCGACGTTGACCGCCAGTATCGACCTCTCCGACCAGCAGGCCACGCCGCTTGGCCGGGTCGGCTCCGGCGGGACGTTCCAGGCGGGAACTGACTGGGCGTTCGCCCCGTCGCCACGCTATCACGTCAGGTGGTGGACCGACGGGAGTGTGAACAGCACTACCCTCCGAGAGGCCCAGACCCGCGACGGCGCGACCCGGAGCGTCGTCGTCGCCGACAGCCCCGTCGCCGTCGGCGAGCGATTCGTCTTCCTCGGCCCCCACAGCGTCCGCCGTGAGCAGGTCGAGGGCCGGACGGTTCGACTCATCGTTCCGGACGGCGCCGCCTTCGACACCGGCGCCGAGCGCTCCTTCGAGTTGGCCCGGTCGGTTCAACAGGAGGCCGGCACGAGCCCCGACGGGCCGGTAACCGCCTTCGTGTTGCCCCGGACGGTTCGCGCGGGCGGCGGTGCGAGCGGCGCGGACCTCTGGCTCCGCGCCGACGTCGGCGAACTCACCGTCGCCCACGAGTTCGCCCACACCGCGCTCAGCCTCCCGACAACCGAGGAGGTGCCGTGGCTGAGCGAGGCCGCGGCGGAGTACCTCGCGTATCAGACGACCCACGAGGGCGATGTCACGGCAACCCTCCGAGAGCGCGTGAACGACGGTGATGCCGTGCTCGCCGAGCGGGCGTCGTGGGAGAGCAGCCACGTTGCCTACCGGAAGGGCGCGGCGCTACTCGCGCTGCTGGATGACCGAATCGCGGATGCGACCGACGGGGCGCAGTCGTTGACGGCGGTGCTGGCCCGGCTCTCGGCGGGAGACGAACCAATCGACGCCGCCGCCCTCGGGAACGCCGTGAGCGCAGTCGCCGACGAGCGGACCGCGACGTGGCTCGACGAGCAGGCAACCAGCACTACACCGGCGACGCTGCCCGAGAACCGAGCGGCAGGGTTCGTCGCCACCGATATGTTCGACGGGGAATCCTCTGACGGGGCCGTGGTGGCCGGGATTCCCGTCTCGCTCGGGAACCTCTCGGCGTCGCTCGCCGTGCTGGGCGCGCTCTCGATGCTGGTTTGGCGGGCGGGCCACCACCTCTACCGGCGCGTCGCGTCACGCGCCGTCGCGACGTAGAGCGTCACCGTCGGCGCGACCCGCCCGGTGCCTTCGTCTGACTCGCCGGTAAGCGTCTCCAGTTCGACCGAAACCGCCGGCGGGTCGTTACCCAGCGTCGTGAAACAGAACGTCGCGCCCACGCGGTCGGCCAGCGCGCGCGTGGGTTCGTGGAGTTCAGGTGGGCAGTTCAACGCGTACACCACGTCTACGTCGTGAAACGAGTCGGGCGACTCGACAGTAGTTACGTCCTCGACGCGGAACCGGACACCCTCGGGTATCTCGACCGGCCGCACGTCGGTCGCGCGCACGTCCGCCCCGGTGGCGACGAGTCCAGCGGCGACGCTGGTCCGGGTGCCGATGCCAACCTCCAGCAGGCGGTCGGCGTCCGACAGGCGTCTGATGATTAGGGCGTCGGTAGCTCGGTGCATGCCGAATGTTTATGCGTTCCCTTGGTCTAAGCGTAGGTATGCTCGTCGACATCGTCCCCGTGGGGGGCGTTCCGAGCCGGGCCAAACGCGAGGCATCCGAAGCATTGCGCTCCGTCTATGACTGCGAGGTCGGCGTCAAAGACGAGCAGCCGATTCCGACCGAGGCGCTGGACCGCGGTCGGGACCAGTACCGGGCCGAACGGTTCATCGAAATCGCGAGCCACACGGGCAACGGCGACAAGAACATCGCCATCACCACCCAGGACCTCTACTACCGCCAGCGGAACTACGTCTTCGGCCTCGCCTACCTCAACGGCAAGGGGTCGGTCATCTCGACCCACCGGCTCAACACCTCGTCGGACGGCGGCATCTCCAACAAACCCACCTCGGAGGTGTTCGCCGACCGGGTCCGCAAGGAGGTGGTCCACGAGATGGGCCACAACTTCGGGCTGGAACACTGCGACAACAGCAAATGCGTGATGTCCTTTTCCCCCACGGTCCGCGAAGTCGACGTGAAAGAGGAGAACCTCTGTGGCTCCTGTTCCCGGCTGCTCCGGTAAGTCGTCCCCGCGGTCGGCGCCCCCGGCCGCTCAGAACGGCCAGTCGCCGGTTATCTTCATCCCCTCGGCCTTGTTCTCGTCTTCGAGTGCGCGCGCAATCTCGTCGGCCGGTTTGTGCTCGACGCTGACCGCCTCCCGTGCGAGGTCCGTCGCCATATCCGCGACCAGCATCGCGTGGGTGCGGATGTCCCGCGTGTCGACCTTGTCGTAGGTGTCGGCGTGGGTGTGGCCCCAGCCGCGCCCCTCGTTCCCGGTGACGCTCCGCAGTTGCGCCCCCGGGACGCCGCGCTGAACGAACGGCCAATGGTCGCTGTGGGCGCTCAACCGCGGCACGGTATCGACGGGCGCGTCCAGGCGCTCGCTCGTCCGGTCGCCCGCGGCACCGAGTTCGTCGAACCGGTTGGTCAGCATCCGCAAGTCGCGCGCCCGGCCCGAGCCGTCGTTGTTGAGCACCGCCTTCACCGCGTCGAGGTCGATGCGTTCGGTCAACCGGGTGGAGCCGACCAGCCCCACCTCCTCGCTGCCGAACGCGACGAAGCGCACCTTCGTCTCCAGTTCGTCCTCGCGGGCCGCGAGCGCGACGGCCGTCTGAACCAGGACGGCCGTGCCGGCGCCGTTGTCCAGCGCACCCTCGGCGATGTCGTGGCTATCGACGTGGCTGGTGACCAGCACCTCCTCCTCGGTATCGGGACCGAGCGCCGCGTGGACGTTCTGACTGGTCGCGTCGTGGGCGTCACACTCCACCCGGACCGTCACTTCCTCGCCCTCGTGGCGTCGGGCAAGGCGCGCGCCGTCCTCCTTGCTCACGCCGACAGCCGGAATCCCGCCGATGGGCGCGTCCGCGGTCCCGACGCTTCCCGTCGGGGGAAGCTGCCCGGGAACGTGGTTGCGGAACAGGAACGCCGCTGCGCCGCCCTCGACGGCGTAGTAGTACTTCTCCCGCCGGTGGATGAAGCGGTCGTGGTAGTCGGGCACGTCGGTGTCGACGACGACCACCTTCCCTTCGAACTCCGCCTGCTCGAAGTCCGCGGGGAGGCCAGCGCCGAGGTCGACCAGCTCCCCCGTGACCTCGCCCGCGGGTCCGCGCGGAAGCGCCACGCCCTCGAAGGATTCATCGCCGGCGACGATTTCGTTCGAGCCGCGCGTCCAGCCCTGGATGTCGTACTCTTCGAGACGAGCGTTTCGCGCCCCGACGGCGGCGAGCGCGCCGTGGACGGCCTCAGCGCCCGCGCGCTCGCCGTCGCTGCCGGCAAGTCGGTTGCGGATATCGACCAGGTCCTCGTGGAGCGACGGGCCGGCGTCGCTCGTTAGCGTCTCCGCGAGCCAATGACTCATGCGGGCGAGTGGCGGGGCAGGCGCCTAACGTTTCGGACCGACCACACAGGTTGCCGGAGCCACCGGGCGGCGTCAGAGCACCGTCGTGCCGGCTGTGACGAGGACGACGAGAACGACGACGTACACCGCCGCGGAGATGACCCACGCGCGGCGGATGCGCGGCACGCGGAGGTCCGCGACGCGCGAACGCGGCAGCACGACCAGGAGGAAGAAGCCGACCATCAGGCCGTAAAGCAGCACCGTCGCGAGCACCGTCCCGACCAGGAGGGCGCCGCCGAGCAGCCCCTCGAACAGCATCGTGAGCCAGACGAACAGCGGGCCGGTCAGCAGCCCTGCAGTGTAGTGGACGGCGTCGGCGACGCCGCCGGGCGCGTCGTCGGGGCGCCGACTCGTCAGCACCCCTGCAGCGACCAGCGGCGGCAGCTCACCGTCGGTGAACCGCGGCATCACGAGATCCATCGCCAGCGTGGCGACGGCCGCGGCCAAAAGGCCGACAACGAACCGCAGCGGGACTGTGAGTGACGCGACGAGTGGCTCCATACGCCTACTCAATGGGGGCGGGATTATCGGTGTTGTGCTCCGAACAGTAGTGAACCGAGCGCTGAGCGGGGCACCGCTTCCCCGCGGCAGCCGTCCCCGGTTCCCTGCCGCTTATCCCGTGCGGCCCGGCTTGTCGGACCATGACGAGTTGGACCACCGATGGGATGGGACCGTCCCTCTATGAACCTGTCGCGGACCTGGAGACGCCGGCACTACTGGCTGACCTCGACGCGATGGAGCGCAACATCAACGAGTACGCCACCGTCGCGGACGAGCACGACGTAGCGCTGCGCTCGCACGTCAAGACCCACAAGAACGCGGAGTTGGCGGCGCTTGAGGTCACGCGGACGGGCGGGCACGGCATCTGCTGTCAGACGCTCGGCGAGGTGGAGACGATGGCCCGCAACGGCATCGACGATATCTACCTCTCCTACCAGGTGGTGGGCGAGCAGAAACTCGACCGGCTCTGCTGGCTCGACGGGAAACTGGACGCGCTGGCGACGACGGTGGATTCGGCGGCGACTATCGACATGTTGCAGGACGCCGCCGCCGAACACGACCGGACGCTCCACGCGGTTCTGGAAATCGACATGGGGCTGCACCGGACGGGCGTCGCCCCCGACAACGCGGTCGAACTGGCCGAACGGGTCACGGAGGCGCCGAACCTGGCGTTCGACGGGATTCTCGCTTACGACTCTCACGTGAAGTCGATATCCGCGACCGAACGGGAGTTCGAGGAGAACTGCTGGGAGGCGATGGAGCTCGCGGCGGAGGTGGTGGAGGCCATCGAGGACGCCGGCGTTCCCGTCGAGGAAGTGAAAGTCGGCGGCACAGCCACCTCCCGGTACAGCTGTCGCCACCCGGTGGTGACGGAGATTAACCCCGGGATGTACCCGTTCAACGACGTCGGCGAACTGGAACTACGGCCCTGGGAGGTGACGAAGGCGGATTGCGCGGCGACGGTGGTGACGACGGTGATTTCGGTGCCCGACGAGGACAGGCTGGTAGTCGACGGCGGCAGCAAGACGTTCTCGCTGGACAAGTCCCAGATGCCGGTGCCGAAACACCGCGACGACATCGAGTACGCGAACGCGAGCGAGGAGCACGGCTGGATCGACACGAGCGACTCCGACGAGACGTTCGCGGTCGGGGACCGCCTGGAGTTCATCGTGCCCCACGTCTGTACGACAATCAACCTCCACGACCTGCTCGTGGGTGTGCGGGACGGGCGAGTGGAGGAACTCTGGGAAGTGCAGGCGCGCGGGAAGGTTCGGTAGGCGGTGGACGGCTCAACTGGTAGGCGGTGGACAGCTCAGCTGATAGGCGGTGGATGGCTCAGTTCCGAAGCTACTCCGGCGTCACACCGTGGCCTGGACCGGAAATCTCGTGCATCGGACCGCTCCCGCTGTCGATAACGTCCTCCGCGAGCAGGCGGT
>JBDGQC010000053.1:0-6085 GCA_042219375.1 Halolamina sp. | reverse complement strand
TGAACGCGTGCATCACGCCGGCGTAGCGGTCGCGGTCGAACTGGTTCTCGTTCGAAAGCACCGTCGTCGCGGCGTCGACGGTTCGCTGGGGCAGGTCGTCGAGGCGGGGAATCGGCTCCTCGTTGGCCCGCGTGTAGCGCTGGAACCGCTCGTAGAGCCCCGCGGCGAACACCAGTATCGTCGCGGCCGCGAGGAAGTAGAACGCCGCCTTCCCGACCGGCGAGATGGTGAAGAACGTCTCCCGGGTCTGTGCAAGCATACCGTACACACCGGATAGGCGCTACCTAAACCTTGCCGACTATGACCGCTCAGTCAGAAAACCGCAAACGCTCCCAGCGTTAGTGCCACCACCAGCCCACCCCAGTCTAGTGTCCCGAACCGGAGCGGCGGCAGCGTCGCGTTCCACGAGAAACACCGAGCCCGCATCGCCAACGCCAGCCGGTCGCTCCGCGAGAACGCCCGGCGCAGGCCGGCGGCGCCGACGACGCGCACCCGCTCGCGAACCGGTCGCTCGTCGCCCAACCGCGCCGCGGCGGCGCCGCGGACCGCGACCAGGTCCCGGCGCAGGAGCGGGAGGAACCGGACCACCAGGCCCAACCCCGCGCCGAGCATCCGGCCCGGTTTCCCCGGCACCACGCGCTGAACCGCGGCGCGGGACGCTCGGGCCGGCGTCGTTCGGACGTACACTCCACCGACCACCACGACCAGCAGAACCCGATAACTCGCAAGCAACGACGGGACCGCCTCCCGTGGCGCAAGCCACGGCGGGCCGAGCGTCACCCCCTCGATGAGCACGGCCGCCACGAGAAACGGGAGGACGAAGCGGTAGGCTCGGAGCACGGCCACCGGCGAGAGACGTGCGCTCGCAAGAAAGAGGCCGGCGACGGGTGTTAACACCGCCAGCCCCTGCGGGTCGGTGTTAGCGAACGCGGCGGTGGCGAACGCCAACTGCGCTCCCAGTTTCGTCCGTGGGTCGAGGCGGTGGGCGAGCGTCTCGCCGGGCACGTATCCGAGCATCAGCGGTCGGGCACGCGGACGCCGTGCTGCTCCAGTTCCCGGATGGCCTCCGCCGGTGTCTCATCCACCACGACGCGGCCGTTCGCCAGACACACCACGCGGTCCGCGAGATTCAGTAGCTCTCGGAGGTCGTGGGTGACGACGACGAGGCCGGTCCCTTCGGCGTTCAGTTCCCGCAGGCGCGCGAGAACGGACCTGCGTGCGGGAGCGTCCAGCCCGGTGAACGGTTCGTCCAGTACGAGAAACTCGGGCTCCATCGCCAGCGCGCCCGCGATGGCGAGGCGTTCCTGCTCGCCGCCGGACAGCGTCTCGATGCGGGCCTCGCGGCGTCCATCGAGACCGACCGCCGAGAGCGCCTTCGCGACCCGGCGGTCGATTTCCGCGTGAGAGAGGCCGAGGTTCTCCGGCCCGAACGCCACGTCCGCGCCGACGGTGGCGGCGACAAACTGGTCCCGCGGGTCCTGAAACACCATGCCGACGGTGGTCCGGGCGACCACGGGGTTCTCGGCGGCATCCGCCCCGCCGACTCGCACCGCCCCCTCGTCGGCGGTTTCGAGCGCGTTCAGATGGCGCACGAGGGTCGTTTTCCCGGAGCCGTTGGCGCCACAGAGCACGAGGAACTCGCCGTCCGGTATCGTGAGCGAGACGCCATCGACGGCCGGGACACCCTCGTCGCTGGCCCCGCCCGTCTCGCCCTCGTCGCCGTAGCGATGGACGACGGAGTCGAGTTCGAGCACGCGTCAGGCCGCGGCGATTTCGTCGGACCGGACAATACCCACGGCGGCGGCGATTTTCAGCGCCTCCACGGGGACGAAGACGACGGCGGCGCCGACGGTCGCCGCCGCGAGGCCGACGTCGAGGGACTGCCAGTAGACGAGGATGCCCAGCGCGTAGATGACCGCCGTCCCCGCGACCATCCCGCCGACGAGGCGCGGCAGGGCCACGCTCTCGGGGGGAGTCAGGCCGTCCGTGCCGTGGACGACAGCGCCGACGACCCCGGCGGCGAACGGGTAGGAGACGAGGTAGCCGCCGGTCGGGCCGAGCAGCACGCCGATGCCGGCGCTGCCACCCGCGAACACCGGCGCGCCGACCGCGCCGGCCAGGAGATAGAGCGCCATCGCGAACCCGCCCCAGCGCGGGCCGAGGAAGATACCCGCGAGGAACACGCCCAGCACCTGAAGGGTGACCGGCACGGCGGGGTTGAGCGGGTTGGGGAACGAGACGAACGCGAACGCGCCCACGAGCGCCGCGAACAGCGCCGCACGCACGAGGTTGCCGACGGTCGCGTCGCCGACAAGGTCCACGGAATCGGTTGCGGTTGCCATATCTGACGGTCCGCGTAAACCTGTTTTAACGCTACGGTTTACGAGACTGTCAGCGGTCCGAACCGTGCGCTTATTCGGCTTCGAGCCGTAAAGACGGGTCTATGGACGAACGAACCGAGGAGCTCAAAGAGCTGTTCGTGGAGACCACCGGCGAGGAGTCGGTGACGGAGGACCAGCAGGAGGACCGGGGCGAGCTCTCGGACGAGGCGGCCGCGGCGGACGCGCCCGAGCGGGTGCGCGACCTCGTCGCGCGGATGCGCGAGCGCTACGCGTTCGAATCGGGGCTGGACGACGACGAACTCGCGGAGCTCGTGCTCGGGTTCTACGCCGACCAGAGCGACGCGGAACTCGCCGACACCATCGGGGTGGACGAGGAGACGGTGTTCACCGCGCGGATGGACCTCCACCTGCTTCGCGAGGCCGACCGCGACGGCCCCTTCCCGTTCGAGGAGCTCCGGGAACTGGTCGTCGCTGACGTCCCTCTTGAGGAACGGGCCGAGCGCCTCGGCGCCGACGAGGAGCCCGTCGCGCATTACTCGCAGGTGGCCCAGGCGGAACTGCGCTCGACGCGCGCCAACCACCGGTTCGTGGACGAGTTTGCCGAACTCCTGACCGATGCGGACCTCAGCGACAGCCACGCCGCCACCGCCCGGGAGTCGGGGCTGGAGGAGGCCGCCGAGGATATCGAGACGAACACCCAGATGTAGTCCGGGCGGCTGTTTTCGACCCCGGAGTTCAAGTAGGAAAGCGGGACCAGCCGTCCCTATGCCGGACCTCGTCGCCGCCAGCGCGCTCGGTCGGGCCGTCTACTGCCCCCGACAGCTCTACTACGCCCGGAAAACGGGGGATTTCGAACCGCCCGATGAAGTGACAGAGCGCCGCGAACTCGCCTTCCGGTATCCCACGCTCCGCGGCGCCGACGACGTGACGCTGCGTTCGCTCCCGCTCGCCGTCGAGTCAGCGGCGTTCCGGGCGAACCTCGACCGGCTTGCAGACTCCCGACGGTGGGAGGCGCTCGTGAACCCCATCGAACGCGACGTGGTTCTGACCGGGAAGGACTGCCGTGGCGTCGCGCACAAACTGCTCGATGGAGCGGCGGTTTCCGAAAACGAACCCGGCGGTGAGGAGGACGTCGACCCCCCACCGGTGCCCAGTCTCGTTTCCGGCGGCGTCCCCCCACCACAGGGCGTCTGGGAGCCACAGGCCGTTCGGGCGGTCGCGCTGGCGAAGGCGCTGGCGTGGGAGCGCGAACGCGAGATTCCGCGTGCGCTGGTGGAGTACCCCGCGGTCGGCGTCGTCCGCCGCGTTCGTCTGACGACCCGTCGGACCGCCCGCTACCGCGAAGCACTCCGCACGGTCCGGTCGCTCGACGGGCCGCCGCCGCGGCTCTCGGACAGCGCCAAATGCGACGGCTGCGAGTTCCAGGAGGAGTGTGGGGTGCGAAGCCGGTCGCTCCGCTCGCTGCTGGGGCTCTGAGCGCCCGTCGGTTAGTGCTCGTTCAGCCAGCGTTCGACAGCGTCGGCCTGTTTCCCGCGGCGGTGAATCTCGTCGGTCCCGGGGTCGACGACGGTGCTCTCGCCGCCCGGCGTCTCGCCGGCATCGACGACCGCGCCGACGCCCTCCCGGATTTCCGGGTCCAGGTCGTCCGGGTGGCGGGCGTTCGCCGCGCCGCTCCGGTTCGCGCTCGTCGCGGTGACGGGGGCGAACTCAGCCAGAAGCTCCAGCGCCACGTGATGGTCCGGGATGCGGATACCCACTCGGTCCTGGCCGGCGGTCAGCACATCGGGAACGTGCGGTTTTCCCTCCACCACGACGGTGACGGGCCCGGGGAGGAACTCGCGCATGAACGCCTCCTCCCGTTCCGTCGGTGCGACGTGTTCCAGCGCCGCGTCGACATCGGGGACGGCCATCGACAGCGGGTCGTCCCGGGAGCGACCCTTCAGGTCGAACACCCGCTCGACGGCGTCGCTCGCGATGGCGTCGGCGCCGAGGCCGTAGACCGTGTCGGTCGGATACACCGCCAACTCCCCGAGTGCGAGCAGGCTGGTCGCCCGGACGATGTCGTCGCGCATGGCTGTTCGGTCGGGAGCGGCGGGAAAAAGCTTGACCCCTTACCGGGAGTTGATTGCCGCTTCCACCTCGTCGTACTCCGGGAAGTCGGGCCACTGGTCGGCGACCCAGGCGTACTCCACGGTGCGGTCCTCTTCGATGAGGAACACGGCGGGCCGGTGTTCGGTGATGCCGGCCATCCCGTCGAGGTCGTTCTCGATACCGTAGGCCTCGGCGACGCCGGCCGCGGGGTCCGCGAACAGGTCGTAGTCCATCCCCCGCTCGTCGATGAGCGTCTTGTGCTCGTAGGGCGTCGAGATGGAGATGCCGACCACCGTGAGGTCGTCGCCGCCCCAGCCACGGTCGCGAATCTCGTTCCAGACGTAGGTCGCGGGGAAGGCCCCGTCCATCGGGAACGCCACCAGCAGCACGGCGCCGTCTTCGGTCAGCGAAGACAGCGAGCGGTCCTCCCAGAACTCCTCGTTGACCAGCGGGCGGGTGAACTCGGGGGCGGTGTCGCCGACGCCGATGTGGTCGGCCGCCGGCAGGTCCACGACCTCGAACTCCAGGTCCATCAGGCCGTCACCTCCTGCTCGCCGTAGGTCTTGTCGAGGTACTCGACGATGTTGCCCGACTCGGACATGGTGAGCCCGGTGTTCTCGTCGACGATAGCGGGAACGGTGCGCTTGCCGCTGATGCGCTGGACCACGTCCCGGTCGGAGTGCATCGGTTCGACGAACCGGGAGCGGTAGTCGAGGTCGTACTTGTCGAGTTTGCGGACCACTCGCTCACAGTACGGACACGCCTCAAGCCGGTACAGGGTGATGGCTGGCTCGTCGGACATACCCCGTGGTTAGGCGGGGGGCGGCCTAAACCCGTCGGCGACGGCACCGTGAGGCCAGTTCCACCGCAGCATTCCACGAGAGCGGGCCCGTAGCCCGGTTCCGTGAGGAAAACGCTTAATCCGCGTGGGAAAAAATTTCAAAGCGAAATGGGTTTGCTTCCCGCAGTCGCCACCACCCTTAGCAGGGGGGTTCTGCAGTCGCCGGTAATCGGTCAAATGTCGCGAGAGCTACAGACGCTGCTGGGGGCGGTCACCATCTTCATCCTCATCCTGCTCTCGGGCTTTTTCTCCTCCTCGGAGATTGCCATGTTCTCGCTGGCGAGCCACCGCGTCGAGTCGCTCGTCGAGGACGGTGTCCCGTCGGCCGAGGTGGTCCAGGAGCTCAAGGACAACCCCCACCGGCTGCTGGTGACGATTCTGGTCGGGAACAACATCGTCAACATCGCGATGTCCTCCATCGCGACGGGGCTGTTCGCGCTCTACATGAGCCAGGGCGAGGCGGTGCTGGCGGCGACGTTCGGCATCACGACCATCGTGCTCCTGTTCGGCGAGAGCGCGCCCAAATCCTACGCCGTCGAGAACACCGAGTCGTGGGCGTTGCGCATCGCCCGCCCGTTGAAGTACAGCGAGTACGCGCTGCTGCCGCTCATCATCGTCTTCGACAGGCTCACCCGCATCATCAACCGCGTCACCGGCGGTGGCTCCGCCATCGAGAACTCCTACGTCACCCGTGACGAGATCCAGGACATGATTCAGACCGGGGAGCGCGAGGGGGTCATCGAGGAGGACGAACGGGAGATGCTCCAGCGCATCTTCCGGTTCAACCAGACCATCGCCAAGGAGGTGATGA
>JBDGQC010000097.1:0-6102 GCA_042219375.1 Halolamina sp. | reverse complement strand
GCGACCATGTCCGCACCGGCCTCGGCGTGGGAGACGGCGGTCTTGGCCAGCAGGTCCAGACTCTCGTCGTTTCGCACGGTCAGTCCCGGTCCGTCGTGGCCGGCGGCCGCTGCGGCATCGTCCCGAGCGCCGTGCTCGATAATCCCGCAATGGCCGTGGTCGGTGTACTCACAGAGACAGACGTCCGTGATGACGTAGGCGTCTGTCTCGGCGGTCACGCGGCGCACGGCCTCCTGCACGACGCCGTCCTCGGCGTACGCGCGGCTGCCGCGGTCGTCCTTTGATTCGGGAATCCCGAACAGCATCACCGCCTCGACGCCAGTCGCGAGCACCGCCTCGACGCGGTTGACGACGTCCGAGACGGGGACGCGTTCGTGGCCGGGCATCGACTCGATTGGCTGGCGCTCCGCCGTGGTGGCGTCGACGAACACCGGCGCGATGAGGTCCGACGCCGAGAGCGACGTTTCGCTGACGAGCGACCGAACCCCGTCGGCGCGCAGGCGCCGGGGGCGACGGGCGTCGTTGCGGCCGAGCGACGAGTCGCGGTGGGGGCGGTCCATATCGGTGGCTTGGCGGCCGTTCGGAAAACCGCGTCGCTTGCGGGGTCCCAAGCGGGCTTTCGCCGGCGGCACGCTCTCCGGCCCGGACGACCCGGCATCCGCATTCTTAACCCTCTGGGCGGCGTATCCGTACATATGAAGTGTCACTACTGCGAGGACGACGCCGTCTACGCCGCCGAGACGGAGGGGGTCAGGGTCGGCCTCTGTGAGCGCCACTTTCAGGAACGCGTCGAGGAGCTGACCGACGACGAGAGCCTGAAAGCGCTGCGCGAGCGGACCGAAATCGACCGGGCCGATAACTGAGGCGCGTTTCGCGGCCGTTTTTCACCAGAGCAGGTCGACGCCGAGAACGTAGAACGCGGCGAGCATCGACTCGAACAGCAGCGTCCCGGTCGCCGAGAGCACGACGAACCGCTTGTCCCGCATCCGGGCCAGTCCCGCCGGCACCGTCAGCATCCCGCGGGTGAACAGCATCGCGTTGCTCCCCGTGACGGCAATCGGGCCCCAGCGCTCGAACCAGCCGTCGAACCGGGTGAGCGTGCGGTCGCTCACGCGGAACCACCGCTTCTGGAGCAGGTACTCCCGCCCCCCGCGCTTGGCCAGGCGGAAGAGCGCGTACTGGCCGATGGTGGCGCCGCCGACCGCGACGGCCAGTATCGAAACCAGCTGTTCGGGGCCGTGGCCCAACAGCAGGAGCGAGCCCGGAACCAGCAGCTCGCTCGGGACGAAGTACATCAACATCGCCCCTTCGAGGACGAACACGCCAAGCAGCACCAGCAGCGCCCACTCCGAGCTAAGTAACGACTGGAGCCACCCGGGAATCTCGCCGAGGAGGTGCTCGCTCACGCCACTCCGTAGCAGGCTCCCGGAATAAAGCCCTTCTCTTCGGCGTGGCTTCCGACCGCCTCCCTATGCCGGCTCGACCGGCTCCGGCAGGTGCTCCCGCACACGCTCCCACGCGAGTTCCGGCAGGCCGTCCGAGGCGATGTCCTCGTCGTGAGCGTCGCTCCCGCCCGTCGCGAGCAGGTCGTGTTCCGCGATGGCGTTCTCGACGGGCAGCGGGTCGAGCGCCTCGGGGTCGTCGGGCGAGAGCGGCCGGTCGTAGGGGTAGTACCGCTCCACGGTGTCCAACGCCGCCGTCCGTTCCAGCGCGGCCTCGGGGTCGCCGTAGCGCAGCGGATGGGCCAGCCCGACGAGCGCGCAGGCCTCGTCGAGTAACTCCCGTCCCGTCTGGAAGTCGGGCACCTCCCGCGGAACGAAACACGGGCCGTCGTTGCCGATGAGGTCCGCGAACACCTCGTCGTACTCGTAGTCCGCCTCGCTCTCGACAACCGCGCGGGCGATATGGGGTCGGCCCAGCCCCTCCCGGGGTTCGATGTCGAGGCCGACGCCGAGACGCTCCTCGACGTTCTCGATGATGCGCCGCCCGCGGTCGATACGGTCCTGCTGGATGCGCTCGACCTCCGCGGTGAGTGCGTCGGTGGGGTTCAGCCCGTAGCCGAGCAGGTCCAGGCGCTGGTCGCCGGCCTCGACCCGGAGTTCGATGCCGCGAACCACCTCGACGCCGGTCCGGCGCTCGACGGGGTTCGAGAGCGCCGGGTGATAGCGGTCGTGGTCGGTGACGGCCACCGCGTCGAGGTCCGCCTCGTTAGCCAGCCGCACCAGCCGGTCGATGGTGAGGGTCCCGTCCGAGACGGTCGTGTGGGTGTGGAGGTCCGCGACGATGCTCATGCGCCCCGTCGCTACCGCCCGGAGAAACCGCTTGCGGTTGCGGGCCGGCCGTCCGCTCAACCGACCCACTCGATGGCGGGGTCGAGGTCGAGCGGCAAACCGCCCTTGCGGTAGCCCTCGACGCGGCCGTCGGGGCGCAGGCGGAAGACGACCGCCGGGCGATGGCGCACCTCCGGGCGCTCGCCCGCGACGGCCTGCCAGTCGTCGTCGGGGAACGAGGAACAGTCCACGAACAGCGTGACACCGCCGCCGTGTTCCTCCAGTTGGCCGGTGGATTTCGTCTCCGCGGTCTCCCGCACCGCGGTGATGGGGGAGCCGGCGGCGCGGTGTTTCGGCGGTAGCGGGCGCGTGACCTCGACGAGCGACGACTCGTCGTCGTCGGGCCGGGTCGCCTCGTAATCGATGGAGTGGCCGGTCGCCACCTCGGCCTCGGGGACCACGTCGTAGCCCGCTTCGAGCAGGATGTAGGCGGCGTTGAACTCGCCCATCGTGGCCGTCATCCGGGTCAGGTCCAGCGTCTCGGAGGTGCCCAGCTTTCCGGCCATCGTCTCGCGGTAGTCGTCGAGGGCGCCGGTCGAGAGCAGATCCTCGTAGAAGCCAAGCGCCGCGTCCCGGTCGGCGTCGGGGAAGCCGGCGGCGTGGTCGTCGAAGAACTCCCGGGTGGTTTCACGGCCGTCCTTCGAGAGGAAGACGGGGAGGAAGAACCACGCGAGGTGCGGATACGGTTCCAGCCACGGCGACTCCTCTTCGAGTTGGGCCAGGAGTTCCCGCTCGACCCACCGTTTCAGCTTGTAGGGGGCTTCGTCCAGCCCCATCTTGTCGGTTCGCCAGAGCGCGGAGGGCGTTTCGGTGTTGCCGAGCCAGTAGCCGGCGTCGTCGTCCCAGCAGAACAGCGCGATGTCGCCGTTGTCCATTTCGAACCGGACCGCCTCGTAGCCTTCGGGGGGT
Source organism: Halolamina sp. (assembly GCA_042219375.1). GTDB lineage: Archaea > Halobacteriota > Halobacteria > Halobacteriales > Haloferacaceae > Halolamina. The sequence continues at coordinate 2,863 of JBDGQC010000097.1, read as the reverse complement.
TTGTGCCACGGTCGGCGCATCTCTGCGCCGATGTTGGCGTCGAGGTCGTCCAGTAGCTCGTCGCGGACCCGGCCCTCGGACCACGACCCGGGCGCGTGTCGGAAACGGAGCGGCTTCGCCACGGTTCAACGCAACGGCCCGGAGGATTTACGTACTGTGATACGACCCTGGCCGCCGGTTCCGTCGTTCCACCGGAAACGGAACGGGTGAAAGTAACCGCCATGTATATGGTAAGCACTACCTAAGCCTGTGTATACCATGTCATTTGGTGCCTATGACGAGGGCGAACACGAGCGACGCGAGCAGCTGGCGTCACAGTCCGACGCCGAGTTCGAGGAGAGCCCCGAGCAGTTCTCGGGTACCGTGAGCTACGACTCCGGCGACTCCGCCGAGGCGTTGCTCGACCAGTTCCAGGAGATCAAAGAAGACTGATTCTCACCCGCAGTTTCGGGAGTTTTTCGCCGGTTAGCGATGAGGTTCCGCCGCGTCGCCTAAACGGCTCGACCCCCAAGGGTCGGTAATGGCGTCTCAATCCTGCGATGGTTGTGGCCGGCGGGTCCGCATCGGCGGCGGCATCGGCGATTTCTGGTCGTTCAACAACGACGGCCCGACGGAGGGGATGGACCTCGAACTCGCCGACGGCTCGGAGTTCTTTCTCTGTTTCGACTGCATCGAACGCCTGCCCGACAACCACGACGCGACGGCGGCGGACGTGGCGGCGCTGCCGCCTCACGCCGCCGACGAGTAGGTTACTCGGGTTTGAGCCCTTCGTCCTGCACGCGCATCACGGCCTCGCCGTCGGCGAGGTTGGGCGCGTCGACCAGGCGAACGATACGCTTGTCGCCCTTGGACTTGCGGAGGTAGATACGGAACGTGGACTTGTGGCCGAGGATGTTGCCGCCGATGGGCTGTGTCGGGTCACCGAAGTAGGAGTCGGGGTTGGAGGCGACCTGGTTGGTGACGAGGACGGCGACGTTGTGGAGGTTGCCGACCTTGTCGAGTTCGTGGAGGTGTTTGTTCAGCTTCTGCTGGCGCTCGGCGAGTTCGCCACGGCCCACGTACTCCGCGCGGAAGTGGGCGGTGAGCGAGTCCACACAGAGCAGGCGGATGGGGTTCTCCGTCTCCTCGTTCTCGCGGGCGAGCTCCAGGGCCTTCTCCGCCAGCAGCATCTGGTGGTTGGCGTTGAACGCCTTCGCGACGTGAATCTGGTCGAGGAACGACTCCAGCAGTTCCTCCATCGCCTCCTCGTCGCCGGGCTCACCCTCGATTTCACGGCGTTCGAGTTCGTCCGCGATGAGCTCGTCGTCGAGGCCCCGAATCATGTCGTCGATACGCTCGGGGCGGAACGTGTCCTCCGTGTCGATGAAGATACAGCCGCCGTCGAGGCCGCCGTTGTCCTTGCTGAGTTGGACGTTGACCGCCATCTGGTGGGTCACCTGGGACTTCCCGGAGCCGAACTCGCCGTACACTTCGGTGATGGACTGGGTCTCCATCCCGCCGCCGAGCAGGTCGTCCACTTCGTCGATCTGCCAGGAGAGCTTACCGATGCGCTCGCGGCGTTCGAGCACGCTCGCGCCCGTCTCGAAGCCACCGATGTCCGCGGCGTCGCGGGCGGCAGTAATCACGTCGGACGCGGTGGATTCACCGACGTCGGCCGTGTTCGAGAGCTCGCCGGGGCTGGCCACGGCGATGCTCTGGAAGCTTTCGAAGCCCGACTCCGTGAGCTTGTCTGCGGTTGCGGGGCCGACACCAGGTAGGGTCTCCAGTTCGTCTTCTGCCATACACCGGGGTTGTGCGTCCCCCGGGATAAACCCTCGTTAACAGCAGGGCGGAACTGAAACTGACGGACGCGAGTGGGGCGTTCACACGCGTTCGGCGAGGTTTCAAACCGGATGCGACCGACGCCAGCACTTTTGCCGCTTCCTTGAGTTAGTTCTCTATGATCGGCCGACTGGTCGGAGACCGCCGTTCGTTCCTGAAAGGTGTGGGCTCAGGGGGGGTCGTTGGTGTGGGTATCGTCGGCCTCGCCGGCTTCGAGGGGATTGGTCTGAGTAGCCAGCCAGCATCGACCCTGACCATCCGTTCCCAGGCAGACGAAACGAACTACAGCATCCGGCTCTCGGACCCCGATGCGCGGGTTGTCGACGCGCCGTCGGACACCGTCGTCAGCCACAAGAACGGCAAGACGTTCTTCGCGGGCGTCATCGACGCGGGGGTGACGGCGACGTTCGGGTTCGACGGGGGTGTCGAGCGGGTCGACCTCGCGTCCGGCGCCGCCAGCGTCACCGTCGACGACCCGAAGGATTCGTTCACCGGCGGCATCAGCGCCGAGGGGCACGGCCTCTACCGTGTCGTCGCCACGGGGCCAATCGCGAAATCACGGGACACCGAGACGGAGGACGCCACGATGTTCAGCACCCTCCAGGGGACCGTCGACGACGACGCGGACTACTACGAGGCCGAAGGCGGTATCCGGCACGCCGACCTCCGGGTCGCACAGGGCGAGGAACTCTCCATCGCACACAGCTTCGTCGAGGAGTAGCCCCGCATGCTCACCCCCACGGATGACCTCCGGGGGTGTCCGGCCAGAGCGGGTGCCAGTAGGACTCGTCGTCCTCGATATCGAGTTCGTCGCCGAGCACGGCCTGGAGTTTGAACTCCGTCTGATTGTCGCGCTCTTGGTCACCGACCGGGCAGAAGGGGTAGTAGGCACCACGGCGAAAGGAGTAGACCCAGTAGGCTCGCGGGGCTGACTGGTCCGCCCCGCCTTCCGCCCGTTCGAACCCGAAGACAGCCGCGAGCAGCCGCGAGCCGAACCCCTGTTCGACGAACTCGTCGGCGGCGAAGTGGACGCTCGTCACGA
>JBDGQC010000080.1:0-6291 GCA_042219375.1 Halolamina sp. | reverse complement strand
CACCGATTAAGTAAAGTGGGTCGGCGCCGAACCGGCCGGGTATGGCATCGGCACCGCATGTCGTCGTCATCGGCGGCGGGTCGACGGGGACGGGAATCGCCCGCGACCTCTCGATGCGCGGGGTTCAGGTGACGTTGCTGGAGCAAGGCAACCTGACCCACGGCACGACCGGACGGATGCACGGACTCCTCCACAGCGGGGGCCGGTACGCCGTCGCCGACCAGGCGAGCGCGACGGAGTGTATCGAGGAGAACCGCGTGCTCAGGGATATCGCCGGCCACTGTGTCGAGATGACCGGCGGCCTGTTCGTCAAGCGCCCGGAGGACTCCGAGGAGTACTTCCAGGAGAAACTGCAGGGCTGTGAAGCGTGTGGCATCCCCGCGGAGGTGGTTTCCCGCGAGGAGGCGCGCGCGATGGAGCCACACCTCGCGAAGGACATCGAAAAGGCGATTTCCGTCCCGGACGGCGCCGTCGACCCGTTCCGGTTGGTGGTCGCCAACGCCGCGAGCGCGAGCGAACACGGGGCGCGTATCGAGACCCACTCCACGGTGGCGGACCTCGTCGTGGAGGACGGCGAGGTGGCGGGCGTCGTCGTCGAACACGGCGGCGGCCCGGACGACCGGGTTCACGGGACCGAGAGCGGGACCGAGACCATCCGGGCGGACTACGTCGTCAACGCCACCGGCGCGTGGGCCGGCCAGATCGGCGAGATGGCCGGCGTCGATATCGCGGTGCGGCCGTCGAAGGGGGTGATGACCATCATGAACGTCCGGCAGGTGGATACGGTCATCAACCGGTGCCGGCCCAAGGGCGACGCGGACATCATCGTCCCCCACGAGACGACCGCGATTCTCGGCACCACCGACGAGGAGGTGGAGGACCCGGAGGAGTTCCCGGAGGAGGGGTGGGAGGTCGAGATGATGCTGGACACGCTGACGGAGTTGGTGCCGATGCTCGCCGAGGCCCGGACCATCCGCTCGTTCTGGGGGGTGCGCCCGCTGTACGAACCGCCGGACGTGGGCAGCGACGACCCGACGGACATCACCCGCGACTACTTCCTGCTCGACCACGCCGAGCGCGACGACCTGGCGGGGATGACCAGCATCGTCGGCGGGAAGTTCACCACCTACCGGATGATGGCCGAGGAGATAAGCGACCACGTCTGCGGGAAGTTCGGCATCGACGCCGACTGCCGGACCGCCGACGTGGCGCTCCCGGGCAGCGAGGAGTTCTCGGTCCTGCGGGACTACATGGACGAGTTCGGCCTCCGGTCGCCCATCGGCCGGCGGAGCGTCGAGCGCCTGGGCTCCCGGGCCGACGAGGTGCTGAAAACCGACGGCCCGAACCCGACGGTCTGCAACTGCGAGGGCGTCACCCGCGCGGAGGTTCAGGACGCCATCGCGGGGGCGGGCGCGGACCTCAACGCGGTGCGCATCCGCACCCGGGCGTCGATGGGCAACTGCCAGGGCGGGTTCTGCTGTCACCGGATGGCTAACGAACTCCACGGCGAGTACGACGAGGCGACGGCCCGCGCGGCTTGGGACGACCTGCTGCAGGAACGCTGGAAGGGCCAGCGCCACGCGCTCTGGGGGGAACAGCTCTCCCAGGCCATGCTGAACTACGCCCTGCACGCGACGACCCAGAACCGCGACCACGACCCGGCCGAGGCCGGCGACATCGATTTCGACGCGTTCGACGGCGGCCGGGATTTCGCCGCGAACTCTCAGGCGGACGCCGCCGTCACCGACGGGGGGACCGACGATGGCGATTGAGTCGGAGGTGCTCGTCATCGGCGGCGGCCTCGCCGGGCTGACCAGCGCCCTCACGGCGGCGCGAGCGGGCGCGGACGTGCGCCTGGTTTCCTACAAGCAGAGCACGCTCCGGAACGCGTCGGGACTCGTTGACGTGCTCGGCTACACGCCCGACGGCGAGGGGCCGCTGACCGACCCCTACGCGGCGATACCGAATCTTCCCGAGGAACACCCCTACCGGACCGTCGGCGTCTCCGCCGTCCGCGACGGCCTGGCGCTGTTCGACGACGTAGCGCCGGCCTACCACGGCGGCCACACCGACACCAACGCGCTCCTTCCGACCCACGGCGGGACGCTCAAACCGACCGCCCGCTACCCCGCCGGCGCACGGGCGGGCCTGGCCAGCGACGGCCGGGACGTGTTGCTCGTCGGCCTGGCGTCGATGACCGATTTCGATGCCGAACGCGCCGCGGCACACCTGCAGGCGGCCGGCGTCCCGTTCGACGTGCGCGGTGTCACCGTCGAGTTCCCCGGGGACCTCCGGGCCGACGCGAAAATTACCCGGTACGCGAAACTGCTCGACGGGGACGACGCTGTCCGGGATGCGCTGGCCGAGCGCGTTACTGCGGCGCTCGACGGCGAGGAGCGCGTCGGCTTCCCGGCGGTTCTCGGCGACGAGGGCGCGGCGGCCGTGCGGGCGGACCTGGAAGACCGGCTGGGGGCCGCGGTGTTCGAAGTGCCGATGGGGCCGCCCTCGCTCCCAGGACTCAGGCTCGAAGACGCGCTGTTCGACGCCCTTCACGAGGCGGGCGCGAGCATCGAGACGGGCAATCCCGTCGTCGACTACGACGGCGAGGACCAGGTCGAGCAGGTGTACGTCGAGAAAAACGGCGCGCGGATTCCCAACAGCGCCGACCAGTACGTGCTCGCGACCGGGGGGCTGGTCGGCAAGGGCATCGAGTCGGACCGCGAGTCGGTCCGGGAGCCGGTTTTCGACTGCCATATCCCCCACGCGGCCGACCGGTACGACTGGTTCGAGTCGGGGGTGTTCGGCGACCACGAGTTCGCCCGCTTCGGCGTCAGAACCGACCCGGCGCTCCGTCCGCTCGACTCGGACGGCGCACCCGAGTTCGACAACCTCCGGGCGGCCGGGTCGGTGCTCGGCGGCTACGACTTCGCCGCGGAGAAATCCGGCAGCGGCGTCTCGATAGCGACCGGCTACGCGGCCGGCAGTCACGCGGCACAGGAGGCACGATGAGCGATTCCCAACCCCACACCACGGATTTCGACCCGGAGGCACCGAACACGGGCGAAGCGTTCGAACCGGTCGAGGTGTTCCCCGAGAGCACCGACTTCGACCTGCGGCCGGGCGCCGACTCCTGCTACAAATGCTCGACGTGTGACACCAACTGCCCCGTCGCGGAGGTGGACGACGACTTCCCGGGGCCGAAGTTCCAGGGCCCCGAGCAATGGCGACTCAAGCGCCGCGACGAGGACCACGGCGTCGACGACTCGGTGATGGACTGTTCGAACTGCATGCGCTGTGACAACGCCTGTCCGTCGGGCGTGCCGCTCTCGCAGATGCACAACACCGCACGCGGGGAGTACGTCGCCGAGGAGATGTCGACGCTCTCGGTCGAGTACTGGCGCAACCGTCTGCTCGCGAACTACCGGGCGTCGGCGTCGCTGGCGAGCAAGACGCCGCGGCTGGCCAACGCCGTGATGAACTTCGGCCCGGCGCGCTGGCTGCTGGAGAAGACGATGGGTATCACGAGCGACCGGGAGTTCCCCGCCTTCGCCACGGAGACGTTCCGGGAGTGGTGGGCGCGTGAGGGCGCGGCCGCGGGGTCGCGGGAGCGCGCACGGGCGAACCGGGAACGGCGCGGGGAGGCCGCGGACGCCGACAAGAAAGTCGCGTACTTCCACGGCTGTTACGCGAACTACAACACGCCGGAGGTGGGCAAGGCGATGGTCCGGGTGTTCGAGCAGTTCGGTTACGAGGTCGTGGTTCCCGAGCAGGGCTGTTCGGGCACGCCGATGTTCGCCAACGGCATGCTCGACGACGCGCGGCGCCACGCCGAGGTGAACGTCTCCTCGATGGCGGACCTGGTCGAGCAGGGGTACGACGCCATCGCGTCCTGTACCTCCTGTTCGATGGCGCTCAGACAGGAGTACCCCGAACTGTTCGACATCGACGGTATCGAGGACGTCGGCTCACACACCTTCGAGGCCGTCGAGTACCTGCGGATTCACGAGGACCTGCCCGGGGCCATCGAGGAGGCGGCGGTCGACGGCGAGTTGGCCGCGGAGTTCGCGTACCACGCGCCGTGTCACGCCCGGAACCAGGGCCTCGAACATCAGACGGTCGAACTGTTCGGCGACCTCGACGGCGTCGGCGTCGAGGACGTGGGCGACTCCTGCTCGGGCATCTCGGGCACCTACGGCTGGAAGGACGAGAAGTACGACACCTCGATGAAAATCGGGGCCGAGATGTTCGACCACATGGAGGCGGCAGAGGGCGAGACGGGGCTGACCGAGTGTCCCACCTGCGCGATGCAGATGGAGCACGGGACCGGGTACGAGATTCGCCATCCGCTCGAACTTCTGGAAGCGTCGTTGGTCGAGGGGAGTGAGTGATGCGAATCGCGCTCATCGCCCACGACGACGAGAAGGACGCGATGGTTGCGTGGGCGCGAGAGCACGAGGCGTTTCTGGGGCGACACGACCTCATCGCGACAGGGACGACTGGGGGACGGCTGAACGACGAGACTGCGCTGTCGGTGAACAGGATGGCCTCCGGGCCGCTCGGGGGTGACCTGGTCATCGCGTCGGACGTCGTCACCGACGAGTGCGACGCCGTGGTGTTCTTCCGCGACCCGATGACTGCGCAGGCTCACGAGCCGGATATCTCCGCGCTGTTGCGCATCTGTGACGTGCGCGGGATTCCGCTGGCGACCAACCCGGCGAGCGCGACGGCGCTCGTCGGTGGTCTCACGGCCGTGGAATAGGCGGAGTCGAGCGCCGCGATACGGGGCCCTAACTATCGATGAACGGTTGAAACTCCGTATTTCCACAGACGCAGGAGCCGTCTTCGAGACCGACTGGCCGGAGGCCGTCTTCCGCGGTCATCTGGGCGGGGTAAATCTCACCGCAGTCGGTACACTTCGCGATTTTTTGGGGCTCCCCGCCGTGGGTGGGGCTATCGTTCGAAACGGAGGAGACGAACGCACCCTCTTCGTACTCCTTCCGACAATCCGTGCAGAGCGGTAGTTGCTTCACCTTCCCGGTTGTAAACGTCACTAACGCCGGAGTCTGCACAGACGTTCCGCACTCCACGCAATCCATTATCGATAGCGTATGAATATCGGTGTAAAAAACTTTGGTGTCCATGCCTTTATCCAATTCAAATCGGCGACAACTATCTCGCCGTCCCGGGTTCTACCGGCCGCGTCGCTCGTCGGTTGGCGGCGTTAGAAAATAGGGCGGGTACGGCCCTCCGGCATGATTGGTGTGTCCTGAAAGGACCCTTCGAAAACGGTTAGACTGCGGAATAGCGTTCTTACGGGACTTCGAACTTCCCGAGCGTTGCGGTCTTGTCGGAGTCGGGGTTATCGTAGACGAGGCGAATGGTCTCGTCGCTGAACGTGTTCACCCCGTCGTCGCCTTTGAGTTCGCCAGCGTTGATTTCGACGCTACTGCCTGCGGACACGTCAGCGCTCGGACTGCCGGTGATGTTGCCCCACGTACTGGTCGTCGTTGTTGCGTTCGGACCAATACCGGCGAAGCTGTACGGCGTGGTGGATTTAATCGTCAGGTCCGACGCAGTAATCGAGTCCCCTGTGTTGTGGGTCATCGTCACGTTCTGGCTCGCGTTCGATGTCTCGAAGCTGAAACTTGCCTGTGGCGTCGTGTTCTGTACCTGGTCACCGAGCCCCAGGACGAACGTTCCGATAACGGCGGCCAAGATGACTGTAATCGCGACCATCAGGATGACCCCGATGACTGGCGAGACGGCACGGTCGTCGTCGAACAGTTTGCTGAATTGCATTGGTGGATACCAACACAGTTCGGAGCACACGGCGTTCGAGCCATGAGTTCCGCTGTGTGTGCTAAGGAGAACTGAGCTGATAGTTAAATGGGTTCGGCTGCCAATATCAAACCTGATATAGTATTAAATAATTGCTCATTCGTCGAATAAGTCAATGAGTTATAAAGTGTCACCCCAACTTCGGTCTCGTGAGTCCAGTAACCAATCTGGACCAGTAATTCCGCGGTTGTGGCTTGCACCGATGGCTGTTCGTCCGCGAGCCATCCCAAAACTCTGCCCTCGGATACTGGCGAGCGTCGAACGTAGCAATCGGATATTTCTCCGCAGCTCCCCGGTCTTCGGGATAACGCTGGGACTGTCGATAGAACTCCACCCGTGTCCATGGGTCCCGGTCGGCGGGTCGTAGATCCGGGCGGGGGACTGTCGGGTTAGGATATGCTTTATCGCTGAGTTCGAAGAATAACCGCGAAGTCAGAACGTCTTGGTGACGTT
>JBDGQC010000083.1:0-6338 GCA_042219375.1 Halolamina sp. | reverse complement strand
GTCGGTGAACGACGGGACCGATAAATCGAACGCGGCCGGACCGGGAGAACCGAACCGCGGCCGGACCGGGAGAACCGAACTGCGACTGGAGCAGGAGAACCGAACCGCGGCCGGACTACTCGCTGATGACGTTCGAGTCGAGGTCCCGCGGGTAGTAGGTGAGCCACTCGGTGCCGTCCTCGGTGATGGCGATGGTGTCGGAGTGGCGGTAGCCCTCGGTTTCGGTGTAGATGCCGGGTTCGATGGTGTACACCTGTCCCGGCTGCATCTCCGCTTCGTCGTCATCGACGTAGTCGTAGTCGCCCCAGCCCTCGTCGATGTACGGCGGCTCGTGGCCGCCGAGGCCGATGTTGTGGCCGACGTGGTGCTGGGCGAGGTCGGTGATGTGCTGTTCCTCGAAGAACGCCCGGACCTGCTCGTCCACGTAGGACAGCGGGACGCCCGGACCGAGCGCGTCGATGGCGATGTCCTGGGCTTCGAGCATCAGGTCGAAGTAGTGCTCCTGGTCGTCGCTGACCTCGCCGACGAACATGGTTCGCTCCAGTTCGGAGCCGTAGCCGTCGACGTTGGCGGAGGCGCCGGTGATGAGCACGTCGCCGCGCTCCAGGCGCTGGTTCGGCGTGTGGCCGTGGGGCAGCGCCGTCTCGTGGGCGGAGATGAAGCCGGCGTGGGCCGGGCCCGAGCCCCGGACGTTCTCAACGAATCTGTCGCCGAGCGTGTCCAGCATGGCGCGGGAGGCGTCCATCGACGCCCGCTGGGACACCGTCGCCGGGTGGGCGCCGGGCTCGGCGTAATCGTCGAGATAACGGTGTGCGAGGTTGGCCCAGTTGGCCGACTCCTGAATGAGTTCGATTTCGGCGTCTGTCTTCTCCCAGCGCATCCGAGAAACCCACGACTGGGTTTCCACGTCGACGAACTCCGAAAGGGAGGGGCCCTCGTACCCCATCACGCCCGGCGCGCCGTCGCTGTCGGCGGCGACGGCGTCGACGTCCAGCCCCGAGAGCATCTCGGCGACGGTTTCGATGGGCTTGCCCTGGGGGTAGTCGAAGTAGTGGTGAACGTCGTCGATACGGTCCACCGTCTCGACGCGTTCCACCTCCAGGCGAGGGACCGTGATTTCGATGCGGTCCTGCGTGACCGCGAGCGCGACGGGGCGCTCGGTCTGGACGTGCTCGAAGCCGGAGACGTAGTGGATGCTCGTCGCCGAGAACCAGACCGCGGCGTCGGCGTCGGTGTCGGCGAGTTTGCCCCGCACCTCGCGGAGTCGGGCGCGATACTCGGAGTCAGGGAGTTCGGTCGGCATATCCGAGAGTTCGCCCGTGACGCCAAAAGCATCGGGGTGGGCCCCGGTTCCTGCCGGCTACCGGACGGCGACCGCCCTGCTGTGACGCGACCCAGAGACCGGAACTACACGCTACCGTCCTCCCCGTCCACTTCGTCGACGACCCCGGTGGTCTCGCGTTCCACCTCGGCGGCCTCCTTCTCGAACTGCTCGGCCGGGTTGGTGTGTTCGGCCTGGCCGAGTTCCTCCAGGATGGCTTCGCGGGCGGCCAGTTCGTCCTCGTACTCGTCGTCGAGGCGGTCGAGCACGCTCCCCAGCGACTCCTCCTCGCCGACGACTTCGTCAGGTGCCTCCCGGTACTCGGCTCTGAGTTCGGCGGTGTTGGTCGGGAACTTCACGTCGTCGACGATATCCTCGAACTCCTGGAGAATCTCCTCCTGCCGCTCAAAACGGTCCCGTACCCGGCGCTCGGCCTCCTCTTGCGGGTCGTCCTTATCAGCCATACCTTCCCGTTAGAAACGAACCGCCAAGGGAGTGGCGGCCAGCGACGCGACCGGCTTCAGACCTTCTTCGCGAACACGAGGTTGCCCGAGACGTTCTCCACCTTCGCACGCACGGTTTCGCCCTCGTCGGCGCCCGTGACGAACATGGTGTAGTCGCCGCGCTTGGCGACGCCGTCGCCCTTGCGACCGGTGTCGGTAATCTCGACCTCGTAGGTCTCGCCCTCCTCGATTTCGGTCGTCGTCTGCTGGCTGCTGGACGTTGTCGACTGCTTGGTCACCGGGCGGAACGCCCCGCACGCCTCACAGCGCAGCATCATCGTGCCCTCCTCGTTCACCAGCCGCGTGTCGGGGAGGCCACACTCCGAGCAGCGCACGAACTCGGTGATGTAGCTGTCGATGGCCGCCTGGAACTCGCTGGGCGAGAAGCTCCCGTTGTAGCGCGAGCGGCCGTCGGCGAGTTGGCCGGCAGTCCCGAGTTCGCTCTGAATCTCGCGGTGGATGTGCTCCTCGTCGCGGGAGAGCGCGTCGGCGAGTTCCTTCAGGTTGGTGAGCCGGGTGAACGCGCCGTCCTTCTGTGTCTCCGGGTCCGGAACGTCGAGGCGCTCGTCGCTCCCGCCGAGTTCCGGCACGAGCGTGAGCGCGCGGTCGAGTTTCGCCTCGTATTCCATGTTGTACAGTAACCGGCGCAGGGGGTTTATGGCTTCCGAGGAGCGGTTCCGCCAGAGCGCCGCCGAACCACCCTGTATGACACGTGGTCCGCGCGTGTCATACACGCGCGGAAAGCTACTTGTGTACGGGGCCTAATCATGGGGTATGAGCAAGATCACCTTCCGCGCCGACGACACGCTCGTCGAGCAGCTGGACGACCTCGACGCGTCGAAAAGCGAGGTAATGCGGGAGGCGCTCCGGGAGTTCCTCGACCGTCAGCCCGGGACCGGCAGCGTCTCACGACAGCCCGAGACGACGACCGCCGACCCGGTCACGGAACGCATCGACGAACTGCTGGAGGAGCGTCTGACGGAGAACGCCGCGCGTGACGTAAACGTCAACATCAGCGTCGACGGCCCCGGCGAAGCCACCGTGGAGGGCGACGCCGCGTCCGTCGAGGGCGCCGACGAAGTGGGAAGCGACCCCGAGGCCTGCAACCAGTGTGGCCACACCGTCGGCGAGGAACACGCCTACTGCCCGAACTGCGGCGAGGAGCACAACCCGACCCCGCGCTGTGAGTGCGGCGAGGAAATCGGCGGGGACTGGGCGTTCTGTCCCGGCTGTGGTCGTCGGAGCCCGACCTCCGACGTGTACGACACCGCGTAGACCCTCTCCGAAGAAGTCGGAACACCTCGTTCTCGTGTGTGGCTCGACCCCGTAAGACGCCGTCTTACGGGCTCAGGGATGGATTGTAAGGCGGTAGCGACGGGGTCGTCGACGGCAAACGAAACAGTTCAGAACCGGTCAGCAGTATCGATGCCACACAACGCCAGCCAGTCAGGGAACGCGGCCGGAAGGGGCCGCTCGTCATGCGCGCGCCGGAGCGACCACCCCGGCCGCGACGACAGTTCGACCGTCACCCAGGGGAAGTATGACACTCCGACAGACAGGGAAAACGGTTCGCCATCTGTCGGTTTGCGCCCGTGAGTGGCCGGATTCGGCTCCAGTCCACTCGTGGGCTGTGTAAACGCGTATGACGAAATACGCCCCATTTAGTGAAATCGTCGGTGGGTTTTTATGATATACTCGCGTGTCAATAGGATGCGTAAGACGGTCGTCTTACAGAGCCTGTCGGGGCGGGGATCCCGCCGGGTCGGGACTGTATGACAACGGCTCGCGCCGGACCCGTCTTACCGGGGGAAATCAAAATGGAGCGTGTCACACTACGGATCCCACGGCAGCAGGTTGAACAGGTCGAACAGCTGGTCGAGACGGGTGAGTACCCGAACCGCAGCGAGGCGATTCGCTCGGCCGTTCGAGAGATGATTGACGAGAGCGACGCCGCCGAGCAGAGCGGGCGTCGGGACCGCAGCTGGGCCAAGGTGTAATGCATGCAGGACATCGTTCAGGACGCGTTGGATAACGCGGAGGCCGAGCAGCGCTCGATGCAGGACGTCGGCGACGAGGACGACGACGAGTTCGGCGACCCCCGAATCGTCATCGTCGGCGCCGGTGGTGCCGGCAACAACACCATCAATCGGCTGTACAACATCGGCGTCGACGGCGCCGAAACAGTCGCTATCAACACCGACAAGCAGCACCTCAAGATGATCGAAGCCGACACGAAGATCCTCGTCGGCAAGTCCCTGACGGAGGGCCTCGGCGCTGGCGGCGACCCCAGCATGGGCGAGCGCGCCACCGAGATGGCCCAGGGGACCATCAAGGAGGTGCTGGGCGACGCGGACCTCGTGTTCGTCACCGCCGGCATGGGTGGCGGAACTGGCACGGGTGCGGCACCCGTCGTCTCACAGATCGCGAAAGAGCAGGGCGCCATCGTCGTCGGGATGGTCTCGACGCCGTTCAACGTCGAGCGCGCCCGCACGGTGAAAGCCGAGGAGGGCCTGGAGAAGCTCCGCGAGGAGGCCGACTCCATCATCGTGCTCGACAACAACCGCCTGCTCGACTACGTGCCCAACCTCCCCATCGGGAAGGCGTTCTCGGTGATGGACCAGATCATCGCCGAGACGGTCAAGGGCATCTCCGAGACCATCACCCAGCCCTCGCTCATCAACCTGGACTACGCGGACATGTCCACGATAATGAACCAGGGCGGCGTCGCGGTGATGCTCGTCGGTGAGACGCAGGACTCCAACAAGACCGAGGAGGTGGTGAGCGACGCGATGAACCACCCGCTGCTGGACGTGGACTACCGCGGTGCAAGCGGCGGCCTGGTCCACATCACCGGCGGCCCCGACCTCACGCTGAAGGAGGCCGAGGGCATCGCCGACAGCATCACGGAGCGCCTGGAGGCGTCGGCCAACGTCATCTGGGGCGCCCGGATTCAGGAGGAGTACAAGGGCAAGGTGCGAGTCATGGCCATCATGACCGGCGTCCAGTCCGCGCAGGTTCTCGGTCCGACCACCCAGAAACAGGCCGACGAATCCAAGCGCGCGCTCGGAAAGGGCGACGTGGAAAGCGTCGACTTCGACGCCAAGAGCAACGCCCAGCGGGCGACACAGGGCGGCCACGAGCAGTCGACCCGCCACGACGGCGGCCGCGACCAGGACGACACGAACAACGGGCTGGACGTCATCCGCTGACGCTCCTGCCGGTGGCCGGACGCGTTCTGTCCCGTACTGCTCTTCGAACCGTTTTCGCGGGGATTACACTACGTCGCCGCGTACCGTTGCGCCGGTCTGTTCGCGACGGTACGCACGCATCGCCTCGGCGGCCGTCTCCGCGTCGTCCGTCTCGACGCCGAGCATCGACAGCGCCTCGGGAAGCGTCGGGAAGGCGATTTCCCCGGCGCGGAGTTGTTCCATCGTCTCCTCGTCGCGCCGGCCGTCCACCCAGAGACAGGCCCCGCGGGGGTCGAGAATCTGTTCGTAGTTCTCCCGCTCCATCGCCCCCTGGAGCCGCTGGGTGACGTTGTCCTCGAAGGAGGCGTTACACACTTCGAGGTGGATGGGTTCGTCGTTGTCGGTGAGGTGGGCAGCCAGACAGCGCTCCGGCGCGGCGTACCCGTTCTCGCTGGCCCGGAGGTACTCCGGGTGCTCTTCGGCCCACGCGGCGCGGACGGTGCTGCCGACCCCTTTCACGCCGTACTCCCGCTCGAAGCGCTCACCCACAGCGTCGGCGTCGTCGCGGTCGCCGCCGAGCAGGATGTCCTTCGTGAGGTAGACGTCGAGGCGGTCGATGGGGTCGAGTCCGAGCGCGGCGTCGCCGTAGAGCCAGATTTCCCGGACCGGCACCGGCATGGTCTCCGCCTCCACGGTGTCAAGCAGCGCCTCCACGCGGTCGAATGCGGCGGCACGCTCCATTGAGGATAGCCATGGGCGGCGGAGCCAAGAGGGTAGCGCTCGCCGGCCGCTACTCGTTCAGCAGCGCGCGCACCGCGTTTACGTCGTTCTCGACCGGTTCCGGGTCGCCCCCGGCCGCGGCGGCGGCCTCGGGGTCCTTCAGCAGGTGGCCAGTCGTGAGACAGACAACCCGCTCGGTGGCGGCCACGACACCACGTTCCCTGAGTTTCCGCAGGCCGGCAATCGAGGCCGCAGAGGCGGGTTCGACGCCGATGCCCTCGCGGGCGAGCGCGCGCTGTGCACTCGTGATTTCCTCGTCCTCGACAGCGACGGCGGTGCCGCCGGTCTCCCGAACGCCGGGCAGGGCCTTCGGGGCGTTTACGGGATCACCGATGCGGATGGCCGTCGCCAGCGTCTCGACGGACTCCCAGCGTTCGACCGTCTCGGCGTCGTTCTCGATGGCCTCGACGAACGGCGCGGCGCCAGTCGCCTGCACGCCGGTGAGTTTGGGCACCTCCTCGGCGGGGAGTGCGCCGGCCTGTACGAGTTCACGGAAGCACTTGTACAGCGCCGCGGTGTTGCCGGCGTTGCCGACCGGGAGGACGA
>JBDGQC010000052.1:0-6406 GCA_042219375.1 Halolamina sp. | reverse complement strand
GACAGAGTAGCCACATCAGCCGTGGCTTGGTCAGGCGGGCGTACGCCAGTAGCTTTGCCTTCAGCCGAGCGAGGCCCGGGTCGGGGAGCGTTGGCGAGGGGGCGTCCTCGACTGGCGGGAGGTCGTCGTCGAGCGGCGAGGTCGGTTCGTCGTCCGGGTCGCCGGTGACGGCTTCGAGCGTCCACGCGAGCGCCGCAAGCACGCCGCCGAAAATGGCGACGCCGACGACGAGGTGGAGCGTGGAGACGGCGGCCGTGACGGGCGTGGTGGCGACGACGGCGCCGACAGCCACCTGTGCGGGGAAGAGGGCGAGCGCGACGACGAGTGAGCTACGCACCCGGCGGGATTCATCGCGGCGGAACGACTCGGCAGTCGCGAACGCCAGCAGGAGACCGACGCCCGCGGCGGTGAGACGGTGGCCGAACGCGAACCACGCGTCCGCGGAGGTGGGGAGGGCGAAGCCGTCGCCACAGGCCGGCCACGCCTGACAGGCCGCGGCGGCGTCTGTGACCGCCGTCGTCGCGCCGACGGCGACGAGGAGGTAGACACCCATGGCGGCGGCGGCGAGGAGACCGGTGAACTGCCGGTCGGTGCTCATTGTCGGGGGTTGGTCGGCGCCCTACTTATGCCGCCCGCTTCGGTTCGCCTGGGTGAGAACATCCCGGCTTTGGATGGGACACGAGCGCCAGGGTGCCGACGGAGCTATCGGGGTTTCGAACCTGCGTGACGAGCAGGAGTCCCGACCGGATACCGACGGCGCTCACCCGCGTTCTTCCAGAACTCGTTCGATGATGCGGCCCGTCGAGAGCAGTTCTTCCTCATGGCGCTGCGCCCGCGGGCCGGCACGCTCGACCCGGCAGTCGATGCCCCGTTCGGTGAGCGACGCCGCCACGTCGTCCTCGTCGTGGTGCTGGTCGTAGCCGAGCACGATGACCGCCGGGTCGATGCGTTCGATGGGGACGAAGATGTCCGACTCGTGGCCCAGATGCGCCGTGTCCACGACATCTACGGCATCGACCACCTCCTTGCGCTGGTGCTCCGGCACGATGGGCGGGTCCTTGTGGGTGACGTTGGTGCTCCGCGCGACGATGACGTGGAGTTCGTCGCCGAACGTCGCCGCCTCCCGCAGGTAGTGGATGTGCCCCGGATGGAGAAGGTCGAAGGTCCCCTGTGCGACGGCGACGGTGGGCTCAGAGTTTGCCTCGGTCCGGCTATCCCCGCTCATAGCTTGTCCTCGTCGATACCGAGTTCCGCGTCGATATCTGCCTGGTCGAAATCGAAGAACTCCTCGGCGTCGTCCAGGTCGGCATCGACGACTGGGAGGTCACGGCGTTTCCCCTTGCGGTCGAGTGCGATCCAGTTGTCGCGTTCGTACGGGTAGCCGATGATGATGTGGACCTGCCCCTTGCTGAACGTCGCGAGGTCGGCCTGGGAGGGTTCGAGGACGCCGTTTGGATGGGAGTGAACCGAACCGACCGCGGAGAAGTCGTTGGGAATCATGCTCGTGCGGACGGTCGCGCTCACGGGGTTGGACTCGGTTCCGGGGATAATCAGGATGTCCGTGACCACCAGCCCGTCACCACGGACGCCGACCGTCTCTGCCCGCTCGCCGCGCAGCAGCCCCATGTACTCGTTCGGGTGCGTCTCCCGGGAGGCTTCGAGGGCGAACGTCAGCGCGTCCTCGGCGATGCCGATGACCTCGCCAGACCGAAACAGGTCCATTGGTAGCCACTCGGCGGCGCCAACAACTAAGGATTCCGGGACGGGAACGAGGGCTGCACACGCGTCCGGCCGCACATCTGCGGGCCGAACATACAAGACTTAACTCCGGTCGCCGCCGTACTCACGGTATGAGCGATAACTCACAGCCCGAGGGTGGTTCGCCCTCGGGGCGTCAGGATGTTCCTGACGAGCCCCCCATCGTCTACGACCTCGACGCCGACTGCACCATCGACGAGGTCGCGGAAGGCACGCGCTATCTCGTCACCGTCAACGGCGTCGTGGATTACGGCGTCTTCGTCGACGTCTCCGACAGCGTCTCCGGCCTCGTCCACGAGTCCAGCCTCGACGGCGACTACGACGTCGGCGACGAGTTCGTCGTCCGCCTGACAGAAATCCGGGAGAACGGCGACCTCGCGTTCGAGGAGGTCGACCCCGCCGAGCATCAGGTCGTCCACGTCGAGCACGAACCGGAAATCACGCCCATCGAAACCCTCCACCGCGGCGAGGAGGTCACCGTCGAGGGCGAGATGACCCAGATAAAGCAGACCGCCGGCCCCACAATCTTCCACGTCGGCGACGAGACGGGCATCGTCGCCGCCGCCGCCTTCGAGGAAGCCGGTGTTCGGGCCTACCCCGAGGTAGAACTCGGCGACATCGTCCGGGTCAGCGGCGAGGTGGGCGTCCACGACGGCGTCAAGCAGTTGGAAGTCGCCGACGTGACCCGGCTGGAGGGCGAGACGGCCGAGGCCGCCCGCGAGCGGCTTGCCGAGGCCCGCACCGAGCGCGCGGGCCCCGCGAGCGTCGAGCCGCTGGCCGAGTGGACCGCGTTCGAAAAGCTCCGGCCCGACCTCGAATCGCTCGCGCGCCTGCTCCGACGGACCGTCCTCGAAGGCCGGCCCATCCGGGTGCGTCACCACGCCGACGGCGACGGGATGTGTGCGGCCGTCCCGGTTCAGCGGGCGCTCTCGAACTTCATCGAAGAGGTTCACGACGACCCCGACGCCAGCCGACACCTGTTCAAACGCCTCCCCTCGAAAGCGCCGTTCTACGAGATGGAGGACGTGACCCGCGACCTCAACTTCGCGCTGGAGGGGCGGGCGCGCCACGGCCAACAGCTCCCGTTCCTGCTAATGCTGGATAACGGGAGCACCGAGGAGGACGTGCCGGCCTACAAAAACCTCGCACACTACGATATGCCCATCGCGGTGGTCGACCATCACCACCCGGACCCGGAGGCGGTGGAACCATTGCTCGACGCCCACGTCAACCCCTACCTCTACGACGAGGACTACAGCATCACCACGGGGATGATGTGCGTCGAACTCGCGCGGATGATCGACCCGGAAATCACGGAAGACCTGGAGCACGTCCCCGCCGTCGCCGGCATCTCCGACCGGTCGAACGCCGAGGCGATGGCCGATTACCTCGAACTCGCCGAGGAGGAGGGGTACGACCGGGATGACCTCCACAACATCGGCGAGGCGCTGGACTACGCCGCCCACTGGCTGCGCTACTCCAGCGGCCAGTCTATCGTCGACGACGTGCTCAACGTCGGCTGCGACGACGAGGAGCGCCACGAGGAACTGGTCGAGTTCCTCTCGACGCGGGCCGAACGCGACGTGGCGGAACAGCTCGACGCCGTCGAGAGCAACGTCGGGCACGAACGTCTGGAGAGCGACGCCCACCTCTACCGCATCGACCTCGACCAGTGGGCCCACCGGTTCACCTATCCCGCACCGGGGAAGACCACCGGCGAACTCCACGACACCAAGGTTCAGGAGACGGGCGACCCGGTCATCACCATCGGCTACGGCCCGGACTTCGCCGTGCTCCGAAGCGACGGGGTCCGACTGGACATCCCCGAGATGGTAGAGGAGCTCAACGAGGAGCTCCCCGGCGCGGGCGTCTCCGGCGGGGGCCACCTCGTCGTCGGCTCCATCAAGTTCGTGAAAGGTCGGCGCGAGCAGGTCATCGACGCGCTGGTCGAGAAGATGGCCGACGCCGACATTGACGAGGACCTCTCCTCGACGGCGACGCCCATCGACGACTGAGGACGCTCCCCACGGTTTTTACCGCGCTTCGTCCGCGAACGATACCGTTCGCACGGCGACGAACCCCGCGACGACCACCGCCGCGCCGGCACCTGCGGCGTATAGCCACGTCCGGTTGCGCCCGCCACCCGCCCAGTCTTCTTCGAAGCTCCCCCGGTAGTACGCCACCGGCTCTGGGCCGTGGAGCGCGAGCGCGACCTCCCGGTTCTCGCGTGCGCTGTCGCGGTTCCAGTTCAGCGACCCGACGACGGCCACCTCGTCGTCCACGAGCAGCCCTTTTGCGTGGATTTTCTCGTATCGGCCGCCCGGCTCCGCCAGCCTGACCGAGAGCGGCGCGTCGTTGCGCTCGGCCCATCCCTCCAGCCACGAGACGAGCGCGGCGTTCTCCTCGGCAACGTACCACGCGCCCGAGAGCAGGATGCGCACCTCCACTCCACGCCGTGCTGCCCGCAGGGTCGCTTCGACCAGCGCGTTCCCCTCTCTGCCGAGGGTCGGTTGCAGGATGTCTATCCGCTCGTCCGCGCCGTCTATGTAGTCGACAATCGCCGATTCGGCGTTTCCGGGTGCGGTGAGCACGGTCACGTTGCGTGCCTGAAACTGCTTCGGCGCGTGCTCGCTCGGATAGCTCCCGTTCGCAGACGGGATACGCTCGAACGTCCGTCCACGGCGGAACGCCGACCACTTCTGTGTATCCGGGGCGTCAACGTCGTGCACGAAGATGTCCACCAGTTCTGCCGCTGTAGTGCGGTCGTCGACGAGGACGCCCCAACCGCGGTTGGAGCGGCCGCCGGTGCCCGACGGTTTCCAGTTCTCAGTCAACACCAGCGCCCGGTCGTCGACGACAGCGTACTTCGGATGATGGAAGGCGTACCGGCTCGTTCCGATACCGACGACACGAACTGCGACACCCGCGGCGACGAGGCGGTCGAGTAGTCGGGCCTGGCGCCGCGAGATGCCACCGACAGGTTCGGCTTCGACCAGAACGCGAACCGTGATGCCGCGCTTGGCTGCCGCTGCGAGCGCTGTCGCGACACGTTCGGAGGCGAACGTGTAGCCGGCGAGCAGGATGCGCTCTTCCGCGCCACGGAGCGTTTCGAGCGCGAGGGTCGGTGAATCAGGCAGCAAGAAGCCAGTCGCGTTCGCCGGTCCGGTGGTGACCGCCTCCCTCGGCGTGAATCCACGGGCCCGCCATTCCCCCGTTTTGGGGACGTAGCGATGCGCTTCCGTGGAGTCACCGTACCTGACACGCTGGACGAGTTCGCCGTCGCGCCGGAGCACGAGCGTCTCGCCGGCGTTGGAGAGTGACAGCGGCGCGGCGACGACGGACGTGTTCGGGAACCGGTCCCGGAGAAGTTCCAACTCGGACCCCACGACGACCCGGCCGGAGTAGTTTCTGAGTGGAACGGTCGACTCGCCGTCCGAGAGTGTCCAGTTCCCTGGTTCTGGAAGTCGAACGACGACGTACTCGCCGGCGTCACCGCCGCGTTCGGGGTCGGGGTAGACCGAGAGAACAGCGCCGGTAGTGTTGGTCGCCTGGGGGGCGACAGCAGGCGGGTTCGCAGGAGCAGCGGACGTGGCCGGAGCGACACCGACAGCGAGGGAACTGCTCAGCAAACACGACAGCAGGAACAGGCGGACGAGTCGCTGACGAGGGGACCGTGCCGAGTCGCCGTACTGTCGTGCCACGGGCAGGGTGGTCCCGTCATCACGTAAGAACCCTCGCCCGGAGTCAGTTGCTCAGGCCCCGGGCTACATCCCCATGTCTTCGGCCGGTTCCGGGACGGGGAGGTCGTCAACGCCGACACCCAGTATCTCCGCGATGTGGTCAAGCGCCATGTCGAAGCCGTAGTAGCGCTCCAGTTCGTCGCCGTCGGCTCGGACCTTGAGCATGGCGTACCCCTCGATGTTCTGCGCGATGACGGCGGTGCGGCCCTCGCGCTCAAACGTCAGGCGGCGCTCGCCCCCCTCTTCGACGTACCGGGCGGTCACGTCGCCTTTCGCGCGTTCCGCGGCCTCGGAGTGGTCGGTCATGGATGCTGGTTGTGGACCCCCGGAGTAAGTCCCATCGGTGCCGGCGGTGTAGGCTTATGCCGACGGGGACCCAACCACCGCGTATGACCGACCGCCGCGACACCGAGGAGGACCTCGCGACGTTGCTCTCGGAACTGGAGGGAACACTAACGGAACTCCGCGGCGCGCTCGCCGAGGAGCCAGCGTCGCCGGACGGGGAGCCGCGACGCCAGCGTGACCACGGCGGCGGTTCGTTCCCGTTCCGGCCGCCGGGGATGCGGGAGATCCTACGGTTCACCGAACAGCAGACGATTCCGACGCTTATCGCGATTCTCGAAGCGAACATCCGGCTGCTCCGCCTCGCGGGCGCGACCCTGCGGGCGGTAGACCCCGAGCGCTCGGCGGTCGAGACAGACGACCGCAGCGCGGCCAGTCGCGCGCTCGACGCCGGCGGGCGGCTCTCGGCCGACCGACTCAGTTCGGGACTGTCGGAGCTACAGGAGGCGCTTTCGGGGACCGATTCCCCGAACCCCGAGGCGCGACGGCTCCTCGACGACGCCGAGACGCTGTCGGCGGACGTGCGAGCACGGCTTCAGGATGGTGGCCCGGGTCGTGAGCCACAG
>JBDGQC010000085.1:0-6430 GCA_042219375.1 Halolamina sp. | reverse complement strand
GCTACAGGCCCAACGCCGTCAGTACCGGAATCCCCGCGGCTACGGCGCCGATTAGGTAGCCCGCGATGGCGCCGCCGTTGAGCAGCGGAAGCCCCGCATGGGCGCGCCCGGCGAACACCATCCGCAGCAGGATGAACAGGCCGACGAAAGTCCCGACCATCGCCGTCAACGCGGGGAGGTTCAGCGCCGAAATCGCGCCGACGCCGATTGACGGGGCGGGCGCGAAATGCGCGGCGCTGGCGACCAGTATCGTCGGCATCACCGCGTCACCGAGGCCGATGAAGAAGGCGTCCCGTTCGGTCACGTCTTCGGGGTCGTCGATTTCCGCTTCGGGGGAGTCTCCCGCGGTGTCGGCCCCCGTCTCCGTCGTGTCTGATTCTTCCTCCAGCGCCGCCTCCTCGGCGGGTTCGGCCTCCAGCAGCGAGAAGCTGAGCGTGAGCGGAATGACCAGCACAACCGGCACACGGAGGTCCATCACGCCCTCCGCGAGTTCGAGCATGTGCTCGGTACCGTACACCGAAATCGCGTCGTAGACCGCGAGGACCAGCAGCAGGAGGATGGCGGGAAACAGGCCGAAACTGATGCCGAACAGCCCCGCGGCGGCGGCCCCCATCAACACCCCGGCGGCGTCGATGACGTACCACTCGGGGTACTGCCAGAGCGCGACGGCGACCCCGCCCGAGAGCGCTATCGCGAGCAGGCCGGGGAGGAACGTTTCGAGCACGTACCACGCGAGCAGGCCGCTGGTGACGACGACGACCGCCCGAACGACCCAGTCGAAGTCGTATTTGAACGCCGCGAGCATCAGCACCGTCATGACGAGAATCAGGCCGATGTAGAGCAGGCTGTTTGTCGGGTCCTGTGGGTTCTCGAACTGCTGGTAGCCGGCGGCGTCGAAATCCGGGACGAGTGCGAGCGCACCCAGCTGCACGAGGAGGAACACGAGCGCGGCAAACGCCGTTCCCCGGAACGCGCGCGAAGTCATTGCCGGCGGTTCGCCCGGGGGAGGTTTGGCGGTTGCGGTACGGAACAGCGGCCGACCGCTACCGCGCGTAGAGTTTCGCGCCCACGAGGTCCGCGAGCCGCGAGCGGTCGTTGGGTGAGACGGCGACGTACGGCTGGGCGACGGGGCCGAACACGTCCACGACGCGCCCCACGTCTGTCAGACTCTCGTCTACCACGTCCGTCCCGATGTCGGGGTGGTCCGCGTCGTCACAGCGGACGACCGCCAGCCCCTGTGCCGTTCTGGAGACAGTACCGACCCGCTCCATCACTCACGGAGGATGCCGATGTAGGCGGCGATGGCTTGCACCAGGTCGTTCTTGGAGGCGTCGTCGGCGCCGCGAACGAGCACGCGTCCCCGGTTCTCGTACTCGCGGGAGTAGCTCTTGTCCCGTTCGACGACCGCGTCGTATCCCACCTGCTGGACCGCCTTCGCGATTTCGTCGACGGTGGGGTCCTCAACCGCCGCCGATTCGGGCACCCGGCGCCCCTCCGACCGGCTCAACGCCTCGTCGAAGTACGCAGGATAGACGATGTTCTCGATCATAGCCGTGCGTGGGCCGTCCGCGCGGAAAGCGGTTTTGGAAGGCGGAGTCTACTCCCGCCGACCCAGCAGCACGCTCGCGACGGCGAGCGCCGCAACGACCGCACCGATTCCGAAGCCGGGCCCCTCAGTACTGGTCGAGGACTCGGTCGGCGTTGCTGTGTCGGTCATCGCCTGGGACTCCGTCGCCGTTTCAGTCGGGGTGGGCGTCGCAGTTTCCAACGTCACCTCGCCGCGGGCGGTCCACTCCGCGCTCGCGTACGCATCGGGATGGAACGCCTGCGTGAGGTTCCGCGTCGCGTAGACAACCGAGCGCGGCGCGGGCTGGTTCAGGTAGTTCGTGTTCACCACGACTGTCGCATTCTCCTCCCCGGCGGTCGTGCTCGCGTAGGGCTCCTGATCGGCGAAGCCCGTCATCTCCATCCACGGCTGTAACACCAAGATTTCGGGGTTCAGCTCCAGAATCACTTCGTCGGAGAGCTGTGGGTAGCCCGTGTAGTTGCCGGCCGCGACGTTCGCGCCGCCGGCGGCCGTCACCACCGCGTCGATGAACGTCTCGCCGCCGACGACGTACCCGCTACCGAGCGGAACGAGCACGCGCGGGTTCTCCTCGTCCTCGGTAACGGTCCGCGCCGTCTCGACGTTCTCCATCATCCATTTGTTCGCCTTCGCGGCGCCCTCGCAGTTACCGGTCAGTTTCCCGGTCAGCGTGGTCTTCTCGGCAACGTCTTCGATGGACGTCGCCGCTTCGAACTTGAAGACGGTCATCCCCGCCTCCCGTAGCTTCGCCACCGTCTCGTTGGAGGCGACGTTCGCCGCCAGCACCAGGTCGGCGTCCGTGCCGACGACCTTCTCGACGCTGTAGCCGAAGCCCGCCGCCGAGACGTTGGTTCGGCTCTCAGCTCCCTCCAGGTAGAGGGCGTACTGGTCGAGACCGACGACCTGCGCTTTCCCGCCGATCTCCCACATCGTCTGGGCCGCGCTCGGCCCGAGCGTGGTTACCGTCTCGGGCGGTTCATCGATTGTCACCTCAGTTCCGGTAGCGTCGGTGGCCGTGAACGGGTACGAGCACGCCTGATGGTTCGTCGTCGCTGACGAGTCAGCTCCGAGCGCCTGGTTCCCGGCGCCGACGCTCGGACCGACCGCCACGGCTGGTGCGACACTAGCGATAAGCACGAACAACGCGGCAATCAGAGTCGGAACTGGTCGCATTGGCGAAACCTTTCGCCCGGTGCAATAAGTACTTATCTAACCCAACCCAGCTTTTGTTATGCGCGCTGCGAGTCGAGCGACCGTCTGGTCGGCAGCGCTGACGGCCGCGTTAGCCGTCGTCGTCGTCCTCAGCGCCGGTATCGGCCCGGTTCGCGTCCCGGCCGACACCGTCGCGAAAGCCGTGCTCGAAACGCTCCCCGCGCCCCGACTCGTCGGGGGATCGCTCGCCTGGACCACGCCGTTCGAGTTCCCGTTGAAACAGTCCCACCGAGCCATCGTCGTCACGATTCGCCTTCCCCGCATCCTGCTCGGGGCGCTCGTCGGCTTTGCCCTCGCCGCCGCCGGCACGGTGATGCAGGGCTTTTTCCGCAACCCCATGGCCGACCCCTCCATCGTCGGCGTCTCCTCCGGCGCCGCAGCGGGGGCCGTGCTCAGCATCGTCGCGCCCGCGCTGCTACCGTTCGGTCTGGGGCTGGAGACGGCGGCGTTCGCCGGCGCAGTAGTGACCGCGTTCGGCGTGTACGCCATCGCCACCGAAAGCGGCCGCACCCCCGTCGCCACGCTGCTGCTGGCCGGCGTCGCGGTTCAGACGTTCCTCGGCGCCGTCATCTCGTTTATGCTCCTGCACTCGGGGGAGAGCATGCGCCGCGTGGTCTACTGGCTGATGGGCCACCTCGACAGCGCGGCCTGGGGTGATTTCCTCCCCGTCGCGGGCGTGCCGGTCCTCCCGCTGTTCGTGTTCGCGTGCTTCGCGCTCCTGCTCGCGTACGCGCGAGACCTGAACGTGCTCCTGCTGGGCGAGGAGGAGGCCGCCGGACTGGGAATCGACGTCGAGCGGACCAAGCGCCTGCTGCTTGCGGTATCGGCGCTCGTCACGGGTGCCGCAGTCGCCGTCTCGGGCGTCATCGGCTTCGTCGGCCTCGTCGTCCCGCACGTAATGCGCCTGCTGGTCGGGCCGGACCACCGGGTGCTACTCCCGACAGCCAGCCTCGCCGGCGCATCGTTTCTCGTCGCCGCGGACACGCTCGCCCGGAGCGGTGCCCAGGAGCTACCGGTCGGCATCGTCACCGCCGCGGTGGGCGCGCCGTTTTTCCTGTTCCTGCTCCGCCGCCGGAGGGTCCACGAGCTATGAGCCGTAACCAGCCACCCTACGACCCGGAGCGAGCGGATGCCGAGCCGGTTCTCACGGTTTCCGACCTCGCCGTGAGCCTCGGAGGGGCCGAAATCCTCGGCGGCGTGAATCTCTCCGTCGACGCCGGTGAACTGGTCGGCCTCGTCGGCCCGAACGGCGCCGGGAAGACGACGCTGCTGCGCGCGATACGCGGGACGCTCGTGCCCGATTCGGGCGGCGTCGAAATCGCCGACGAGGACATCCACGGCCTCGGCTCGAAAGCCGCCAGCCGTCTGGTCGCTACCGTTCCCCAGGACACCTCGGTCTCCTTCGAGTTCTCCGTCCGGGAAACCGTCGAGATGGGGCGCACCCCGCATCTCCCTCGCTTCGGCGGAATGGACGAGGCGGATTACGACGCCGTCGAGCGGGCGATGGCGCGGACCGACGTTGCGGCGTTGGCCGATAGGCCCGTGACGGACATCTCCGGCGGCGAGCGCTCGCGGGTGCTGCTCGCCCGCGCGCTCGCACAGGACACGCCGCTGCTCCTGCTCGACGAGCCGACCGCCAGCCTCGACCTGAACCACCAACTGCGCACGTTCGACACCGTCGCGGAACTGACGGAGTCGGGGCGGGCAGCCCTCGCGGCCATCCACGACCTGAACCTCGCCGCGCGCTACTGTGACCGGCTGGTGGTCGTCGCGGGCGGCGGTGTTCTCGCCGACGGCCCGCCCGAAACGATACTGAACGGCGAAACCCTCCAGAACGCGTTCGACACCGACGCCGTCGTCACGCACGACCCGGTTACCGAGCGCCCGCACGTCACCGCGCTGTCGGAGAACAGCCGGGTGGCGATGGAAGCCGACGGCGGCGTCGAGGCCGACCTAAACGGGCTGACGGGCGTCGACCGCCTCCACGTCGTCGCCGGCGGCGGCCGCGCCGGCCCGCTGCTCTCGGCGCTCGGCCGGACGGATGTCGGGACGACCGTCGGGCCGGTCGCCGAGGGCGATACGGACGCCGAGGTCGCCCGGGCGCTGGGGTTGGAGACGCTCGAACTCGGCCCGCTGGAAGCCGCTGACGGCGCCGTCGCCGAGCGAACGGAATCGCTCGCCGCGGCCGCGGATGCCGTCGTCGTCGCGGACGTGCCGCTATCGGCGGGAATCGTCCCGGTGCTACAGGCCATCGAGGACGCCGACGTGCCGGTGTTCTGCATCGAGGAACGGAGCGTTTCGGAGCGGGTGGGTTCAGCGGAAGCCGCCGAACGGTATCGGACCCTTCGGGACGGCGGGACGCGTGTCACCGAGGCGGAGCTCCGCGACGCGCTTCGGTAGCGGGCAACTCGGAAACCGGTTCGTCGCCACCGGGACCCGCCATCCGTCACGCTTACTCCCGCCCGCCGCCTCGCTCGGGTATGGAGCGTCCCTGCGTCGTCGTCCCCCGGGAATCGGGGGAACAAGCCCGACAGCGGCTTGCCGAGGCCGGCCTCGTGGATCAGGAGTTCGGTATCGTCGTGGCGGAAGGCGAGGCCGACGACGCGGCGGAGGAGAAGCTGTTCATCCCGGTAACTGACCCGGATGCGGTCCCGTCGGAGTTCACCGTCACCCGGAACGACGTGCCCGCACGCACGCCCCAGCGCACGCCTGCTGACGTGTTCGGCGGGGAACTCAGCTACGAGCGGCTGGGTGACATCGTTATCATCGACGAGGACGACCCGGAGCGCGCCGAGGAGATGGCGGCGGCGGTGATGGCGTCGGACATCCCGGCCCGCAGCGTCATCAACCGCGCCTCGAAGGTGAAAGGCGAGACGCGGGTCCGGGACTGGGAGGTGCTGGCCGACGAGACGGAGGACGACCGGTCGCCGACGGAGACGGTCCACCGGGAGTACGGCCACGCCTTCGCCGTCGACGTGGCGGAGGTGTACTTCTCCCCGCGACTCGCGACCGAACGCCACCGCGTCGTCCAGCAGGTCGAGCCAGGCGAGCAGGTGGTGGACATGTTCGCCGGCGTCGGCCCGTACGCGATTCCGATGGCCGACGCGGGCGCGGAGGTGGTCGCCTGCGACATCAACCCCACCGCCATCGAGTATCTGGAGGCGAACGCGGCCCGGAACGACGTGGCCGACCGCATCACCACTCACGCCGGCGACGTGCGGGAGTTGACCGACGAGTACGAAGACTGGGCTGACCGGCTGGTGATGAACCTCCCCCATACGGCGGCGGCGTTCGCCGACGCCGCCGTCGCCTTCGCCGGCGACTCCTGTGTGGTTCACCTCTACGACATCCAGCACGAGGATGGACCGTTCGAGCGGGCGCGAACCGCGCTGGAGGACGCCGCGGGGGAGGCCTACGAGGTGACGGTTCTGGAGAAACAGGTGGTGCGCTCCTACGCGCCCCACGAACTGAACGTCTGTCTCGACGCCCGCCTGGACCGCGTCGGGTGAGCGTCGTCTCCTGATTTCGGAACCCTTATGCTCGTGTTTCCGGTACAATCGGTTGCGCGCCGGGGTAGCTCAGCTGGGAGAGCGATTCCTTCGTAAGGAATAGGTCGAGGGTTCAAATCCCTCC
>JBDGQC010000153.1:0-6700 GCA_042219375.1 Halolamina sp. | reverse complement strand
TCGATGTCGAAGACGACGAACAGCAGCGCAACCATGTAGTACTGGATGTTGAACCGGATGCGCGTCGTCCCCGTCGGGATCTCGCCGCTTTCGTAGACGGCTTTTTTCCCCTGTTCTGGCACGCTGGGCCGCAGGAGCGCCGACACCGCCATCATACCGATGGGGATGCCGATGCCCACGAGCGCCAGTGCGCCGATAGCTATCCATGGATTCATGACGGGTTCTCCGTAACGTCCGCCGGTTTGCCCCCACGGCTCTTAAGCGTTCATTTCCGTGCGCGAGCGAGCGCGCCTGGGACAGCTACCCATACGTCCGCCAGCGGCTTGATTCCCTCGCCGACGCCCTACCGCTGGCGCTCCCTGAACCCGCGCACGCCGAGGTCATGGAGGGCTGCCGAGACATCGCCGACGCTGTCGCGGCGCTCGTCGTGGAGAGCCACCAGTCGGTCGCGGAGGTCGTCGTGTTCCCGTGCGAGCACTTGAGCCGCGGAGAGTGCGGCGTTGTAGGACTTTCCGGCGTCGACGGCGGTCAGCGGCGCGCCGGTCGGCATCCCGATGACGGAATCAACCGACTTCTCCTGTACCGGGACGCCGACGACGGGCAGCGGGAACGCGATTGAGGCGGTCATGTTCGGCAGGTCTGCGGATTTCCCGCCGGCCCCAGCAATCAGCACGTCGAGGCCACGCGCTTCCGCCGTTTCGGCGTAGGCGTACAGCAGGTCGGGCGTCCGGTGGGCCGAGACGACGTACGACTCGTAGCTGAACCGTCCCTCCGGCGGGTCGGCGTGGGCGGTCTGCTCAGCGAACCCCAGCGCGTCGAGAGCGTCGAACGCGCCCTGCATGGTGTCGAGGTCCGAGTCCGAGCCCATGATGATTCCCACGTCGGGAGTCGCGTCGGCGGGCCGGTCGGCTGCGGCGTCCGATTCGAGGCGGTCGATGAGGTCGGAAACTGTGGGCATTGGTATGGGTCAGGAATCGGTGAACGTCAGGTCATCGCGCAGCGATTCGGCGATATCGAGGGCGGCCGCGGCGTCGTCGGCACCGCGGTCGACCACGGTCAGATGGCCCATCTTCCGCAGGGGGCGAGCCTCCCGCTTTCCGTACCAATGGAGGCTCGCATTAGGCTGGTCGAGAACCCCCTCGACACCGTGGAGTTCGGCCTGTTCGGGTGCAGGCACGTCGCCCAGGATATTCGCCGAGGCCGTCGGCGCCACACGCTCAGTCGGGCCGAGCGGCCACCCGAGCACCGCTCGGACGTGCTGTTCGAACTGGGAGGTGGCGACGCCCTCGATAGTCCAATGGCCGGAGTTGTGTGGGCGCGGGGCGATTTCATTGACCAGAATCCGGCCGTCGGTCGTCTCGAACAGTTCGACCCCGAACACGCCCCGGCCGTCGAGTTCGTCGAGCACGTCGCCGACAACCTCGCGGGCGCGCTCCTGCGTGGCGGCATCGACCCGGGGGGGCGAGACGGTCGCGCGCATGATTTCCTCCTCGTGAATGGTTTCGGTGACGGGGAAGACGCGCGTCTCGTCCTCGCCGCGGACGCCGATGGCCGCCAGTTCCCGCTCGAAATCCAGCAGTTCCTCGGCGACGGCGCCGTCGGCGGCGCCGATGGCAGCCAGCGCGCGCTCGGCGTTCTCGGGGTCGGTGACTGGCTCGTTCCCCCGACCGTCGTAGCCGCCGGTCCGGGCTTTCAGCATGACACCGCCGAACCGTTCGACGGCGTCGACGACGGATGTCGCCGTATCGGCGGGGACGAACTCCGGGACGGGGATGTCGGCGCCGGCAAGCGCCTCCTTCTCCCGGAGTTTGTCGCCCGTCGTCGCCAGCGTTGCGGGCTCAGGGTGGACTGGGACCCCCGTCTCGGCACGGACCTCCCGGAGGAGGTCCGGGTCCGCCGTCTCGATTTCGTAGGTCAGTACGTCAGCCCGGGAAGCGAGTTCCCGGACCGCCGCGGGGTCGTCCAGAGCGCCCTCTATCTGTTCGGCGACCCGCGCGGCCGGACAGTCCGGCGTCGGGTCCAGCACGACCACGTCGACGCCCAACGGCGAGGCGGCCTCGGCCAGCATCCGGCCGAGTTGCCCCCCGCCGACGACGCCGAGGGTCGGCCCGGGCAGCGTGACGGACATGGCCGTGGCTTCTGGACGGACGTGAATAAGTATTGCTCTACACGGAAACCGATAGGCACGTTCGTGCCGTGTCAGCCGCTCGTCCCGGCCGCTGCCATCGCCTCCCGGTCGATGAAGACGACGATGCGCTCGCCCCAGAGCTTGAATCTGTGCTCGCGGACGACGTACCCCTCCAGACCGGGTTCCAGCGCCTCGCGGTCCTGGGCGTCGGCGATGACCACCGGGGGTGGGTCAGCCGTCGCCTCGCTCGCTGGGGTGTCCGCCGGCGTCGACGTGACGTTCGCGCCGGCGCGTTCGAGATACCACGGGAGCGGGAGCCGCGAGTGCCACGATGGTCCGCCCGGTGGTGGCTGGTCGAGGCTGGACTCGTTGGCGACGTAGAACCTGTTCCCCTCGCTGCCGTAGAACAGCACGTCCCGCCCCTCGTTCTCCCGGACGACGGCGTCGACGACCGCGAGGGTGGCCTTCAGGTCGTTTTCTGGCTGGGCCCACTGGAGGACCTTCCGGTCTTCCTCGGCCGCGCTGTTCCAGTAGTCGGCGTCGGCGGCGACGACGCCGCCGGCCGCGGCGGTCAGCACCAGCATCGCGAGTGCGACGACGGCGCGGTCGTCTTTCGCGACGCCGTACTCACCGAGACGGACGAGCGAGCCGATTCCGACGGCGGCCGGTACCGCGAGCGGGACGACAACGTGAACTGCGGCCCAGGGAGCCTGGATGTCGGTTGCGATGGGGTAGCCGATGATGCTGACCGCGCTCCAGTAGGCGGTGAACGCCACGAGCGCGCGCCTGTTGCCGCCGTAGCCGTCGGCGATGAAGCCGACGACGGCCAGCGAGAGCATGACGGGCGACCCGTAGAGCAGGGTCTCCAGCATGTCGTGGAGGAACGCGAAGTAGGGGTGGTCGCGGTGGCCGGCCTCGACCCATCCCTCGACGAACCGGCCGGCGGCGTCCAGGGTTCCCGCTTTGACCACGCTCGCGAACTGCGCGGGCCCGTCGAGCGCGGTCCAGATTTCCGGGCGCGGGGCGTACAGCAGCACGACGACGGTCAGGAACACGAGCAGCGCCCCGGAGAGCCCGCCCGCGACCCAGAGTACCGGATGCACGTCGCCCGACGCCCGGTTGAGCCACCGGCGGGCCGCGGCGATGTCGGTTCGCAAGCGGTCCGCGGCGCCAATCTCCCGCGTCGCCGCCCGGACGAGGTGGTGGTCGTAGACTAACCCCGCGGCCCCGAGCAGACAGAGCACGTAGATCAGGGCGTTCTCCTTGCTTCCGAACGCCAGCGCCAGCGCCACGGCGGCGGGGTAGCCGAGCCGCGGTCGCCGGGTGTCGTAGGCCCGCACCAGCAGCGCGAAGACCACGAACGCGAACGTCGCTACCAGCGCGTCCGAGCGCATGAACCGCGAGTAGTAGAGCAACAGCGGGTCGAAGGTCAGCAACAGTCCGAGCGCCACCATCTCCACCTCGTCGAGATGCCGGCGGAGCAGCCAGACCGAGAGAGGGAGTACTGCCGTGACCACGGCAACGGGGAACCGTGCCCAGAAATCCGTCGCCGGGACGACGTGGAACAGCAGCGCGTCGACGTGTTGAATCAGCGGGCCGTGGATGATGGGCCGGTAGCTGAACTGTCCGGTTTCGTGGTAGCGGAGAATCCAGTAGCCCACCCGGCCTTCGTCCCAATGGAACGTCCGGGTGCCGAGGCTGTGGAGGCGGAGGAGCAGCGAGACCAGCGTCACGACCAACAGCGCCGCAAGCGCCCGGAGGCCAGCGTCATCGGCCGTCGAGGGTGAGGACACGGCGCCGACGCTCGTCCCCTCCTCGCGTTGCATACCCGGCGTTCCACACGGAGCTATGAAGCTTTGGGGGTTCGTCTACTCCCCACGGACGGTGATGACCGGCACCGGTGCCGAGCGGACCGTCTTCTCCGCGACGCTGCCCAACAGTATCCGTTCCACGCCGCGGCGACCGGTGGTTCCCATCACGATTGCATCCACGTCTCGTTGTGTCACGTAGTCCAGAATCACCTCGTTGGGCACGCCGGCCTCGACGTGGGTCACCACGTCGTCGACGCCGTAGCCGTCCGCGGCCTCGACGACGGCATCGACCGCCTCCTCGGCGGCCGTCCCTTCAGCTTCCCCGCCGAACGCTTTCATGCCGGCCAGCAGCGAGTCGTCAATGACCGAGAGCGCGTGGACCGTCGCGTCGAGCGCGCCGGCGAACGCCAGGGTGTGCTCGGCGGCCCGAAGCGCCGACTCGCTCCCGTCGGTCGGGACCAGCAGCCCCTCGTAGGGGAACTCCAGGGCGTTGTCGCCGGCGTGTGCGGTGAGCACAGGGACCGGTGAGAGGCGGACCACCTTCTCGGTGACACTCCCCAGCAGGTACCGGGGAACCCCCTCGCGGCCGTGGGTCGGCATCGCCACCAGGTCGAACTCGTAACCCTGTGCGTACTCGACGATGGTCGGTGCGGGCGCGCCCTGCACCACGTCCGTACTGTACTCGACGCCAAGCGAGTCGAGGGCGTGGCCCGCTTCCTCGACGGCGTCCTCTCCTCGTTCGATGAGCGCGTCCACCACTTCCCCGTCGGCGACGGTGATGCTGTCGCGCTTGGTGTCTGCGACGGAGAGCAGAGTTACCGTCGCGTCGGCCCAGTGAGCCAGTTCGCCGGCGTGGTGGAGTAGCTCACTCGACTCCGTCTCCCGGTCGACTGGGAGCAGGATACTGTCGTACATGTTTGATGGTCCGAAGGGAGGCACGTAAGGGCTTGTGGGGCGGGAGGCCGACTCACCCGTGGCGGACGCCGTCCTGCTCGTCGGCCTTCTTCCGCCGGACCGCCGCCTGCGCGTTGCCGGCGTCATAGCCGAAGAACACGTCGTTTGCGTAGGATTCGGCTACCTCCGTCGCGTGGACGAGGTTGTCGACATCCACCTCGACGGCGTAGAGTTCGATTGAGAACGGTGTTCCCGCTTCGGGCGTTTCGGGCGACCAGCCGAGCAGGTCCTGAAACCCGGCGGCGATGCTCTCCAGCCAGTAGGTCGTCCCGTAGCTGGTGTCGTACAGCGGCACGACGAACTCGTCGACGTGCGCCGAGAGCACCGAGGGCTCCAGCCCCGCCCGCTCGAACAGATGGCCCGGATACGGGTCGGGGTAGAGCGTGAGATACGTCTTCCCGGGAATCCGGTCGCTGGCTTCCTCGACGAACTCGGTGATGACGGACGCGCGCCAGTCGAACCGGTCGCTGTACTCGCTCTCGGCGAACAGCCGGTCACACCGGTCACACCGACAGTACTCCGCGCGCGGGAAACCGATGTCGTCGAGACGCACGTCCTCGTTTGCGGCGGCGCAGTCCGCGATAGTTTCGAGCAGGCCCTCGCGGTACCCCTCGTGCGTGGGGCAGACGTACGCCCAGTCGAAGTAGGGCTGCTCGCGGGTTGCGCGGTTCCCCTCGCCGTCGACGGGCACCAACTCCGGGCTCGACTCGCCGGCGGCGTTGTCGCCGAAACAGGACACCATGTTGACCGCCTCAGGCAGCGGGTCGGCGGCCCGGCCGGTCACGTCTTTCACCTCGTAGAACCCGCGGTCGAACGCGGGCCAACCGACCTCCTCGGCGTTCCGCGTGACGACACCGTACATGGCTGTAGGGAGGGTAGCTGTGCGGGTAAGTGGTTCGCTCCGGCGGGAGCCTCAGTCCTCGGACTCGACGGCGACTTCGACGGGGTCGTTGTCGCCGCCGACGAGGAAGTAGACCAGTACGACGAACGCCAGGACGAACACCAGTTTCGCTTTCGTGGACATGAGAGACGGTAGGTCCGACCGGGTGATAAAGCCGCCGTTCCCCCCGCTCACAGCGCCGCCTTGATGTGGTCGTCGATGGCCAGCACCTCTTCGGTGTTTCTGGTGAAAAAGCCGTCCCAGACGCCGTTCTCGTCCTGTATCGCCAGCAGCGCGATGGCGTCCTCGTGCTCCGGATTCGGCGGCCGGTGGACCACGAACCAGGAGTCGCGGTAATCTTCTATGTCGCCGGCGTGGATGGTGAGACCTAAGCCCTCCGGCGTCCCGCCGTCGTCGACTCCGTAGACGTGGACGTCGACACCGCTCTCGCCGAGGCGGCGGTAGACTCGCTCGGTCCCAACCTCGTCGCGGATGCGGGAGAGTCGCTGGAACGAGGACCGCAGCGTGCCGCCGTCGCGGTTCCAGGCGATCCGTTCGATGTGGCGGGAGACAGCGATGAGCAGCAGTTTCTCCTTATCGGACTGGGGGTAGCCACGGAGGTGAAACGTCACGTCTTCGAGCCCCGAGATGACGTCCGGCAGGTCTGTCTCCTCCAGGCTTGTCGACCCCGTGATGTACGCGTCGGAGTTGGTGAACAGGAGCGACTCCGAGACGACATCGAGCGGGGATTCGGCGAGTACTTCCCCCTCGCCATCGAGCAGCAGCACCGTGTTTTCGGGGTACTCCGCGGCGGTCGTCTCCGTCACCTGAACCGGCTGTCGCTCGAAGGCCCCTTCGAGCATCGATCGAAGCTGTTCCGGTTGGTTCCGGTTGACGAGAACGAGTGCTCGCTCGACGCCGCCGTGG
>JBDGQC010000059.1:0-6936 GCA_042219375.1 Halolamina sp. | reverse complement strand
CAGGCCGAAATCGAGGACGTGACCGAGAACCCCTCGAACGTCAACTACGTCCGCCGGAACATCATCACGAAAGGCGCCGTCATCGAGACGAGCGCGGGCACGGCCCGCGTCACCTCCCGACCCGGCCAGACGGGCCAGGTCAACGCCGTCGTTATCGAGGACTGACGGGCGGTTCCGTTTTCGCGCACTCTTCCCGGTGAGCGACCGCTCCGCAGGGCTCCTCGGACGCTCGCAATGAATGATTATTCTTCTGTCAAAACCGTACTCTTAGGTCGCTCTGGCGGGCACACCCGGTATGATTGCGAGGCGGTCCCGATGACCTACACCGTTGCACTAAGCGACGACAAGACGGTTGATTCGAACCACCAGACCGAGATTCTGGAAGCCATCGGCGCCGAAGTCACGACCCTGGACGAGAAAACCGAGGCCGCGGTCGCGGCCGCCGCCCGGGACGCGGACGCGCTCATCGTCGATGCCGGCACGCCGGTTACTGCGGCGGTGTTCGACGGCGCCGGGGCGCTGCAGGTCGTCGGCCGGTCCGGTATCGGCGTGGACAACATCGATATCGACGCCGCAGCAGCGAACGGCGTGACCGTGGTGAACGTCCCGACGTACTCGCTCGACGAGGTTTCGACCCACGCGTTCTCGCTGCTTCTGGCCTGCGTTCGGGCCGTGCCACAGTACGACCGCGCGGTGAAAGACGGAACCTGGGACTGGAAGACCGGCCAGCCGCTCCGCCGGATGGCGGGCCGGACGCTCGGCCTCGTGGGGTTCGGCAGCATCGCGCGCCGCCTCGCGGCCAAACTCCGGAGCTTCGGGGTCGAAGTCGTCGCGACCGACCCGTACGTCGGCGCGGCGACGATGCGCGACTACGACGTGGAGAACGTCTCGTTCGGGACGCTGCTGGACCGGGCGGACTACGTTTCGGTTCACGTCCCGCTGTACGAGGACACCCGGCACCTGTTCTCGACCGCGGCGTTCGAACGGCTCTCCGACGACTGTCTGTTCGTGAACACCTCGCGCGGGCCGGTCGTCGACGAGGCGGCCCTCGTGGACGCGCTCGAACGCGGCGAAATCAGGCGTGCGGGCCTTGACGTGCTCGAATCCGAGCCGCCGGCCGCGGACAGTCCACTCCTCGACCGGGACGACGTCGTTCTCACCCCCCACGCCGCCTGGTACTCCGAGGAGAGTCGGGACGACCTGTCGGAAGGAGTTGCCAGCGGTGTCGCGGCCGTACTCCGGGGCGAGGACCACGAGGGGGTTATCGACCCGGAAACGCCCTGGGTGTGAGCGGCGTCGATGCCCCCCGGCGAGCCGACGAGAGCCTGTCAGGGCGTCGGCGCCGCCTTCTGGAGCGCCGTCTCCGCAATGTTCCCCCCATAGTCAGCCGCCCGCGAGAGCGAGTCCACGATCAGTCCGAGCATCTGGGCGCGTGCGGGGTCGAGGTCACGAAGCAGTTCGTCTATCTGCCGGGCGCGCCCATCCAGTTCCCGGACACGCTTCCGCGCGTCGTTGGCCAGCCGTGTCGCCTCGTCGGCGTCCTCGGCGACGAGCGCGGCCGTCGCGTCCTCGATGACCTCCGCAGCAGCGACCCGCAGATCCCGGAGCGACTCCACGACGTTCTCCGGGGGCGTGCCGTCGAGTTCCAGCGAGAGGTGCGCGATCTTGGTCGCGTGGTCGGCGATGCGCTCCAACTGCCGGGCGCTTGAGTGGTAGTCGAAACAGCTCTCGCGGGGGAGCCCGAGCTCCACCGCCGCCTTGGGGCTCCGCAGCGTCGAACGGAAGATGCGCGAAACGACCATGTAGAGACGGTCCACGTCGTCGTCGCGCTGAATCACGTCCCGCGCGAGGTCGGCGTTGCCGTCGGCGAGCGCGGTCACGGCGTCTTCGAGCATCGAGGCCGCGATGAGGCGCATCCGGTCGACCGCGTTGTGAATCGAGAGCTCCGAGGAGTCGAGCAGGTCCCGGACCACCACCCGGTCACCCGTCTCCTCCAGGACCTCCAGGCCGACGAGGCTCTGGGTCGCCTCGCGAACCGTTCGGCGCTGCCCGGTTGTGATGCGGTCGGCTCGGAACGTGATGACGTCGAACCCCGAGACGTACATCGTCATCACCACGCGCCGGAGCTCCTCGCCGTTGAGCCCGGTGATGTCGATGCTCCCCTCTGTTCGCTCGTCCTCGGTAGCGGGCGTGAGCACCAGCGAGTCGCCCTCGGGGTGGAACTCGACGCGGCTGCCGGCCTCGACACCGTTCTCCGTCGCCCACTCCTTGGGAATGGAGACGGTGAACGTCGAACCGCCCGTCACCTGCACCTTCCGTGTTTGGGCCATACCCCTCCCAGGAGTGTGGACGCAAATAAACCCCCACGAAACAGTATATAGACGTGGTCGAAATCGCCGGATACCCGGTGGAATTTTGCGCCTTACGAGCGGGATATGTATCCGGTATAGGGGAAGTAAAAGACGGTGAAAACCGATATACGCCGGTTCGGGCGATGTACTCACCGCTCAGCGAGCAGAACGTATGAGGGTGTTTCTCAACAATATATCTATATAGAAATATTAGGAGACTACTTATGTCCCTCTCCGATGAGTACTGATGATGGCACACCAGACCGACGCTGACCTGACCCGACGGACCTTCCTCGCGGGCGCGGCCGCCGTAGGGAGCGTAGCCGCCGCCGGCTGTACGAGCGACTCCGGCTCCGGTTCGACCGAGAGCGATGAACTCTCGGGCGATATCCGTATCTCCGGCAGCAGCACGGTGTATCCGATTGCCCAGGAGATCAGCCGGAAGTTTCAGCAGGAGCACTCGGGAGTCAGCTTCAACCTGACCCGCGACGGCAGCTCCGGCGGGTTCGAGAACGTTTTCATTCCGGGCGACAGCGACATCAACAACGCGAGCCGCCCGATCAAGGACGAGGAGGTCAAGCGGCTCCGGAACAACGACATCGAGCCGGTCGAGTTCTTCATCGCTCAGGACGCGCTGACCATCGTCGTCAACAACGAGAACGACTGGGTCGACTCAATCACCATGGAGGAGCTCCAGACCATCTGGTCGCCCGACACGGCACCCGAACTGTGGTCCGACGTGAACGCTGACTGGCCCGACGAGCCGTTCGACCTCTACGGCGCCGCGACCACCTCCGGGACCTTCGACTACTTCACCGAGGCGGTCGTCGGCGAGGAGGACAAGATCCGCGACGATTTCGAGGGGACCGAGGAGGACGACCTCATCGCACAGGGCGTCGACGGGAACAAGTACGCGATGGGCTACCTGCCGTTTGCCTACTACACCAACAACCCCGATACTGTCAAGGCGCTGTCGATCAGCGAGGGCGGGAGCGACCCGGTCGAGCCGAGCCTGGAGGGGGCCCAGAGCGGGAACTACCCGCTGGCGCGCCCGCTGTTCTTCTACGCGAACATGAACAAGCTACAGGAGAAAACCCACCTGCAGGAGTTCATCCGCTTCTACGTCAACCAGAGCGACGAGGACTTCGTCGCCGAGGACATCGGCTACGTCCCCAGTAGCGAGCAGATGGTGGAGGACAACCTCGACAATCTCGAAGCCGGCATCAGCGGCGAGTACGAGTACAGCGGCTGAGCCGGCGGCGCTTCCAGAAAAGGAACGCTGATAACGCCCCCAACGCTTTATCCCACCACATGAGCAACGAACCGGAGCGTGGCGTCGAGTCGCTCCAGCGACACGGGTTCGTCGTCCGCAAGGAGCGACTGTACGGCCGCCTCATCGCGGCGAGCGCGCTCCTGACCATCCTCGTCACCGTGGGTATCGTGCTGGCGCTGTCCGGCCGTGCGCTCGCGTTCTGGTCGGTGGTATCGCCGATAGAGTTCTTCACCGGCACCGAGTGGAGCCCCATCATCAGCGGCAACTACGGCGTCCTCCCGCTGGTCAGCGGGACGCTCATCGTCACCGTCGGCTCGGCGCTCATCGCGCTCCCAATCGGGCTGGCGGCGGCCATCTACCTCAGCGAGTACGCCACCGACCGCGCGCGGTCGGTACTCAAGCCCGCGCTGGAAATCCTCGCGGGTGTCCCGACGGTCATCTACGGCTACATGGCGTTGGTCTACATCACGCCGCTGTTCCAGAGAGTCCTCCCCATCAGGGTGGGGGTGATTCCCTCCGGCCTCCCGCTGGTCCCCGAGTTCACGCTCGTGATGCCATCGCTTCGGACGTTCAACGCGCTGTCGGCCAGCATCGTCGTCGGCATCATGATCATCCCGATGGTTTCCTCAATCAGCGAGGACGCGCTGAGCGCGGTGCCGGACAGCCTCCGACAGGCCGGCTACGGGCTTGGGTCGACGAAGTTCGACGTGTCGACCCGCATCGTCGCCCCGGCGGCCACCTCCGGCATCGTCGCCTCCTACGTGCTCGCGCTCTCGCGGGCCATCGGCGAGACGATGGCGGTCACGATGGCGATGGGGATGAGCCCCCAGATGCCGTACTTCCCTGACGTGTTGCGGAACCTCGCGGAGTCCAGCCAGACGATGACCGCCGCGATGGTCCAGATCGCCGGCGCGGACTCGCTGGGCGGGGTCACCTACGAGGCGATGTTCGCGCTCGGGATGACGCTGTTTGTCATCACGCTCAGCATGAACGTGCTTGCTGAACTCGTCAGACGGCGGTTCAGGGAGGCCTACGAGTAATGGCGGTCGAGGACGCCGCGGACGGACTCGGCCGCACCAGCGACCTCCGATGGAAACGCATCAAGGGGGCGCTGTTCGAGGCGGCGCTCGTCGCCGCCACCCTCGTCGGTATCCTCTCGCTCGTGGTCCTGTTCGGCTACATCGCGTTCGACGCCTTCCGACCGCTGACGGCGTCGGCACGGTGGTACCTGCTGTACTTCGCGGTCCTCGTCGCGCCCACCTCGGCGTTCCTCCTGTACGCGCGGCGGGACCCGGCACGCAGGGCGGCGAACACCGCGGCGTTCGCCGCCGTCGGGGGCGGCATCGCGGTGAGCCTCACGGTCTACGTCGTCGCGCAGGCGCTGAGCCCCTACGACGTGCTCGTGTTCGCCTTCTTCGGGGGGATACCCCCCCTCGCCGTCGCCGCCTACGGCCGGGTCACCGAGGAGAGCACCTACGTCGGCCCCGCGATTCCGGTTTCGATACTCCTCGGGCTGGCCGCCGGCGGCCTCGCGTATCCCGTCGTCCGCCCGCCGGTGGGCGTCCTCGCAGCGTGGCTCGCCTACTTCGGCTTCGTGACGACGCCCGTCGCCGGCCTGGTCGGCACCGTCGTCGCGCGCACCCGGACTCCGAAAGCTGGGGGGACGGCGGCCGCCGCCGTCATGACCGGTGCCGCCCTGGTCGCGGTGGCCGGCATCGTGACCGGGACGAACACCTCGCTGTGGGTCGTCCTCTACTCCGTACTCGCCGTGCCGGTTGTGCTCGTCGTCGGCCGGACCGTCCGACGACGCCCCGAGGGTGCTGCCGGCGCCCTCGGCCCGGCCGTTCTCGCGGGCGGCGTCGTCGTCGGCGCAGCCCTGGAGCGAACCCTCGGCATCGAGGGGCTGGAGAGCTACCTCACCCCGACGTTGCTGCTGAACTCCTGGGACGGCCTCACCGCGAGCAACGCCGGGGTCTACCCACAGATTGTCGGCTCCATCGTCGTCGTCGGCTTCATGGCCGTGCTCGCGTTCCCGGTCGGGGTCGGCGCGGCCATCTACCTGGAGGAGTATTCGCCCGACACGGGCTGGGGCGGCCGGCTCACCTCGCTGCTCGAAGTCAACATCTCGAACCTCGCGGGCGTCCCCTCGGTGGTGTACGGCCTGCTCGGGCTGGCGCTGTTCCGGAACACGCTCGGGTTCGGCACCGGCGTCGTCGTCGCGGCCTCGGGGACGCTCGGCCTGCTCATCCTGCCTATCGTCGTCGTCTCCGCCCAGGAGGCAATCCGTTCGGTGCCGGACTCGCTCCGCCAAGCCTCCTACGGGGTCGGCGCGAGCCGGTGGCAGACCCTGCGGAACGTCGTCCTTCCCGAGGCCGTGCCGGGTATCCTCACCGGGACGATTCTGGCGCTGGCCCGCGCAGTCGGCGAGACGGCGCCGCTTGTCATCATCGCGGTGGCGACGACGACGTACTCGCCGCCGTCGGGGCTGTTCTCCAGCGCGACGGCGCTCCCGCTCCAGATATTCGCCGCCCGCAGCAACGTCGACCCGGCGTTCCGCCACGGGGTCGTCCCCGCGACGGCGGTCGTGTTGCTGACGCTGATGCTGCTGATGAACGCAACCGCCATCGTCGTTCGGAACAAATACCAGCGAGAACACTAACTTACACCCAATGAGCGACCAACAAGGAACGGACGCGCCGACCATTTCCACGACCGTCGAGAGCGACGACGAGTGGTCGTCCGGGTCCACGCCCGCGGGCGAGACGGTGATCGAGTCGCGGGACCTGAACGTCTACTACGGCGACGACCGCGCGCTCCGGGACGTGAGCCTCGAAATCCCCGAACAGCAGGTCACCGCGATGATCGGCCCCTCCGGCTGCGGGAAGTCGACCTTCCTCCGCACCATCAACCGGATGAACGACCTCATCGACATCGCCCGCGTCGATGGCGAGATGCTGCTCGACGGGAAGAACGTCTACGACGACGACGTGGACCCGGTCGCGCTGCGCCGTCGGGTGGGGATGGTGTTCCAGAAGCCCAACCCCTTCCCCAAGTCCATCTACGACAACGTGGCCTACGGCCTGGAGATACAGGGGAAGGGTGGCGACTACGACCGCATCGTCGAGGAGTCGCTCAAACGCGCCGCACTGTGGGACGAGGTGAGCGACCAGCTCGACTCATCGGGGCTCGACCTCTCGGGCGGCCAGCAACAGCGGCTCTGTATCGCCAGGGCCATCGCGCCGGACCCGGACGTGCTGCTGATGGACGAACCCGCGTCGGCGCTCGACCCCGTCGCCACCTCGAAAATCGAGG
>JBDGQC010000118.1:0-7019 GCA_042219375.1 Halolamina sp. | reverse complement strand
GCCGCGACGGCGGGCGGCGGCGACCCCACCTCGCCGGCGAGCCGGAACGCGACGCTCGAAGCGAGAACCGCGTCGACGCCCTCCGGTGGCTCCTCGATGCCGAGGTCGTCGGTCGGCAGGTCGCGGGCCGAAAGCGCCGCCGCGACGGCCTCCTCGACCGCCGACCGGAACTCGATGAACATGTGGTGGCGTTCCCCCTGGTGGATAAAGGGGCTTCCGAAGCGACCCTGTCCGGCCCGGCTTTCCAGATGAAACACGGGTTTCTAACGAGATACTAATGAGTCCATTATGACACCAGCGCCGCCGAATTCTCTGGTTCCAGCCCCAATTTCTTTTGGCATCCGATGAGTGGGCTACGCTAAGCCATTATGGGGGAGCGCTTCAGCCGCCGCCAGGTGTTGGCGTCGGCAGGACTGACTACTATGGGGGGCGTCGCTGGGGTCGGCCTCAGCGCGGTGCAGGGGGCCAGCGGGTGGTCCGAGGTATCCTCGCCGACGGCGAAGACCTTGTACGAAGTCGTCCGCACCGATAACGGCCCGTACGCGGTCGGCGGGAGCGGGACGGTCATTCACCGCACGTCAAGCGGGTGGGAGATGCCCATCAGCGACGGGCCGAGCGGGAACAACAAGACGCTCCTTGGAGCCGCCGTCACCGACGACGGTGCGCGACTCTGGATGGCGGGTAAATCGGGTGTCCTCGGCGAGTACGACGTGACGACGGGAACGTTGACCGACTGGTCACAACCGAACGGCACGAGCAACGTCTTCTACGACGTGGAGGTGACCGGCAGCGTCGACAACGAACGGGTTCACCTGACGATGGGGTCGGGAATGACCCTCTACGGGAAGCGCCAGAGTAATGGCGAGTTCGCCTGGGAGACGAAAGACACCGGCGGGAGCTACACGATAACTGCGGTCGACTTCCACACGAAGTCGGACGGCCGCGTCGTGAGCGATGGCGGCAACGTCTACGAGACACAGAGCACAAGCGACGGGGGGTGGAAATGGGTCGAAATCGGCATCGAGGAGGCCGTCAACCCGCTTTTCGATATCGTCAGCGAGCCGAATCACGCCTACATCGGGGGCGACAACGGCCAGATATGGCGGGGGGACTACGACTGCGCCCTCTGGACGCCCCACAGCGCCGGGAGCAAGGGTGTCCAAGCGCTGGTCCGGCGGAACGGCGTCTTCCTCGGCGCCGGCGATAGTGGACGCGTGTTCGAGCGGGAAGGGTCGTTCAACCGGTGGGTCGCCAACGAGACGCCGGTCGGAGCCGCGCTCCTGGGGTGTGCTCTGGGGGACCCCGACATCGGTGTGGGGAAAAGCGGCACAATCATCGAGCGGTAGTCGGCTCCGAGCGCGGAGGCGACGGCAGCATTACCGGACAAGTAGAGTTTTCTCCCCATGTTTCCAAACATACATCCCCCAAAACTCCTTTTGCTTTTGCGTATGTCCAATTATACGGGCATAGAATGTCCGATAGCAGAGTATCACGCCGGTCGTTCCTGAAAGCGGCCGGCGGTGTGGCAGCGGCATCAGCGGGGGGAGCAGCGCTTCTGAAAAACACACAGGCAGCGACGTCCGCGTGGTCGGCGGTGACCTCGCCGACGTCGAAGACACTCAAGGGGGTTTCACAGACGGTAGCCGGACCGATCGCGGTTGGGAAGAGCGGGAACGTCCTGGCGCGCGTCGACGGCAGCTGGAAAATCGTCGTCGACGACGGGCCCCACACCCGGGATAACGCACTACACGCCGTCGCGCCTACCGACGACGGCAAGCGCGTCTGGTTCGCCGGCAGTTCCGGCGCGCTGGGCGCCTACGACGTCACGAAAGGGATCAAGTACGACTACACCGCTCCCCAGGGGAAGACGAGTACCTGGGAGGGCATCACGGTGACCGGCACCCGGGAGAACGAGGTGCTGTACATCACCAACGGGTCCGGCGAGATAATGCGGGGCCACCACGACAACGACGGCTGTGTCGTCTGGGACTCCGTCATCAAGCCGGCCGGCGGGACCAGCGGGTCGACCATGCCCGCCATCGACTTCCACGACAGCGACCCCAGCGTCGGCCATTCGGTCGACACGAGCTCGCGGGTCTTCGAGACGAGCGATGGCGGAAGCACTTGGAATGCCGTCGGCATCCCGGACTCCCAGGTGGGCCTCTACGACGTCATCAGCTACACGAACAGCAACGGCAAGAACTTCGTGTACGTCGCAGCAGGTGCGGGGAAGATCTACCGCCTGGACTGTGTCTGTGGCAACTGGACGCCGACCGACGTCGGCTCTAACCACC
Organism: Halolamina sp.; assembly: GCA_042219375.1. GTDB lineage: Archaea > Halobacteriota > Halobacteria > Halobacteriales > Haloferacaceae > Halolamina. The sequence goes on along the minus strand of JBDGQC010000118.1, from coordinate 4,725 downwards.
TGTTCAGCATTACCCGACGGGGCGACGACAAGCTCGTCGCCGGCCAGAGCGGCGTGATCTATGAGGTGACCGGTACCGACGGCTGGGAGGAGCATTCCTCGTCCGTCACGGCTGACCTTCACGAGGCCGCCTACGGTGACTCCAGCAGCCCGGACGTCATCGTCGGCGGCGGCGGGACCATCCTGGAGCGGTAACGTCGGCCGCGTCGGTTCCGGTACCGAACCGCTTACCTCTCCAAGCCGCCAAGAGCGGGAGGCCCGCCGACTCGTTCCCGAGACCATCACGATTCTGGGACGTATCCCATATTCGATACGCTTAACAGGGGTGATACCCAAGCCCTGCGTATGCAAGAGACGACGGCGGCAGTCGGCGCCGACGGGTTGGCGGCGCTGAAGGTGGTGGCCCTCGACGGCGGGTTGGCCGGGAACGTAAAGGTGTCCTGTGCGGGCCTCGCCGATGACCTCGACGCGTCGAGCCAGACCGCCTCCAGACGGCTCCAGCGCCTGGAAGAGGCCGGGTACATCGAGCGCGAGGTGGTCAGCGACGGCCAGTGGGTGTCGGTGACAGACTCCGGCGGGGCACGGCTCCGGGCGGAGTACGCCGACTACCGGCGGCTGTTCGACGAGAGCGCCGAACTCACGCTCACGGGGCACGTCACCGGTGGGATGGGCGAAGGCCGCCACTACATCTCGCTCCCGGGCTACAACCGCCAGTTCAAGGAGCGCCTGGGTTACGAACCCTACCCCGGCACGCTGAACGTCGAACTCGACGAGCGGAGCGTGCGGACGCGGGGCGAACTCGGCGCCATCGAGGCGGTGCCAATCGACGCCTGGGAGGACGAGGAGCGGACCTACGGTTCGGCCTCCTGTTACGTGGCGACCGTCGAGGGAAACGGTCGGACGTTCGAACCGGCACACGTCATCGTCCCGGACCGGACCCACCACGACGAGGACCAGATAGAGCTCATCGCCCCCGAGATGCTGCGGGACGAACTCGGGTTGGCCGACGGCGACGAGGTCACCGTGCGCATCGAGGACAGATGAGCTCCGGACGCAGCGCCGTCGACGCCGTGGAGGCAGCGGTCGCGGCGTTCGAGCGCGGCGAACCGGTCCTGATTCACGACGCCGCCGACCGCGAGGGCGAGGTGGACATCGTCTACCCCGCCGCGGTCGTCGACGCTGACGCGATGGCCCGGCTCCGCAACGACGCCGGGGGGCTCATCTGTGTGGCCGTTTCCGACGCCATCGCGGACGCGTGGGACCTGCCGTTCCTCTCCGACGCGCTCGACCACCCGGCCGCCGAGAGCGACCACCTGGAGTACGACGCCCGCTCCTCGTTCTCGCTGCCGGTGAACCACCGCGAGACGTTCACCGGCGTCACCGACGCCGACCGCGCGCTGACCGCGAGCGAACTCGGGCGGGCCGCGGCGGCGACCGAAACCGGCGAGTACGACGCCGAAACGTTCGCCGAGACGTTCCGCTCGCCGGGCCACGTCAACCTCCTCCGTGGCGCGCCGGGGCTGCTCGCGACACGCCAGGGCCACACCGAACTGGGGTTGGCGCTCGCCGACGCGGCGGACCAGCCCCCCGCCGTCGTAGTCTGTGAAATGCTCGACGACGAAACCGGCGGCGCGCTCGCGCCCGCCGCTGCGCGGGCATACGCGAAGCGCAACGGGCTGAGCTACGTCGAGGGGAAAGACCTGCTGACCCGGCTGGGCTGACCTTTTCTCACGAATTTAAGACCCCGCCGTTCTCACGTCCGGGCATGAGTGTGTTCGACGAGATGGCGGAGGACGGCACCATCTGGATGAACGACGAGTACGTGGACTGGGAGGACGCGACCGTTCACGTCCTCAGCCACGCGCTGCACTACGGGACCGGCGTGTTCGAGGGCGTGCGTGCCTACGACACCGAGGAGGGCACCGCGATTTTCCGCTGGGAGGAGCACCTCGACCGGCTCTACGACTCCACGAAGCCCTACGACATGGAGATCGACTACACCCGGGAGGAACTGACCGAGGCCACCCTGGAGGTGCTGCGCCGGAACGACCTCGACTCGGCGTACATCCGGCCGCTGGTGTACTACGGCTACGATTCCCTCGGCGTCTCGCCGGGCGACTGCCCGACGGACGTGACCATCGCCGCCTGGCCGTGGGGGGCGTATCTCGGCGAGCATGCGCTGGAGAACGGCATCAAGGTGAAAATCTCCTCGTGGCGCAAGCACGCCTCCAGCCAGATTCCGACCAACGCGAAAACCACGGGGCTCTACGTCAACAGCATGCTCGCGGGCGAGGAGGCCCGCCGGAACGGGTTCGCGGAGGCCATCGTGCTGAACAAGGAGGGCAACGTCGCCGAGGGGCCGGGCGAGAACCTGTTCCTCGTGCGCGACGGCGAGATATTCACGCCGGGGCTGAGCGAGTCAATCCTCGACGGCATCACGCGTGACACCCTCATCACGCTGGCCGAGGAGCGGGGCTTCACGGTCCACGACAACGTGAGCATCTCCCGGGGCGAACTCAACACCGCCGACGAACTGTTCTTCACTGGCTCGGCCGCCGAGGTGACGCCGATTCGGCAGGTCGACAACGTGGAAATCGGGAACGGGACCCGCGGCCCGGTGACCGAGGAACTGCAGAGCGCCTTCTTCGACCTGGTGAACCGGGAGACGCTGGACCACGACGAGTGGTTCACGTACGTGGAGTAGGCCCCACGCTTTTCGCGCCGGGGGTCCCACCCCAATCCATGAGCGACCCGCCGACCGACCTGACGACGACCCACATCGACCCGGCAGAGGCCGTCGCCACGGTGGGCTCGTGGCTCGACGACTACCTCGCGGAGGCCGGCGCCGAGGGGTACGTCCTGGGCGTCTCGGGCGGGCTGGACTCGACGGTCGCCGCCCACCTTGCAGTCGAGTACGTCGGGGCTGACCGCCTGACCGGCATCGTGATGCCTGGGGAGCCGAGCGACCCGGGGCACATGGCTGACGCCCGCCGACTCTGTGCGGACCTCGGCATCGACTGGTACGAGGTCGATATCTCGCCGTTCGTCTCGTGGGTCGACGACGCGCTGCCGGTCGACCTCGGGCAGACGGACCTCGGCAACGTGCGTGCCCGGACGCGGATGGTGTTGTGGTACGCGGAGGCCAACGCGGCCGACGAACTCGTAATCGGCGCGGACAACCGGTCCGAGTTCCTGCTCGGCTATTTCACCAAGTACGGCGACGCCGCCACCGACGTGGCGCCGCTGGGCGACCTCTACAAGACCGAGGTCGTGGCGGTGGCCCGGGAACTCGGCGTCGACGAGACGTTCATCGAGAAGACGCCCACCGCAGGGCTTTGGGAGGGTCAGACCGACGTGAAGGAAATCGGCACCACCTACGATATCATCGATACCGTCCTCCAGCACCTCGTCGACCACGGCCACAGCGTCGGCGAGACGGCCGCCGCAACCGGTATCGACGAGGAGACGGTCGAGCGACTCGCCGACCTTCACCGCGGCAGCGAGCACAAGCGTGAGCGCCCGCCGACGCCGGGCATGCGCCTCTGAACGTCGCCGGCCACGACCTTTGGTGACTCGTCCACAACAGCCATCGGTGACTCGCCCCGGCAGCCATCGGCGGGCCACGAACCGCGACGAAAAGCGGCTCCCCGACGCTCGATTTCCCGCGTATGGCGCAGGGGCCGGACGCGGGTAACGAGTCGATGCGCAGGAGGTTGTCCGGCAAGGCAACACCTATGCGTCTCAATTCACATACCTACACGTCTTAATGACAGACGGTCACGCACCACACGTCGTCGTCGCCGACGGACTGCCGCCCGCAGTCGGCACGGCGGAATCGGTCTGTGACCGCCTGCGTGACGCCGGGTTGGTAGCCAGCCGCGCCGACGCGCCGGAACGAGCAGCCAGCCGGCTGCGTGATGGGCGGGGAGACGTGCTCGTCGTGCCGGAGGAGGCCGGAGAGCTCGTCGCGACGGCCGCCGAACTCGACGTGCCGTGCTGTGTCGTCGGCGACGACGCGGAGTCCGGGGCCGAGTCGTCGGTGGTTTCAATCCGCCCGTCGGGACCGGACCCGGTAGCGCGGCTGGCCGGAACCGTCCACGAACTCGCCGCGACCGGCCGAACCGAAACGGCGCTCACGGAGACCACGGAGCGCCAGACTGGCGACGGGACGCCGCTCTCGACGGCGCGAATACTCGACGAAGCGCCGGTGGGCGTCACGATATCGGATATGACCCAGCCGGACGAACCCCTCGTGTACGTCAACGACCAGTTCGTCGAGCAGACCGGTTACAGCCGCGAGGAGGCCGTCGGCCGTAACTGCCGGTTTCTCCAGGGGCCGGCCACCGCGGCCGAGCCCGTCAACCGGATGCGGGCAGCCATCAACGCCGGGGAGGCGGTCACCGTGGAGCTCCGAAACTACCGCCAGAACGGCGACCTGTTCTGGCAGGAGGTGTCGCTCGCGCCGATACGGGACGACTCGGGGCGAGTCACACACTACGCCGGGTTCCAGTCCGAGGCGACCCGGCGCAAGCGCGCTGAGCGCGCGGCCAACCGCCACCGGGCGGCCCTTGCGGAGGAACGCGAAACCCTCCGAGGGCTGTTACACCGCCTCGACGGCGTGGTCGAGCAGATTACCGGCGCGGTCGTCGAGGCCGACAGCCGGTCGACGCTGGGCGAGACGGTCTGCTCGCGGCTCGGGCGTTCGTACGCGGCGGCGTGGCTGGCG
>JBDGQC010000199.1:2784-7161 GCA_042219375.1 Halolamina sp. | reverse complement strand
GACCTCTCCGGGCATATGCTCGCGGTGGCGACCGCGTGAGCCTCGGCGATGTTTAGGCCGACCGAAAGCCATAATCCCCTCCCCCGCAGAAAGGACGGTATGGTAGCCGAGGATACCCGCCCCGTCGAACCGGACTCGCCCTCCGACGGGGGGTCCCCGCCCCGTATCACCGCCGTTCGCTGCTCTCCCGAGCGGACAGTCTTCACCGAAGACGACAACGACGACGGCTGGATTTCCACGGACACGACCGTGGACGTGGAACAGTAGCTGTCGCTCCCGACTCCTTCGCTGAAAAAACTCGACCGGCGGCGTGACGCTTACTCCTGGACGACCAGGCTGTCGTCTTCGAGGTAGTGCTCGATGTGGTGGGCGTCCTCTTCCATGGTTTCGAGCACGTCACGCAGGACTTCCTCGGTCGTGAAGTCGCCGAGGTTGTTGGCCAGTTTGACGTGTTCGCGCATCCCCTGAATCATCTCGCTGTAGAGTTCCATGTCGTTGCGCAGCGAGGTACGGGCGTCGTACACGTCCTCGTCCTCGGATTCGATGGTCGCGTGTTCGAGCAGCGAGTCCATGCCGGCGACGGGGACGCCGCCGATGGCCTGTGCACGCTCGGCGATGAGGTCCGTGCCCTCCTCGATGTTGACGTAGCAGTCCTCCAGAAACACGTGGAGGTCGAGGAACTCGGCGCCTTCGATGTTCCAGTGGTGTTTCTTCAGCTGGTGATAGAGGACGTAGCCGTTGGCCACGTCGGTGTTGAGCGCCTCGACTATCTGTTCGGCCCGGTCCTCGTCGATGCTTAGTGCCTCGCTCTCCTCGACGCTGCCGAACTCGCGCCGAACCTGCCGGTCTTTCTGGGTACTCATATACAGAAGTTAGTTGGTACTCTGAGTACATAAATGCAGTTGCCCTGGCATGGCGACGGCTGTCCGAATCCGCCAGCCAGCGCCCGTACGGCGGCCGCTTTGCCCGTGCACGAACCGTTATCAAACACCAAGCGTGTGTACCACTATGGACGCCGATATAGTCCTCACGAACGGGACGGTACTCCCCCTCACGGACAACGGCGCGACAGCCGAGGCCCTGGCCATCGTCAACGACCGCATCGTCGCCGTCGGGGACGCGGATGATATCGCAGACAGCGTCGGCACGGACACCGACGTGATTGACCTCGACGGGCGGGCGGCACTACCGGGGTTCATCGACACCCACCTCCACATCCCCATGGGCGGGCGGCGGATGACCCACGTCAACGCGCGCTCGCCGCCGAACGAGTCCGTCGCGGACGTTCAGGAGCGACTCGCCGCCCGTGCCGAGGACACCGACGACGGCGAGTGGATACTCGTCAGCGGCTACAACCTCGGCCTCGTCTGGGAGGACGAAGGCCGGCATATCAACCGCTGGGACCTGGACGAGGCGGCGCCGAACAACCCGGTGCAGGTCAACAGCGTCGGTGGCCACACCGGGAGCATCTACAACTCCGCGGCGCTCGACATCGCCGGCATCGACGCGGAGACGCCGGAGCCCGAACCCCCCGCAGTCATCGAACGGGACGAGGACGGCCGACCCTCGGGACTGGTGAGCGAGGAGGCCGAACTGCCGCTGCACGAGGCCATCCCCGAGGAGACGCGCGAGGAGCGCAAAGCCCACGTCGAGCGCGCGATGGAGCAACTACTGGAGTGGGGCGTCACGACCGCTCACGAGGCCAATACCTCGCCGGAGGACCTGCGCATCTACCAGGAACTCGAACGGGAGGGCAACCTCCCGGTGCGCGTCGGCCTGATGCTCCAGGGCGACGCGGGTCCCGAACTCGGCGAGGAGGGGACTGACGTGCTCTCGCGGCTCTCGGAGACCGGTATCGAGACGGGGTTCGGCAGCGACCGTCTGTTCGTCGTCGGCGTGAAGTACTTCATGGACGGCGCGTTCACCGGCCGGACCGCCGCGATGTACGACCCATACGTCGGTGAGGAAGTCCCGGAGGACTCCCCGCAGTACGACGGCGTGTTGCACATCGACCCGGAGTACTTCGCGGACCGCGTCGCGAACGCCGCCGAGGCAGGACTGCGCGTCTGCGTTCACGGCCAGGGCGACCGTGGCATCGACCACATCCTCGACGCCTACGAGGCCGCACTCGACCCGGCGGACGACCACCGGTTCCGCATCGAACACGCCGGCCTAACGAAACCCGAACAACTCGACCGCATCGAGGAGTTGGGGCTGGCCGTCTCATCCTCTATCAGCTTCCTCGGCGCCGACGTCTCCCGGAACTGGGTCTACTGGGGGGAGGAACGGATGCCGTGGACCTACGCCGTCGGCGCGCTACAGGAGCGGGGCATTCCGACCGCGGCCAACGGTGACTGGCCGGTTTCGACTGGTGACCCCCGTGTGGGTCTCAGGACCGCCGTAACCCGGAAAACGGTTACGGGGGAGACGGTCGGGCCGGACCAGCGCGTGGATGTCGAGGACGCACTCCGGCTCTACGGCCCGGACGCCGCCTACCTCGGGTTCAACGAGGACGAGAAAGGGACGCTCGAACCCGGAAAGCTGGCAGACGTGACCGTGCTTTCGGAGGATCCACGGGCCGTCGAACCTGCAAACCTCACGGACCTCGACGTCGAGTACACCATTGTCGGGGGCGAGGTGAAGTACGACGCCGAGCGCGGCGTGCTGGACTGAGTGTCCACGGCCGCTCGGCGCCCGGTTTCGGTGCCACGGAAGAAGCGCATTAGTGTGCCCGCCACATACGTACTGCCGTGGATTCCCCGTTCGATGTCCTCGGTGTTGACCCCGATGCCGACGAGCCGACGGTGGTGCGTGCGTACCGGCGCCGAGCGAAGGAGACACATCCCGACCAGGGTGGGTCCATCGCCGAGTTCCAGCGCGTACAGGAGGCCTACGCGGCGATACAGGCCGGGGAAGCAGAATCGACCGAAGTTCCAGATGCCGCGGACATCGACGGCCGCGGAGACCGACCACAGGCCACGGCCAACGGTACTCAACCCGACGAGGCCGAGCAGGCGGCCACTCGGATGGAGTACCTGGATTACGAGGTGCTGGCCGACTACGGATGGGAAATCGACGACGATGACCTGTTCGAAAAGGCGGCCGAGGCCGGGCTCTCGCCGGAATCCTACGGCCGGCTGCTCGTTCAGCCGGGGGAGACGCTGCTCGAAGCCGCCGAGGAGCGGGGGTTCGTCTGGCCCTTCGCCTGCCGCGGCGGCGCGTGCGCGAACTGTGCGGTCGCCGTCCTCGAAGGCGAGGTGACGATGCCCCGGAACCACGTCCTCTCGACAGCGATGGTCGAGGAGGGGATTCGGCTCTCCTGTATCAGCGAACCCGCGAGCGAGGAGCTACGGGTCGTGTTCAACGTGAAGGGGCTACCCGGACTGGACGAGCTACGGCTCCCGGCACAGCGGTTCAGATAGGCCTGGGGGAGTTATCAGCGGCGCAGTTCCGCGTTCGTCCACGCCCAGTCGGCGGCAACGTGGTCGAACGCGCGCTCGGGGTCGTCGACGGCTTGGCCGAGCGGACGGGCGTTGCCGAGGTTCGGTCCGACGTCGGTCAGTTCCACCGCGGCGACACACCGGGTCGAGGCCGAGTGATACACCGCCTCCTCGGCGCCGGCAAGCACGCCGACGAGTACTCTGTCGCCGATGCTGGCGTCGTAGAGCTGTTTCGCCGCGCGCTTGCGAACCGCCACGTCGGGCGTTCGCGGGCGCAACGCCCGAACCAGCGAGTCGAGCCGTCCCCCATCGATGTCGTCAGCACGCGTCCGAGTGGACATGTTCTCATAAATACAGGCCAGGATAAAGGGAGTGAGCCATGTCCGGAGTGAAAGTAAAGGAATCGGCGGAAGTGAAACCGCCGGGTCGACGGCTCCGCTTCCCGAATAGTGATGTGTGCCGCCCCGCATCGGTCAGGTATGGATGTTGTGAAGTTCGACGACGCCGAACAGTACGAACCCGACGAGGGCTGGCAGCGCCGCTCGCTCGCCGGGAGCGACCGGTTCACCTTCGAGTGGTTCGAGAAGCCGCCGGGCCACTCCTCGCCCATGCACGACCACGAGAACGAACAGGTCTGTCTCTGTCTCGAAGGCGAACTCACCGTCCATACTGAGGAGAGTTCGGTCACGCTCACGAAAAACGACTCCGTGCTGCTGGAGTCCTGGGAGGAGCACCGCGTCGAGAACGCGAGCGACGAGCGCGCGGTCGGGGTGGACGTGTTCGCGCCCGGCCGCGGCTTCGACTTCTGGACGGACCGCGAGGAGTAGTCCTTACTGTTCCAGCGCGCGCTCAGCCGCCCTGCGGACGGCCGCTTCGTCGTCCTGTGTCGCCGTGTTCCGCAGGAGTTCGAGCGCGACCGGCGACCCCATGTGCCCCA
>JBDGQC010000199.1:0-2684 GCA_042219375.1 Halolamina sp. | reverse complement strand
ACCAGCGCGGATTTCTTCGCAGTCTCTGTGTCCGGGTCGGTCAGGCGCTCACCGAGCGTCGGCATGGCGGAGGTCACAGAACCCGGATGTGAGCCTGCCAGTTGCGCCAGGATATGAGCCGCGTTGCGCCGGACCGTCGGCTCCTCGGCGTCGAGCAGCGCCTCGAACCGGTCGATGTGGGCGATGAACGACGCCGGCCCCGCCTCCATGAACTGTGCGAGACAGACCGACGCCGGCGCGGCCAGCGGCCCCGAGGGGTCGTCAAGACAGGCAAGCACCTCCGTCCGAGCGTTGAGCGCCTTCTCGGGCGCGACGCTCGCGATACGGGCGAGACAGAGCAGCAGCGTCCGCATGAACGCGACTGCCTGTTCCCGGTCGGCGGCGCGTTCCGGGTCCGCGGTCCGCAGCAGGTACGCCAGCCGTTCGACCGCGCCCGTCCCGGCTTCCGGGTGCTCGGTTACCAGGGGGAGGAACGCCTCGGCCGCGACGCGCTGGACCTCACGCTCCGGATAGCGGAGCAGTTCTAACACGCGGTCGGGGTTGACGGCGTCCGGGTCGTCGCGGGCGGCCTCCCGGAGGCGCTGTGCACGGTCGCGGGGAGTCGACACAGGGATACTCACGGATGCCAGAACGTAAATTTACGCCCCGCGAGTCGTCCACGGTCTCCTTGCAGCGTCGGAACTGAGAACCAGTCGTCCGCCACTACTCGCCCGCGGCGTTGCCGCTCCGGCAGCCGTCGGCGATGTAGATGCGTTTCCGGGCGTCTTTCAGGCAGATCTCCTCGGTCACCAGCCCCGCCGATTCGAGCCGGCCGAGCGCGTCCCGCACGGTCCGGCCGGCGAGTTGGGTCTCCTCGGTGACCTGCGTCTGGGTCATCCGCTCGTTCTCCTGGAGGACGAGATGGACGAGTTTCGCGCTCGGCGGGAGTTCCGCCATCGCCTCCGATTCGGCCTCCGTCACGGCTGCCTCCCGTCGGCGTGTGTCGGCCGACGCCCCCCACCGCTCCGGCGCCGCTCGCTGACGTTACCTGCCAGTCGTTGGTCGGTCCTCATAATGTTGTCCACGCGGGCGCGACCCTTAGCCGTTTTTGACCCTAAGGATACCAGGTAACATTGGTGCACCGGACGACGGCAGTCGCCTTCCCGTCCGGCGAACACAACCGCGACCTCAGAGCAGATATTGGAACAGCCAGAGTGACCCCATCCCGACCGCGATGGTCCCGAGCACGCTCTCGGTTCGCCAGGCGACGATAACGGCGACGGTCCCGGCGAGAAGCTTCGGCGTCTCGAAGTTGAGCGCCAACGTCGGCGCCGCGGAGACCGAAAGTATCGCGGGTGCGACAAGCGCCGCGAGCACCGCCGCGGGGACGTACCGGAGCACGCCGACCAGTCGGGGCGGGACGGTATCGACGCGACCCAGTAACAGGATGAAGGAGAGCCGTAGCGCATACGTACAAAGTCCCGCGCCGACAATGGCGAGCCAGATGGCCCCCGGACCGTAGCTCGTCGTCACGACGCGTCACCCCCTTCCCCGGTCGCGCTCTCCGAATCATTAGCATCCACCGCGTTCTCGTCCTCCGTCGTCGGGAACGAGCCGTCCCGGCGTTCGAGCGCGACACCGACGCCGATGCCCGCGAACGACGCAACAAGCAGGCCGAGGTTGAACGGCAACGACGCGCCGACTACGGCGACGGCGGCGGCGACGGCTGCAGCAACCGCGGTGGGCCGCCCCTCGACAGCGGGGAAGAGTAGTGCCATGAACGTCAGCGGAACCGCGAACTCAAGTGAGAGCCCCGGCGGGACGCTCGCGCCCAGCAGCGCGCCGACGATGGTGCCGACCTGCCAGATGACCCAGAGCCCCACCGCAGCCCCGAAGTAAAAGCCCATCCGGCCGCGCTCCTCGGGCCCTTTCTCGCGGAACTCGGCGACGGAGAGCGCGTACGCCTGGTCCGTGAGAACATAGGCGCCGAGCCAGCGCTGGAGCCGGGAGACGCCGCGGAAATACGGCGCGATGGAGGCGCTGTACATCGTGAACCGGAGGTTGATGACCACCGCTGTCACCACGACCACCGCCAGCGGCGCGTCCTTGCCCAACAGTTCGATAGCCGCTAACTGCGAGGCGCCCGCGAACAGGATGACTGACATCCCGACCGCCTGGTACGGCGGAATGCCGGCGTCCACGGCGGTAATGCCCGCGATGAGCGCGAACGGGACGACCCCGAGCGCGAGCGGCAGGAACGACCGGATACCCGCGAGCACGTCCGCCCGGACGCCGTCCTCCCGGCTCACCGGACACCTCCGTGTCGGTTCATCGCCATCCCCCTGGTGTCGTCTGGTCCATACGCTCACCCCGGCTTGCCCGGGGAAGAAAGCCTCGGCTTCTTGGTTCCTGCTGCCCTCGGGCCACCATGGACGCCAGGCTCGAAGACCTCTTTATCGCTCCGGCGGGCGGCGAACCGATGGAGCGGCGCGAGCGTGTCGAGGCAGTCGAGGGCGGGCTTGCGGGCGACCGCTACCAGACCGGCGAGGGCCACTACTCGCGGGTTTCTACCTGCGAGGTGACACTAGTCGAGCGTGAGGCGCTGACCCAGGTGGCCGAGGCCTACGGTATCGACCTCTCCTCGGGTCAGCACCGGCGCAACCTGGTCACCAGCGGCGTCGCCGTCGAGGACCTGCTGGAGGCGA
>JBDGQC010000067.1:0-7279 GCA_042219375.1 Halolamina sp. | reverse complement strand
CAGAACATCCCTCATTGGTACTCACCCGAGGGGGACGTGCTCTCGCTGACCTCCGGCGAGGGCGCGCGTGTCACCGACGACGCGGGCGACGAGTACCTCGATTTCCTCTCACAGCTGTACTGCGTCAACGCCGGCCACTCCTGTGAAGCCATCGTGGACGCGATGACCCAGCAGGCCCGAGAAATCCCGTACGTCTCGTCCTCGAAGACGACGCCGGCCCGCGACGAACTCGCCGCACGGCTGGCCGACCGCGCGCCAGGGGCGCTGAACGACGTGTTCTTCTCCATCTCGGGCAGCGAGGCCAACGAATCGGCCATTCAGATGGCCCGGGAGCACCAGGACGCGCCGAAGATACTGACGCGCTGGCGCTCCTACCACGGCTCGACGTACGCCGCTGGCGGCCTCTCGGGCGACCCCGAGACCCGCGCGAAGGTGGAGCGCCACGCCGCCACCACGGGAATCGGGAAGTTCCTCCCGCCGCTGGTGCACAACTCCCCCTTCGACGGCGACACGCCCGAGGAAATCGCCCAGCAGGCCGCCGACCACCTGGAGTTCGTCATCAAAAACGAGGGGCCCGATTCCGTCGCCGCGGTGCTGACCGAACCGGTCGCCGGCACCTCCGGCGCCTATCCGGCACCGCCGGGATACTTCGAGCGCGTCCGGGAGATCTGCGACAAGCACGACGTGCTCCTTATCTCCGACGAGGTCATCGCCGGCTTCGGCCGCTGTGGCGACTGGTTCGGCATCCAGACCTACGGCGTGGAGCCGGACATGATCACGTTCGCCAAGGGCGTCACCAGCGCCTACGCGCCGCTTGCGGGCGTGCTCGCCGACGAGGAAATCGCCGCGGACATCCGGGAGGGCGGCCACGACCTCGGTCAGACGTTCGCTGGCCACCCCGTCGCCTGCGCCGCGGGCAACGCCGCCCTCGACGCCTACGCCGACGGCCTCATCGAGAACTGCCGGGAGCTTGCACCGTACATGGAGGAGCAACTCCGGGACCTGGGCGACCGCCACGACGAGGTCGCACACGTCCACGGTCGCGGACTGCTCTGGTCGGTCGAGTTCGGCCATCCCGAGACGGGTGAGCCGTTCGTCGACCCGCGGGTCGAACCCGACGCCGACAACCCAGTCGCCGACGTGCGGGAGGTGGCGAAGGACCACGGCGTGCTGTTCGGCTCCGGCCGCCCGGACACGCAGGTGCTCATCTCCCCGCCGCTGTGTATCGACCGCGACGACATCGACGAGGCCGTCGCGGCGCTGGAGGCGGGAATCGAGGCGACGTTCTGAGAGCGAGTCCCCTCTCACCGGGCGAAGTATTACAGTAACCTGGCCGGACTGCTGGTGTATGAGTAGTAGTTCCGGTCGTGGAGCTGCCAGCGCGGACGCCGACGGAGGGTCCGAGCGGTTCGCCCCGGCGACGCTGCTCGGCGACGACGTGGAAGCCTTCGAACGGGTTCTGGCGGGGCAGTCTCCCGGACCGCTTGCGGTGTGTAGCGCGCCGTTCGGCGGTCGTTACAGCGTGCTCGAACACGCGGCCGACCAACTCGGGGTCGACCTCCTGTGTCTCGACCCCGGCGACGGCGCCGAATCCGTCCTTTCGGCTCTCGGGGACGGCCCTGTGGTTATCGACGGCTGGCAGCACCTCTACGAGCGGCGTATCGGGGGCTTCGGGCCCCTGGATACAGTTCTGCGAGCTATCGTCGAATCCACGGACCCCGTCGTGGCTGGGTGGAACAGCTACGCCTGGACGTATCTCACGCGAGTCCGGGGGATAGACCGGACGTTCGCGGCGCGGGCCGAGGTCGAGACGATTGCGGCGAACGACCTGGCGGCGTTGGTGCTCGACCGTTACGACGAGATTCCGGAGTTCACGGCCGAGCAAGCGGATGTCGGTGGACTACTCGCCAGCAGACGGTACGAACTGGACTGGCGCGGCCACACCGTCTCGGTGCCGGTGCCGGCGCTGAACCGCGCCAGAATCACAGCCTCGCTCACGGACAGCGAGGTCGACCCGAAGGACGTCGTCTTCGAACGCCTCGCGGCAGTCTCCGAGGGCAACGTCGGCGTTGCGACGGCACTCTGGGAGGCGAGCCGACGTGCAGAGGTCCGGCCGAGCGATATCGTGGCCCCCGGAGCCGACCTCGATCTCGACCGTGAGGAGGCCTTCTGCCTGCGCATTCTCCTCCTGAAAGAGCGCGTCACGCGTGCGGAGTTGAATCGCATCATCGACGACACCGAACGCGTTCTCGGACGCCTCCTCCGGGACGGGATGGTCTCCACGGCAGACGGCGTCGTTCGCCTCGAACCGACGGCCGTCCCGGCCGCTATCACCGAGACGGAACGGAGGGACCGCAACTAATGCTCCTCCAGACGGGTATCAGCGGAGTGAGAACCGACCCGTCGGTCGTTCTCCACAGCATCGCCGTCCTGCTGGCGGCGTATCTGCTCGCCCGCTTCGGTAGCGCCGCGATTTCGGCGTTCGCCGAGCGCGTCCCCCGGCGCCGTATCGCGATCAAAATGTTCATTCCGGTGGTACGGTTCCTCATCTACGGCGTCGCGGTCTACCTCGTCGCAGGGCCACTCCTCCAACTCTCGACGACGCAGATACTGGCGGTTTCGGGCCTGCTCGGGGCGGCGCTGGGCTTCGGCCTGAAGGACCTCTTTGCGGGTGTCATCGGTGGCCTCGTTATCATCACGGAGAAGCCCTATCGCGTCGGCGACAAGGTCGCAATCGGGGACCATTACGGCGAGGTCACGGGAATCGGACTCCGAGCGACGACGCTGACGACAGCGGACGACAACGCGGTTCGTGTCCCCAACGCGACGCTGTTCACTTCGAGCGTTGCCAACGCGAACGCGGGCGCGCCGACGATGATGGTCGTCGTCGAGGTCGCGGTTGCCCAGGGCGCCGATATCGGCCCGGCGACCGATATCGTCGAGGAGGCGCTGATAACCTCGAAATACGTCTTTGTCGACGACAGTCACCCGGCCACCGTCGTCGTCGATGACCAGGCCTACTACCGGACCATCAAGGGGAAAGCCTACGTGGCCGACCTGCGCGACGAGTTCGCGTTCGCCTCCGACGTGACCGAACGGAGCCTCGCTGCCTTCGAGCGAGAGGGAATCGAGACGCCGGAACTGCCCCCGCGCGGAGTGACCGACGAGTGAACGGCCGTCTCGCCGACTACCGTCTCCTCACTCGTGTGCGTCGTCCCAGTCGTCCGGTTTCTTGGTGTTGCCACAGACGTTGCACTCGATGCGGCCCATCGTGTCCATGGCGTTGTCGGTCGTCTCGCAGTTGCCACAGAGGTAGCCCCAGCGGTCCTCGGCGTCCGCGGAGACGTAGGCGACGAAAAACGCCCCCTTCGAGCCGCTCTCGCCCATCGAGAGGTCGACGTGGACGGTTTCGCCCGTCGCGGTCCGAATGGCTTCCAGTTGCATAGCCGGTCGAAGGCGGCCCGGAAGTAAGAACGTACGGCTCTACCGCGTCGCGCGCTTCCAGTCTTTCAGGTCGAGGCGGGCGCCGTTCAGCTCCTCGGCGTCGACCGCCGTCGCCGCCCAGCGGAACAGCCCCGTCACGTCTTCGGGGTCCCGCCCTTTCCCGCCCGTTAGCTCCGTCGCCACCACGCCGGGGTCGACGACGCCGACAGCCTGCTCGATGTCGGCTGCGAACCCGCGAGCCACCGCCTCCGCCGCGGCTTTCGACACGGCGTAGCCGCCGTAGCCCGCGCTGGGTTCGGTCGCCACGCTGCCGGAGGGGACCAGCACCCGCGCGTCGGCGGCGAGGTGGGGGATGGCTTCCGTCACGGCCGCGAAGACGCCGCGGGCGTTGGTGCGGAACTGGTTGTCGAACGCGGCGTAGGCCTCCTCGGAGAGCGGCGCCGCTCCGGGGTCGCCGTGGAACACCGCGGCACAGGGCAGTACGAGGTCGATTTCCCCGCCCGCGCGGGCCGCCCGCTCCATCAGCCGCTCGGCGTCGAACTCGTCGCGCACGTCCGCGGCGACCGTCTGGACGCCCGAGAGGTCGGCGAACGGGCCGTCCGACGCCTGCTCGTCGCCGGGCTTCGGCCGGTCGTCACTCCCAGTATGCACGCCGGCGACGACGGTCGCACCCGCTTCGGCGAACTCCCGCACGAGCGCGCTCCCGATACCGCCCGCCGCGCCGGTCACCACGACCGTAGAATCGTCCATACCGAACGAGGGGGTGGCAGGGACTTAGCGGTGTTCGTCGCGATACGAGAGCGCCGGCGCTGGCCAGCGTGACAGTCCTCTCTACCCATTGCCCGACGGCCGCTGCCTCCCGGTTTTAAGCCCATCGCGGCACTCCCCTGTTCATGGACGTTTCCCCGGAGCTTCCCGCGCTCGACGGGCAGGCTATCGCCGTCATCGGCGGCGGTATCGGCGGGCTCTCGACGGCCTGCTACCTCGCGGACGCGGGCGCCGAGGTGACGCTGCTCGAACGCAACGAGCAGTTGGGCGGTCGCGCGAGCGTGCTGGAGCGCGAGGGGTTCCGCTTCGACATGGGTCCGTCGTGGTATCTGATGCCCGACGTGTTCGAGCGCTTCTTCGCCCATTTCGACCGCGAGCCGAGCGAGTACTACACGCTCTCACGGCTCGACCCGCACTACCGTATCATGTGGAAAGACGGCGACAGCATGGACCTCTCCCCCAACGTCGCCGAGAACGCCGAGAAGTTCGAGGCCTACGAGGCAGGGGCCGGCGAGACGCTCCACGAGTATCTCGACAAATCCACCCTCAACTACGAGGTGGGGATGGAGCACTTCGTCTACGAGGACCGCCCGCGCCTGCGTGACTACCTCGACCCCGACGTCGGCCGGCAGGCCCGTGGGCTCTCGATGCTCGGGTCGATGCAGGACCACGTCGAGAACTACTTCGACCACCCCAAACTCCAGCAGGTGATGCAGTACACCCTCGTCTTCCTCGGGGGGTCGCCCAACAACACGCCGGCGCTTTACAACCTGATGAGCCACGTCGATTTCAACCTCGGCGTCTACTACCCCGACGGCGGCCTGGGCGCCGTCGTCGACGGCCTCGTGGACCTCGGCGCCGAACTCGGCGTCGAGTACCGTACGGGCGCGGACGTAACCGCCATCCACGGCCAGCGCGGCGCGTTCAAGGTTGACTACGACGACGCCGCCGGGACGGAATACGCCCCGAGCGACCGCCACGCCGACCACCGGGTCGAGGGCGCCGGCTACGAACTCGCCGACCTCGTGGTCAGCGACGCCGACTACGCCCACACCGAGCAGGAACTGCTCGCGCCCGAGAAGCGCCAGTACGACGAGGAGTACTGGGAGTCTCGGACCTACGCCCCCTCGGCGTTCCTACTCTACATGGGCGTCGAGGGCGACGTGCCCAACCTCGCCCACCACACCCTCGTCCTCCCGACGGCGTGGGACCAGCATTTCGAGCAGATATTCGACCGCCCGGCCTGGCCCGACGACCCGGCGTACTACCTCTGTGTGCCCTCGAAAACCGACGAGACAGTAGCCCCGGAGGGCCACTCGAACCTCTTTGCGCTGGTGCCAATCGCGCCCGGCCTGGAGGACGACACGGAGACGCGCGCCGAGTACCGCGAGACGGTGCTCGACGACATCGCCGCGAACACGGGGACCGACCTCCGGGACCGCATCGTCGTCGAGGAGACGTTCTCGGTCAGCGAGTTCGGCGAGCGCTACAACAGCATGCAGGGCTCCGCGCTCGGCCTGGCGCATACGCTCAGACAGACCGCGCTGCTGCGCCCGCCCCACACCTCCGAGGCGGTGTCGGGGCTCTACTTCACCGGGTCGTACACCACCCCCGGCATCGGCGTCCCGATGTGTCTCATCAGCGGCCAACTCACCGCCGAAGCGCTCACCGAACGGGAGAGCCGACAGTAGACGGATGCTGCGCTACCTGCTGACCCTGTCGCGGCCGCGGTTCTGGCTCTACACCGGCGGACCGGTAGTCGTCGCCGTCGCCTACGCCGCGGCGAGCGTCGAAGGCCTGTTCAGCCCACTTTCGGTCGTGTTGGCGGCCTACTTCCTCGTCCCTGCGAACGTCTATCTCTACGGCGTCAACGACCGATTCGACCGCGAAATCGACACCGGGAACCCGAAGAAAGACGAGGGCCGGGAGGCGCGCTGGCGCGGCGACGCCAGGGTGACAGCCGTCGTCGCGCTCTGTGGGCTCGCCGGAGCGGGGCTGTTCACGCTCACCCCGCAGGTCGCGTGGCCGTATCTGGCCGGCTTCTTCCTGCTCGCGACGGGGTACAGCGCGCCGCCGCTACGGTTCAAGGCCCGACCGCTGTTCGACTCGCTCTCGAACGGGCTCTATCTGCTGCCGGGCGCGGCCGCCTACGCCGCAATCGCGGGCGCGCACCCGCCGGCACTCGCGCTCGTCGGTGGCTGGCTCTGGACGATGGGGATGCACACCTACTCCGCCATCCCGGACATCGACCCCGACCGCGCCGCCGGTATCGAGACGACGGCGACGGTGCTGGGCGAGCGCCGCACCTACGGCTACTGTCTGGCCTGCTGGACGCTCGCCGCCGCGGCGTTCGCCCTCCTGGACCCGCGGCTCGGCGCGCTGCTTGCGGCCTATCCGGTGTTCCTGGTCGGCACCGTCGCGGCGGGCGTCGACGTGGACCGGGCGTACTGGTGGTTCCCGTTCGTGAACGCCGTCGTGGGGATGCTCCTGACCCTCGGCGGTCTGCTGCGACTGCGTGGGGTGCTGGCGTGAGCAGCCTGTTCGCGCTGGTTCAGAACCGCCCTGACGGCCGCGGGGCGTGGGAGGCCGCGATGGACCGTCTCGTCCGGGACCACCGCTTCACTATCGCCGTCGTCTTCCCGGTCGTCGGCGCGGCCATGCTGCTTGCCAGCGCCGAGGGCCTGCTCCCGGCGCCGCTCTCGTTCAACCCCCTGCTGGTGCTGACGGGCGTGCTCGTGATGCGCTCGCCGCTGGTCGTCGGCGTCGCGCCCGTCGTCGACAGGCGGGCGCTGCTGGGCGTCGCGGGACTGGCGGCCTACGCCTACGCCATCGAACTGGTCGGCGTTCATACCGGGATGCCCTACGGCGAATTCCAGTACGGAATCGACCTCGGGCCGATGGTCGGCGGGGTGCCGCTGGCGCTCCCCGTCTTCTTCCTGCCGTTGGTAGTCAACGCCTACCTGCTCTGTTTGCTCCTGCTGGGCAGCACCGCCGAGCGGACGATTACCCGCCTGCTGGCGGTCATCAGCCTCGTGCTCGCGATGGACGTGGTGCTCGACCCCGGCGC
>JBDGQC010000195.1:0-7344 GCA_042219375.1 Halolamina sp. | reverse complement strand
CCGCTCACCGCCTCACGTCTCGCGGTCGGTTTACCTCGCCTGCGGCGAGTTGTCCCGACCGCGTAGTTACTCCCGTTCGCCGCCGCCAAGCGCGCTCTCCCCGACCGGTTCGTGGCCCTCGATGACTTCCTGGCCGCCCATGTAGGGTTGGAGCGCCTCGGGCACGTCGACCGTGCCGTCCTCGTTCTGATAGTACTCCAGAATCGCCACAACGACGCGGGGAATCGCCACGCCCGACCCGTTGAGCGTGTGGACGTGCTCCGCGCTCTCGTGGCGCTCGGGACGGTACTGGATGCCCGCCCGGCGCGCCTGGAAATCCTCGAAGTTCGACACCGACGAGACTTCGAGCCAGCGCCCGCCCTGCTCGGGGCCCTCGGGCATGTCGTCACCGGGCGCCCACACCTCGATGTCGTACTTCTTGGCCTGCGTGAAGCCCAAATCGCCCGTGCACATCTCCAGAATCCGGTAGGGGAGGCCGAGTCGCTTGAGCACCGCCTCGGCTTCGGCGACGAGGCAGTCGAAGCGGTCGTCGCTCTCCTCGGGCCGGACGAAGTTCACCAGTTCGACCTTGTTGAACTGGTGGACGCGCACGATACCCCGGGTTTCGGTGCCGTGCTCGCCGGCCTCCTGCCGGAAGTTCGGCGAGTAAGCCTGGTACTTCAGCGGTAGGTCGTCGTCCAGCAGGATGTCGTCGCGGTGCATGTTCGTCACCGGCACCTCCGCGGTGGGGAGCAGCCACAGGTCGTCGTCGTCGTAGGGCTCGTCGTGCTCGCCCTCGATACGGTAGGCGTCTTCGGTGAACTTGGGGAACTGGCCCGTCCCCTCCATCGACTTGCTCTTGACCGGCAGCGGCGGGAACACGTCGACGTACTCCTGCTCGCGGTGCACGTCGAGGAAGAACTGGACCAGCGCGTGCTCCAGACGGGCGCCCTCGCCCTTGGCGAAGTAGTAGCCGGCGCCGCTGACCTTCGCGCCGCGCTCGAAATCGAGAATGTCCAGCTCCTCGCCCAGGTCGTAGTGGGGCGTCACCTCGTCGGGGAGGTCCCGCAGGTCCTCGAACCCCTCGCGCCGGCGCTCGACGTTCTCGCTCTCGTCCGCCCCAACGGGCACGTCCTCCTGGGGAATCATCGGCAGGCGCATCATCGCCTCGTCGAGGCGCTGTTCCAGTTCGTCGGCGCGCTCCTCGACCGCCTCCAGGCGCTCTTTGAGTTCGGCGGATTCCTCGATGGCCTGCTGGGCTTCTGCCTCCTTGCCCTCCTGTTTGAGTTCGCCGATGGTGCGGCTGACCTCGTTGCGCTCGTGGCGGAGTTCGTCGCCCTCGCGCTTGAGGTCGCGCCACTCGTCGTACACCTCCAGAATCTCGTCGAGGTCGACGTCCTCGACGCCCTTCGTCTCCAGCGCCTCACGGAGCCGTTCGGGCTCCTCCCGAAGCGTCTGCCGGCTAATCATGTACGTGCGGCTTCTCGGTGGGTTCGGAAAACCGTGTCGGGTCCGTGTGAGCCGTCCTCAGCCACGTACTCGCCGACTCAGTCCTTCGCTTCGAAGAAGACGCGAATCCCGTTGCGGGTGATGCGTACGTCGACAGTACCGGGGCCGGTGACGGTCACCTGCTGGGTCGTCTCGTAGCTCCCCGTCTTCACGTCGGCTTCGGCCGTCAGGCTCTCCCCCGCCGGCGGCGCTGGGACCACGTCCGGCACGAGGACGCGCGAACCCGGCGGAATCGTCCCTTCGTAGTCCGGGTCCGGGGTGGCCGTCGCCGTGGCGTCGGCTCGTTCGACGTACGCGACGACGTTCTGCTCGCTGCCGCTGCGGTTCTCGACGGCGAGTTCGACGGCGTCGTTGGTGAGCGCCGTACACCCCGAGAGTCCGAGAAGCAGCGGGAGAGCGGCCCGCCTGGAGAGCCCCATTGCTCCGGGTTCGGGCGTCGGCGGAGAAAACGGTGTCGTCGCGGGTCGAGGTCCTACTAATCGCTCGGGTGGGCCCACTCCATCGCTTCCCGAACCGCCTCGTTGCGGCCGATGAAGGTGATGCGGTCGCCTTTCTGGAGCGTGAAGTCGGACTCGGGGACCGTGGTTTCGTCCTCCCGGCAGACCAGCGCGATCAGACAGCCGTCGGGGAGTTCCGGGCCGACCTCGTCGATGGTCTTGCCGACGAGCGAATCGGCGGTGACTTCGATCTCCTGCACGTCGCCCGAGCGGCCGATTTCGCCCATCCAGTCGGCCAGCGCGGGGCGCTCGATGAAGTTGTCGATGGCCTGGGCCGTCGCCAGCGCCGAGGAGATGGTTTTGACGCCCAATTCCTCGAAGGCGTCGACGTTCTCGGGGTTGTTCGCCCGCGCGAGTACCTTCTCCGGCGAGAACTTCGACTGGGAAAGCTGGGAGACGAGCAGGTTCACGTCGTCGTCGCCGGTGGCGGCGACGATGATTTTCGCGTTGTCCGCGCCCGCGGACCGGAGCACCTCGGTGTCCGTCCCGTCGCCGTGGTGGGCGGTGAAGCCCGCATCACGGACGGTCTGGATGTTCTCCTGGTCAGTCTCGACGATGACCACGTTTTCGCCCCTGTCTTCGAGGCGGGTGGCGAGCGCGCGGCCCACCTGCCCGCCCCCGATAATGATGACTCGCATGGGTATGACGTTGAGTTTCTCGGCTATCTGGCGGGCGAACCCCGCCTCGAACACGACAGTCAGCAGGATGGTGAGGAAGACGGTTCCAACGAGCACGTCCGCGGCCTCCTGCATGCCGGCGCCGCGGAGTTCGATGGCGAACAGCGTCGCCACCGACGCGGGAATGATTCCCCGCGGGCCGACAAAGCTCATGAACAGTTTCTCCTCGCGGGTGAACCGGTCACCGATGCTGGAGACGAACACCAGCAGCGGCCGGAGCACCAGCGCGACGATGGCGACGACGGCCAGCCCGCCGACACCGAGTTTCAGCAGCACCGAGAACTCCAGCAGCGCCGCCAGCGTGATGAACACGAACGAGAGGACGATGAGCGTGACATCCCCTTTGAACGCCGCGATGTCGTCCTCGTAGGGGAGTTCGGCGTTGCCGAGCAGGAGCCCCGCGACGGCGACGGCGGCCACCCCCGCCTCGCTGGCGAGGGTGTTCGCGCCGGCGAACGCGACGAGCGCACCTGCGAGCACGAGCAGGCGGGCGTTCTGGGGCGCGTTGCCCGGCGAGAGGTCGATATACTGGAGCGCGTAGTAGACGAAGGCGGCGACGCCGACGCCGAACAGCAGGCCGAACGCCAGCCGCTCGGCGAACAGTTCCACGAGCGTCACGATGCCACCCTCGCCCTCCAGCAGGATGAGTTCGAAGATGGCCACCGCGGTGATGGCGGCGGTCACGTCGTTGACGATGCCCTCGGTGTCCAGCGCGCCGCCGACCCGGTCCCGCACCGGAACCACGTCGAGGATGGGTGCGATGACCGTCGGCCCTGTCGCCACCAGTAGCGCGCCGATGAGGAACGACACGTCCCACGGCACGACGAGGATGAAGTGGACGGCCGCGGCGGTGCCCACAAGCGCGATGACCGCGCCGATGGTCACCAGCCGGAGCGTCGCCTTCGGCGCCTCCCGTAACTTGCTGATGCGAAGGTGGAACGCCCCCTCGAAGACGATAATCGCGACGGAGAGGCCGACGATGGCCGGGAGCGCGTCGCCGAACTCGGCCGGGTCGAGGATGCCCAGTACCTCGGGGCCCAGGATGATGCCCGCCCCGATGAGGAACACCACGCTCGGAATCTGGAACCGGTCGGCGAGCACCTGCGCTATCACGCCGACGCCGATGATTCCCGCGACAATCGGGATGAGCAGCGCGCCTGCACCGCTCGCCATCTACATCACCCCGGTCGCCGCCGGCTGTTCGTTCGTCGTCACATCGGGCCATTCTGGACGGGTGGGCTTAAAAATGGCTACTGCGGCCCGGCGGGGGAGTTCGGCGCCGGAAGCTACTCGTACATCCCCTCGACCTCGTCGGCCCAGCGGTCCAGAATCTTCCGGCGTTTCAACTTCATCGTCGGCGTCAGCAGGTCGTTTTCGGGTGTGAACTCCTCGGGCACCAGCCGGAACTGCTTGATGCGCTCGTGGGGCTCGAACGGCTCGTTCACCCGCTCGACCTCCGCCTCGATGCGGTCGCGCACCCGGTCGTCGTGACAGAGCGCCTCCTCGTCCTCGGGGAGGTCCAGCCCCTCCTCCCGGCCCCACGCCCGCACCCGCTCGAACGCCGGAACGAGGAGCGCGCCGACGAACTTCCGGTCGTCCCCGACGACCATCGCCTGCGAGACGAACTCGTTGTCCGCGAACGCGTCCTCGATTGGCCCTGGCGGCACCAGTTTCCCCGTCGAGAGCGCCAGCAACTGCTTGGCGCGCTCCCGGAACCGGATGTAGCCATCCGGGCGGAGTTCGACGATGTCGCCCGTGTGGAACCAGGGGTCGCCCCCGTCCTCGGGTTCGCTGAACGCCGCCTCGGTCGCCTCGGGGTCCTCCCAGTAGCCGTCGGTGACGTTCGGGCCGCGCACGAGCAGTTCGCCGGTGTCGCCCGCGATGTCCGCGTCGTCGACGACGCCGACGGACTCGTCCAGTTTCGTCTCCACATCGACGACCGGCGGGCCGATGGTTCCGGGTTTGGCGTCCTCGTACGGGTTGACGCTGACAACCGGCGCGGTTTCGGTGAGTCCGTAGCCCTCCAGAATCGGGATGCCCATGCCGTGGAAAGTTCGGCAGAGCCGTTCCGAGAGGCTCCCGCCGCCGGAGACGAAGAAGTCGATGTTCCCGCCCAGCGCCTCACGCACGTTCGAGAACACGAGCGCGTCCGCGACGCGGTGTTTCGCCGAGAGGACCGCGCCGGGGTCCTCGGCGCGTTCGAACGCCCGGGCCACGCCGGTCGCCCACCGGAACACCCGCGCCGTGACGGGGGATTCGTTGGCCTGCTCGCGGACCGCGGCGTAGAGCTTCTCGTACACCCGCGGGACGCTGGTCGTCGTCGTCGGTTCCACCAGGCCGAAATCCTCCCGGAGCGTGTCGGCGCTCTCGGCGTACGCGACGGTCGCTCCCGCCCCGAACAGCAGGAAGTGGCCCGCCAGCCGCTCGAACACGTGCGCGAGCGGGAGAAACGAGAGCGCCAGCGAGTCGGCGTCGGTGACGGGGACCCCCTCGTCCTTGTCGGGACGGGGCCCGAACCGTCGGTAGCACTGGTTCACGTTCGACCGGAAGTTGTGATGGGTCAGCTTCACGCCCTTGGGCTGGCCGGTCGTTCCAGAGGTGTAGACGAGACTCGCGAGGTCGCCCGATGTCTGTTCGTCCAGCCAGCCGTGGTAGGCTTCCTCGTCGAACGCGGCGGCGCCGAGTTCGTGCAGGTCGCCCAGCGTGTACACGTCATCACGGTCCCGGACTGCCCCTGCGGCACCGCTTCCGTCAGGCGGTTCGTCCATCACGACGATGAAAGAGAGGTCGAGGTCGTCCTCGACGGCGAGCACGCGGTGGAGCAGGTCGCCGTTCCCCACGACGACGCCATCGGCGCCCGCGTCGCCGAGCAGGTAGGCGGTCTGACTCTCCGACGAGCCGCTGTAGACGGTGGTGACGACACCGCCCGCAGCGAGGACACCGAAGTCACATTGGGCCCACTCCATCCGGGTCTCGGCGAAGATGCCGACCCGGTCCCGGGCGCCGACGCCGAGTTCGCGGAAGCCGGCCGCGAGGTTGCGAACGATGGCTCGCATGTCGGCGTAGGTGAGGTTGGCGTACTCACCGTCCGGGGCCGCGGGCAGCACACCGTCCTCGACCAGGGAGCGGTCGTAGATGCCGCCCTTGTACTGCTGTGCGATATCGGCCTCGTTGCGCGCGGCGCTCGCCTCGAACATCTCCGCCAGCGTGTCGTCGCCGATGACCGGGCTCTCGAACGCCCGCTCGGCGTCGCGTGCGGTCATGCCCGGTATCGCTGGCCGCAGCATAAATATCCGGCCCCGGACCCGCTACGCCTCGCGGTCCAGATACGCCAGCACGCCCCGGGTGTTGAGGCGCGCTTCCGCCTTCGCCTTCCGCTCGCCCCACGTCTCGGCGCCCGTCATCTCGTCGGCGTGGGAGACGAAATGCTCGATGACCGCCTCGTCGTCCCCCAGTTCCTCGCGTTTCTGCCGGACGGCCTGGACCCACTCGACCAGAGTCCGCTTGTACGCGCTCAGCAGGTCGGCGTCGAACGCCCGCGGCCCGAAGTGGCCGAACGCCAGCGTCTCCGGCGCGAGGTCCGTGAGCATCGACACGTCCCGGCGGGCCTGGTCGAGGTCGAACTGCGGCGGCGGGCTCGTCTCCCGGATGTCGTCCTCGGCAGGAACGTAGATGCCCGCGGCGTCGCCGCCGAACAGTACGCCCGAGGTTGGGTCATGGAAGACGTGCTGGTGGGGCGCGTGGCCGGGCGCCTCGTGGACATCGAGCGTCCGGTCGCCGAGGTCGATTTCGTCGCCGTCGTCGAGCCCACGGATACGGTCCTCGGGAACGGGGACGGGGTCGGCGTAGTACTGCCATTGGTCGCCAACGGCGCTTTTCGTGCCGGCGACGAGGCGGCCGGGGTCGACGAGGTGGCGGACCCCGCGCTCGTGAATTCGGACCGCAGCATCGGGGTGGTCTTCAAGCAGGCGGCCCGCGCCGCCGGCGTGGTCGAGGTGGACGTGGGTCGGGAGGACGAAATCGAGGTCGACGCCGAGTTCGTCGAGCGCACCGGAAACGGCGTCGTAGTCGCCGCCGGTGCCCGTGTCGACGATGGCGGGGCGCTCGGCGTCGATGACGTAGACGGAGCCGTACTCGGCAACGTCGTACATCCCGGTGT
Organism: Halolamina sp.; assembly: GCA_042219375.1. Taxonomy (GTDB): domain Archaea; phylum Halobacteriota; class Halobacteria; order Halobacteriales; family Haloferacaceae; genus Halolamina. The sequence goes on along the minus strand of JBDGQC010000195.1, from coordinate 523 downwards.
CGACGTAGTAGACATCCTCGGTGCCCGCGACTCTCTGTGGCTCGCCGATGGTCATCGGTTGATGAGGGGCGTGGGTCGCGGAAAACGGTTCGTGTTCTGTACGAATGGAGATCTCGAATGGGTTCGTGAGTTGTTCAGAGGGGTAGTGGAATCAGCTCCGCGACCGCGAACAGCACCGCGGAGTTCCCATGGCCAATAGTCCCGCACCGCCGACAGCCCCGCAGCCTCAGACCTCCCCAGCCGGTTCGCTCGTTTCACTCGCGAACCCCTCGCGCTGACCCGCACCACGAGGGTGCGGGCGATTCGCGCCACCGCCGACGCGGGTGCGGTTGCGGTGGTAGCGCGCGCTCGCCGTCGTCGCGAGCGCGCGGGGAGGGGCGGGGACTCCGTCCCGCGGCGGGCCTGGTGCCCGGCGCACTACGGTGGGTTGGACTGAAAGGGGCTGCCGCGTCCGGGAAGGCGCGGGAAGCAAGGACCGCAGGCCGAAGGCCGAGGACCGCAGCGACCGTACCGACCGGAGGCG
>JBDGQC010000058.1:0-7433 GCA_042219375.1 Halolamina sp. | reverse complement strand
CCTCGTCGGCGTTGAACGCGTGGTGGCCGCCCATCTCGAAGGCCATCGTGTGGCGACCGGTCTTGCCGACGTTGTCGATGTCCTGCATTCGAATGCAGGGTTGGGACACCACGAGCGGGTTGGCCGGCGGCGGCGACTGCCCGCTGGTGACGTGGGGCTGGAAGTCGTAGATGGACGCCTGGGTCAGGAGGACGTCGTCGCGCCAGCGGTTGGCGGCGACGGGTGCCGGGTCGACCCGCTCGTGGCCGTGTTCCTCGAAGAAGGAGAGGAACTCCTCGCGCATCTCCGACAGCGAGAACTCCCGGTCGAAGCCGGGGTCGTCGATGAAGCCGTAATCCTCACAGGGGGGCTCGCCGCAGGTTTCGCGGTCCGGGTCGCGGCTCCAGAAGTGGGCGCCACAGGCCGAACAGGCGCGCCGCTCGAACCCGTTCTCCGCGAAGTAGTCGAGACGGTACTCGCTCTCGAGCTCGCTCATTACCGAACGTGGTCCACCGCTGGCAAAAAGGATTCCGGGACCGGTGGTCGCGGGGAGACAGGGACCGAAACGCGGGTCGCGGGGGGACAGCGACCGAAACGCATATGCAACGTTCACGCGAGCAACCTGTAGACCATCCCGAGCCGTGTCCCGCGCCACCGACCTCCTCGTCATCGGGGAAAACACCTGTACCGGCGTCGGCTCGCTTCTCGAGAGCGACGGGTTCACCTCGCGCGTGCGGGAGCCGTCAGCGGCGCTTTCGGCGTTTGAAGAGCGCGAGCCGGACTGTCTCGTCGTCTGCACGGGGACGATTCCGGCGGCCCTCGCCGCCCGCGCCTCGGAGGCGGGCTGTCCAATCGTCGACTGTCCGACCGGCGCCGAGACGCGTTCCGAGGAGTTCGCAGCACGGGTCACGGAGGCCGTCGACGAGGGAGCCGAACGCGACCGCATCACCCGGCTCCACGCCGGGTCGGCCGAACTCGTCAGCATCGACGACCGGACGCGGCTCTACGAGCGGGCCGTCGATATCGCCTCGGAGATACTCGATTTCGACATCGCAACGGTCTATATCCGCGAGCCGGACCGGTTTCGCTGTGCCGCCGCGACCGACCCGATGTCGGTTCCCGACGAACTCGACCCCGACCACGGCCTGACTGCCCGGGTGTTCGAGACGGGTGATCCCGGGCTCGTCGACGACATCGAGAGCCACGACGTGGCCTACACGGAGACCCACAACCACCGGTCGGGGTTGGCGGTCCCGTTCGGGAAAGTGGGCGTGTTCGTCGGGCTCTCGTCGGCTCGCGGGGCGTTCGACGGCGCGGACCTCGAACTGGCCGAACTGCTCGCGAACCACGTCGCACAGGTGGATGCACGCCTCCGGGCCGAGGCGGACCTCCGGGAGCGCCAGCGCACCATCACGGAGCTCCACGAGGCCGCACCGGGGCTCATCGACGCGAAAGACGAGGCGGAGCTGTTCGAGCGAACCATCAGTATCGCCGAACGCGTGCTCGATTTCGACCGCTCGGTGCTGTTCGCCGCCGAGAACGGTGCTTTCTCCATCGTCGCCGGTCAGGACCAGGAGAGTGAACGGGTCCCGCCGCAGGACAGCGTGCTCTACCGCACCCACGAGCAGGGTGAATCGTACCTTCTGCGTGACGTGCGCGAGCGCCCGGAGGCCTCCCCGGCCTACGACACGACCCGGTCGGCGCTCAGCGTCCCCATCGGCGACGACGCCGTCTTCCAGACGCTTTCGACGGAGCCACACGCGTTCGACGAGACCGACCTCGAACTCGCGGAGCTACTGGCCTCCTACGCGGGGGCGACGCTCTCGCGCATCCGCTCGGAGCAGGCGCTGCGGGAGTCCCGACAGGTCATCGAACAGCTTCACACCGCCGCCACGGAGATCGCCGGCGCGGACACCGAGGAGGCGGTGCTCGACCGGGCCATCGACGCCGCCGAAGACGTGCTCGCGTTCGAGAAATGCATCATCTCCCTCCGGGAGGGGGAGATGCTGGTTCCGGCCATCGAGACGATGGAAGGGGAGGAAGACGCGTCTCGGCCGATGCATATCTCGGAGGGCGTGACGGGGAAGACCGCCCGCACCGGCGACTCCTTCTGCATCGACGAACTCCACGAGGACGACGACGACGCCGAACCGGTCCGTGACAGCTACCGGTCGGCGATCAGCGTTCCCGTGGGCGAAATCGGGGTGTTTCAGGCCGTGGCGACCAAACCGAGCGCGTTCGACGACGACGACGTCCACCTGGCCGAACTGTTGATGGCACACGTCGCGGTGTCGCTGGAACGGGTGCGCGCGGAGGCGGACCTCCGAACCCAGCGTGACAGGCTTGAGGCGCTGTTCGAGAACGTCCCCGGCGCCGCAATCGCCTACGAGATGGTGGACGGCGAACCCGTCGTGCGCCGGGTGAACAGCCCCTTCGAGGAGACGTTCGGCTACAGCGCCGAGGAGGTGGTAGGCGAGTCGCTCGACGAGTACGTCGTCCCGCCCGAAGCCCGTCAGGAGGCCGAACAGTTCAACGAACGGCTGGAGCGCGGGGAGCGGATTCAGGCCGAGGTCGAACGCGAGGGGGCCGACGGCCCCCGGCATTTCCTCATGCAGGTCATCCCGCTCGCGGTCGGCGAGGATAACTCCCGCGGTTTCGCTATCTACACCGACATCACCGAGCAGCGCGAACGGGAGGCGGCGCTCCGTCGGCAGAACGAGCGCCTCGACCAGTTCGCGAGCGTCGTCTCACACGACCTGCGCAACCCGTTGAACGTCGCGTCGGGCTATCTCGACCTCGCCCGGGAATCGGGCGACGAGGAGCAGTTCGACCGGGTCGAGCGCGCGCTCGACCGGATGGACACCCTGGTGGAGGACCTCCTCACGCTCGCCCGCGAAGGGCAGGACGTCGGCGAAACCGAGCCGGTTCCCCTCGACGACGCCGCACGGCGGGCGTGGAGCCACGTCGCCAGCGACGGCGCCACGCTCTCGGTCGAGACCGAGCACACCGTAGAGGCGGACCCCGACCGACTCATCGAACTGCTGGAGAACCTCTACCGGAACAGTGTGGAGCACGGCTCCACTAGCAACCGGACGGAGTCCGGTGACGCCATCGAACACGCCGGCGAGGCGCCCACGGTGACGGTGTCGGACCTACGTGAGAACGGCTACTGGCGGGGGTTCGCGGTCGCCGACGACGGCGAGGGTATCGACCCGGATATCGACCCGTTCGAGACGGGGGTGACCACCAGCGAGGAAGGCACCGGCTTCGGCCTCGCCATCGTCGAGAGCATCGCCGAGGCCCACGGCTGGTCGGTCGAGGTCACCGAGAGCGAGTCGGGCGGCGCGCGCTTCGAGTTCTTCGTCGAGTGACGCCGCGGCCGGCGCTCAGTCCGCGAGCGCGGTCCGAACCGACTCAAGCGCCTGCTCGATGTCGCCGTCGTCGACCCCCCAGTTGGTGGTGAAGCGGACGGTCGTCTCGTTGAACGGCACCGCGAGCACGCCGTGTTGCTCGATTTCGGCGATGAACTCCTCGGCGGTGTGGCCCGTCCCGGTCACCTCGGCGGCGACCATGTTGGTGTCCGGGTCGTTGGCGTCGATGCCCGAAATGTCGTTCAGCCCGGCGGCCAGCCGCGTGGCGCGTTCGTGGTCCGCCGCCAGATGCTCCCGGTTCTCCAGGGCCACCAGCCCTGGCGCGGCGATGATGCCGGCCTGGCGCATCCCGCCACCGAACAGTTTCCGGGCGCGGCGGGCCGCGTCGATGAACTCCTGGCTGCCGACCAGCATCGACCCGACCGGCGCGCCAAGCCCCTTCGAGAGACAGAACATCGCGCTGTCGGCCTCGTCGATGAGGTCGGCCACGTCGGTGTCGAGCGCGACGCTGGCGTTGAACAGCCGCGCGCCGTCGACGTGAAACGGGATGTCGTGGTCCGCACACACCGCGGCGACGCCGTCGATGGTCTCCTTCGGGACGGCGACGCCGCCGCGGTAGTTGTGGGTGTTCTCCAGACAGACCAGCCCGGTTCCGGGTTCGTGCAGGCCTTCCTCGACGAACGCGTCCTCGATACGCTGGGGGTCGGGGGCGGCGTCGGCGCCGAAGTCAAGTGGGTGGGTCTGGAGGTCGTTGAGTTGGGCGGCGCCGCCCAGTTCCCACTTGAACGCGTGGGCGTGCTCGTCACAGATGAGCTCCTCCCCGCGGTCGGTGTGGGTGCGGATGGCGGCGTGGTTCGCCATCGTCCCCGTGGGGAAGTAGAGCGCGGCCTCCGTGCCCAGTATCTCGGCCGCGCGGCGCTCCAGTTCGTTGATAGTCGGGTCGTCGCGGTAGACGTCGTCGCCCACCTCGGCGTCGCGGGCGGCGTCCCGCATCTCCTCGGATGGCCGGGTGACGGTGTCAGAACGAAGGTCTACGACCATACCCGCCGGTGGGGGAGGCCGATGGATAAGCGGAACGATGGTGGCTCCGGGAAAGACACCCAGCGGATGGACAATCGTTTTCGGTTCGGCGAGAACGCGGGCCCCGACCGCTGTGCTCGCCGCTCACTCAGTCAGGTCCGTGATTTCGTCATCCAGGTATTCGAGACACCACTCCAAATCAGCCAGCGTAACGGTTTCCCCGGGCCGCTCGACGGAAACCATGACCCCGGATTTCTCCTCCAACTCGTGGGTCCACGAGAGGACGTACGCCTCGTCGAAGACCCTGATGAGCGACCGGAGTTCGCCCACCTTGAACGCGGATTCCGTGCGCGCCAACCCCAACTGCTTGACTATCGTGTCGTCGGCCGCCTCGCGGTCCTCCGCCGGGCTGTAGAGTTGGCGAACGTCGTCGCGCAGCCGCGATTCGAGCCGTTCGCCGCTATACAGGTCGACGCCGCGCAGGTCGTCGCCTAACCGCTCGTGAAACGCGTCCCAGATCCGGTCGATTAACCGTTCTGACATACGCGCCACATTGGGTGGCACGGTAATACCGTTATGGGAGGGACGCGTTCCTCAGAACCGCCGCGTTACCTACGGACTGCGATACCCGAAGCGGGCCCCGACTACAGGTCGCTGTAGGGGCCGCCCTTCGCTTCGGTCAGCCGGTTGGCCTGCTCCTCGGAGAGGTCGATGGCGGCGGCGCCGAGGTTCTCCTCCAGCTGCTCGACCGTCCGAGCCCCCACAATCGGCGCGCTCACGCCGTCGCGGTGCATGAGCCACGCGAGCGCCACCTGTGCAGGGCTGGCATCCACCTCCTGGGCCACCACGTCGAGTTCCTCGTGGACATCGAAGTTCTCGGCGGTGAGGTAGCGCTCCTCGAAGCTACTGGACTCGGCGGCGCGGGACTCGCCGGTCAGGCCGGCCTCGCGGTCGTACTTCCCGGTGAGAAAGCCCTGGCCGAGGGGGCTCCAGGGGCAGACGCCCAGCCCTTCCTCGCGGGCCATCTCCAGGTAGTCCCCTTCGATTTCCCGGTCCACGAGGTTGTAGCGGGGCTGGAGCACGGTGAACGGCTCCCAGCCCTCGGCGCGGGCGCGCTCGTTCGCCTTCGCGACGCGCCACGCGTTGGGCCGCAGGGTGGAGGCGCCGAGATAGTGGACCTTGCCCGCCTCGACCAGCGCGTTCAGCGTCTTCATCGTCTCCCGGGTCGGCGTCTCGTCGTCCCAACGATGGAGATAGAGCACGTCGATGTAGTCGGTGTCGAGTCGGTCGAGGATGGCCTCGACGCGGTGCCGGAGGTTCTTCCGGTTGGTTCCGCGGCTGTTGGGGTCGCCCTCGCGGATCTGCCAGTAGATTTTCGAGGCCACCGTGTAGCGCTCCCGGTCGCGCTCGGCCAACCAGTCGCCGATCCAGCGCTCGCTGTCGCCGCCGCCGTAGACGTCGGCGGTATCGATGTAGCGCCCGCCGGCGTCGGCGTAGGCGTCGAGCAGGTCGTGGGCGCGCTCCTCGCCGATTTCGAGGTTCCCTTCGGCCGTCTCGCGGCCGAACCGCCAGGTGCCGAACTGGAGTTCGCTGGTCTGCAGGCCGCTCTCGCCGAGTGGAACGAAGCCGATGTCCGAATCAGTCATACAGTCGGTAGTTGTGTGCGCGGTGGAAAAGGGTTCAGCTACCGGCGGCGGCCTCGCCGCTACGCGGAGGGTTATGCCCTCCCGGTATCCACACCCCAATATGCCCGACCGTCGCTTCGCTGTCGCGGACGCACCGGAGCCGGACTACCACCTGGCCGAGACGGCGGAGACCCTCCACTACGCCTGGGACAACGCCATCGAGCCGGCGCTCACCGTCGAACCCGGCGCCGTCGTCGCGTTCGACTGCCGGGACGCCTTCGACCGGCAACTCCCGCCGGACGGGACTGTCCCGGACCTCGACGCCGTCGACGCGCCGGGCCACCCGCTTACCGGCCCGGTCGCCGTCGAAGGCGCGGAGCCGGGCGACACCCTTCGGGTCGACCTGCTCGCGTTCGAACACGAGGGCTGGGGCGTCTCTATCGTCCCGCCGGGCGAGCGGGGCGGCGGCCTGCTGCCCGAGGAGTTCCCGGACGCCCACGTCCGGGGGTGGGACCTCGACGGCCGGACCGAGGAGGGCGAGCGTGTCGCCCGGTTCGCGGACGACGACGCGCCCGACGTGTCCATCCCGATTCACCCGTTTCCCGGTAATCTCGGCCTCGCGCCCGGCGAGGACGGCGAGCACGACACAATGCCGCCCCGGAAAGTCGGCGGCAACATGGACGTGAAACATCTCACCGCTGGCTCGACGCTCTACTTGCCCGTCGAGGCCGCGGGCGCGCTGTTCTCCATCGGCGACCACCACGCCGCGCAGGGCGACGGCGAGGTCTGTATCACCGGCATCGAGGCGCCGATGACCGTGACCGCGCGGCTCGACGTGGTGGACCACCCGGTCACCCAACCGGAGTTCGAAACCACGGGGCCGTTCACGCCGACGGGTCGGGACGAGCCGATGTACGCGACGACGGGTATCGCACCCGACCTCATGGACGCGACGAAGAACGCGGTTCGACACATGATTACCCACCTCCACGAGCGCCGGGGATTCTCGCGGGCCGACGCCTACGTGCTCTGCTCGGCGGCCGTCGACCTCAAAATCAGCGAGGTGGTCGACGCCCCCAACTGGACGGTGACGGCGTACCTCCCCGAGTCCGTGCTTGCCGGCTGACGCCTCGTTCGTGACGAGCGTTCGGCCGAAACTGAACGGAGTTTGGCCGGACCCCGAACGGATGTTGAAAAATCTACTTTCGGGGGCCAGCCGTCCGTTCGTCCGTATGGAAGACCACAGTTCGCGGCGGCGGTTCCTCCAGTTGACGAGTAGCGCGGCCCTGGTCGGTCTCGCTGGCTGTTCCGGCGGGGGCCAGGGAGAGAGCACGGAGGGCGAGTCGATGGAGGAGTCGACCGAGGGCGATTCGATGACCGACGAATCGATGGACAACGAGTCGATGACCGACGAATCCATGGAGAACGAATCCATGGA
>JBDGQC010000014.1:0-7452 GCA_042219375.1 Halolamina sp. | reverse complement strand
AGCCGCCGGATGGGCGAGGTGAAGTGGCCGTAGATGTCGAAGTTGAGCGCGTGGTGCCCGCCGAACGGGTCGTTCATGTACTTCGCGCGGGGCATCACCTTCAGCACGGCGCGCTGAATTTTGTCCAGCGAGCGGCCGGGTGACTCCTCCAGCGCGGCGTTGACTGCCTTCCGCGGTTCGTCCCACGCCTCGCCGGGGATGGAGACGCCGTCGAGTTCCTGAATCTCCTGGAGCGCCTTGTTCCATTGGTCCGGCGTCGGCTGGGGGTGAACGCGGTACATCGCCTCGACGCCGCGGTCCCACATCAGCGTGTGCGTCACCGCCTTGTTCGCTTTCAGCATCGACTCCTCGATGAGGGTGTGCGCGCGGTCCCGCCGGGGGTTGAGCACCAGCGACCCGTCCGCCTTCCGCTGTTCGTGCATCCGGTCGGCGAGTTCGAACGCCAGCTGGTTCTCCTCGTGCAGCGGCGCGTCCTCGTCGTCGAGGCGGTGCTCACACTCCGTGTAGGTCAGGCGCTCGTCCGACCGGATGACGGATTTGTAGATGTCGATCTCCTCGAATGTGAGCTCCTCCGTGTCCAGATGCATCTCGACGGTATGGGCCAGTCGGTCCTCGCCCGCGACGAGCGAACAGACCGTCTCCGCGAGAACCGGCGGCAGCATGTGAACCGTGTATCCCGGCAGGTAGACCGTGTTCCCCCGCTCGACGGCTTCCTCCCACATCAGCGACTCCGGGTGGACGTAATGGCTCACGTCGGCGATATGCACCCAGAGGACGTACTCGTCCTCGCGGCGCTCGACGGAGATGGCGTCGTCGAAGTCCTGGGCGTCGGCCGGGTCGGTCGTCCAGGCCGTCAGGTCACGGAGGTCCCGCCGCTCCCCGACCTCGTTCTGAATCTCCTGCTCGACGTTCTCGACGCGGCGCTCGGCCTCCCGGAGCACGGCGTCGGGGAACTCGTCGCGAATCTCGAACTCGGCGAACAGTTCCTCGCGTTTCTCTTCGAGCGCGTCAGCGAGGTCCTGCGTGATGCGGACGGGGCCCTGCCCTTCGGCGGTGCCGGCGTGGGCCTGCGCGTCCTCGGGTTCAGACATGACTCGGGGTTGGGGGAGCCGACAGGTAGGCGTTTCGGGGTGCTGGCCGATAGCGGCGGCGCCAGCGACCGCTCCGGTGACGAGCTATCGGAGTGGGGGGCCGTCAGGACCCGTTCTCATCGTCGCGCTCCAGTTCGCCGAGGTAGCGCTCGACGAACCGCTCGGCGTCCTGTCCGGGGGCAGCGACGGCTTCGAGGGTCTCCTCCAGCCCCCCGCGGGGTTGATGGCTGAGTTCGCCGTGACACGCCTTGCAGAGATACTCGAACTCCTTGTCCTGGCGGTCCCAGCGGTCACCCTGTTTGTCGTACTCGCGGGCCTCCGTCCGGGGCAGGGAGGCGCCACAGGCGATGCAGACGACGGTTTCGTCCGCCTGGTCGGACCGGCGACGCCACATACTCGGCCCGACGGACGGCATCCACTTAGCTATTGCTCGCCCGCCGTGTCGGGGTGGAGCGGTCGATTTATGCCCCGAGGCGGCGCATCTACGCACATGAAGGTCAGCTCCCGCCATCACCTCCGGAGTGACGCCGTGGACGACATCGAGACTGCGCTCGAAGACGGGCTGGGCGTCACGCTCGATGCGGACACGTACGAACTGGTCGAACTGGAGGACACCACCTTCGACGTGGTGCTGGTCGATGGCGACCCACATGTGCTCTACTACGAGGGGGAGCCGTTCCTCTCGGTCCGCGGCGCCAACGCCCACCCGCCGGAGGAGGGTGTCGTCACCGTCGATGCGGGAGCGGTGTCGTTCGTCAGCGACGGCGCCGACGTGATGCGACCCGGCATCACCGACGCCGACGAGGACATCGAGGAGGGCGACCTGGTCGTCATCGCCGAGGAGAGCCACGGCAAGGCGCTGGCGGTCGGCCGCGCGCTGGTCGACGGCGACGAGATGCTCGGCGATAGCGGGAAGGTCGTGAAGTCGCTCCACCACGTCGGCGACGCCGTCTACGAGTTCTCCGTCTGAGAGAGATACCGGCTGTTCACGCTTTTACGGGTTGCGCGTGTTTCCCTATTGGTGGACTATGCGGTCAGGAGGATGTCCGAACGCGGTTCGGCTGGCCCCGCCGCCAGAGTTTTGTGTGTTACTCTCTAACGTATCTGTGAAACCTCGGTGAGGAGGTTTCCGACGGGAACCACCGTCGTAGCGGACGGGAGTCGAACCGACTGTGAACCAGCATCGGAGACAATCCGTATCGCAACGACGACCGAACTCCTGACCTTTGGGCCCGACGGGCAGGCCGGGCGGCCGACGTTGGTCGCCCGGCCGGCGTTCTCGTCGGCCACCTCGTTTCGCGTTCTCGGAGTCACCTGCCCGTTCAGAGCCGTTCAGCGAGGTCACGGTACAGCCGGTAGCACCGCGCCAGCACGTCGACACCGACTGATTCGCTGTCGGTGTGTGCCTCCCCGGACTCGGCGGGGCCGGCGACGACGGTCGTCACGCCTTCGGCGGCCAACCAGCCCGCATCCGTCGCGTGGGGTTTCGTGACTTGCCGCGGTTCACCGGTTTCGACGGCCGTGCGTGCCGCCGCGAGCGCTGTCTCCGCGAACGCCTCGTCGTCGCAGGCCATCGGCGGCAGGTCCTGTTCGACGGTCCACTCGACGCCGTCCACGGTTTCAGTTCGGTCCAGCGCGGCGCGGTCGCCGGGCACGGTCCGCTCGTCGACGGTGACCGTACACTCCTCAGGGATGACGTTCCACTCGGACCCGCCGTCGATTTCGGTGACGGCGATGCTCCCGGCGAGCGATCTGCCGAGCACTTCTGCCGAGGGGGCGTCCAGCGAGCGAACGATGTCGACGGCGTCGCTGGCGCGATAGATAGCGTTGGTTCCCTCCTCCGGGAGGCTGGCGTGGGTTGCTCGGCCTCTCGCCGTCAGCGTGCTCGCGCGCCGGCCCTTGTGCGCGACGACGATGTCCGTGACCTCCGGCGCGGAGTATCCCGTCGAGCCCTCGCCGACGACGGCGTAGTCCGGTCGCTCGTCGGGGTCGGTTCGGTCGAGGAAGGCGCGTGCGCCCTCCCCACCGGTTTCCTCGCCGACGAAGGAGACGAACCAGAGTTCACAGCCGGGGTCGGCGTCCCGGAACGCGAGCATCGCGGCGGCGACGGCGCCTTTCATGTCCGCGGTGCCGCGGCCGTGGAGGCGGCCGTCACGCTGCTCGACGCGGTAGCTTCCGTCGTCGGCGACCTGGGAGTCGGCCGGCGCCACGACGTCGTGGTGGCCGACGAGGGCGAGTGACTCCCCGTCCGCGGGTCCGCGGCGCGCGAGCACGTTGCCGACCCCGTCCCGTTCGACGGCGGCGTCGGTTTCGGCACGGAGCCACTCCTCGATGCGGTCGCCAGCGGCGGTTTCGTCCTCGTGACTCGGGATGGCGACGAGGTCGCTCGCGAGGTCGAGAAGTTCATCGGTCATGGTGGGTGGTTTGATGCTACCGGGTTAACGCTCCGGATGGCGGAACCGAGCCGTCGACCCGATGGTTCTGCGCAGTCGAGCACCCAGTTCTTACGGATACCCCTGCCGACGCCAGCCTGCGGTATACACCCTTTTGCGTCTCGCGCCCCTACCGTCGGTGTGAACGTCGTTCCCGACACCAGCGCCGTCATCGACGGCCGCGTTTCCGAACGCGTCGCCGATGGCCGGTATGACGGCGCAACCGTTTACGTCCCCGAAGCAGTCGTGGGTGAACTCGAAGCCCAGGCTAACGCCGGCTACACCCCCGGCTGGGAGGGGCTTGAGGAGCTTCAGCGCCTTGCCGACTACGCCGACGAGGGCACCATCCAGGTAGACTACGTCGGCCGCCGTCCCACCGGTGCAGAGACCGAAGGCGCGGGCGAGGGCGACATCGATGCCCTCATCCGCGACCTCGCCGCCGAGCACGCCGCGACGCTGCTGACCAGCGACGGCGTACAGGCCGAGGTCGCCCGCGCAAAAGGGCTCGACGTGGACTACGTCGAACCCATCGTCGATACCGAGGAGGCCGAACCCGAGACGGAGGGGCTGGCCATCGAGGAGTTCTTCACCGAGGACACGATGAGCCTCCACCTCCGGGCCAACACGGCCCCCAAAGCCAAGCGTGGCGAACTCGGGCAGATGACCTACCGGGCCATCGACGACGAACCGACGAGCGAGGAGCAGATAGAGGAGTGGGCGACCGACGTCATCGATACCGCCCGCGCCTCCTCCAGCGGCTTTCTCGAACTCAGCGACGAGGGGATGGACATCGTCCAGTACCGCGATTACCGCATCGCGGTCGCCCAGCCCCCGTTCTCTGACGCCGTCGAAATCACCGCTGTCCGGCCGGTCGCCAAGACCGACATCGACGACTACGCGCTCGCCGGCGACCTCAAAGAGCGCTTCACCGAACAGCAACGCGGCGTGCTCATCTCCGGGTCGCCCGGGGCCGGGAAGTCCACGTTCGCGCAGGCGGTCGCCGAGTACCTGAACGACCAGGAGTTCGCGGTGAAAACGATGGAGAAGCCCCGCGACCTCCAGGTCGGCCCGGAGATCACGCAGTACACCGAACTCGGCGGCTCGATGGAGAGCACCGCCGACTCGCTGCTGATGGTCCGACCCGACTACACCGTCTACGACGAGGTTCGGAAATCCAGCGACTTCGAGACGTTCGCGGACATGCGCCTCGCGGGCGTCGGCATGATCGGCGTCGTCCACGCCACCCGCGCCATCGACGCGCTCCAGCGCCTCGTCGGCCGCGTCGAACTGGGGATGATTCCCCAGGTGGTCGACACCGTCGTCTACATCGAGGCCGGCCAGGTCCACACCGTCTACGACGTGACGACGGAGGTGAAGGTACCCGCCGGCCTCACGGCCGAAGACCTCGCGCGCCCGGTCATCATGGTTTCGGACCACGAGACGGGCAAACCCAAGTACGAGATCTACACGTTCAACCGCCAGGTCGTCACCGTCCCGCTCGACGAGGACGAGAGCGAGACCAGCGGCGTGAACCAGATCGCCAAACAGGAGATCGAACGGGAGATCCACTCGGTCGCCCGCGGCCACGTCGACGTGGAACTGCAGGGCCAAGACCGAGCAATCGTCTACGTCGAGGAGGACGACATCTCCTACGTCATCGGCAAGGGCGGCGGCCGCATCAGCGACATCGAGGACCGCCTCGGCATCGACATCGACGTGCGGACCCACGACGAGAACCCCAACCCCGACGGCGACGAGGAGCCGGCAACCGTCGGCGGCCCGCAGGGTGAGGTGGTTCAGCCCGAAATCACCGCCCGCCACGTGGTCATCCGGATGGACGAGCACGTCGGCGAGACCGTCGAGGTGCGCGCGGGCGGCGACTACCTCTTTACGGCGACGGTTGGCCGCGGCGGCGACGTGCAGGTGTCCCGTGGCTCGGCAATCGCCGAGGAACTGGAGGACGCCATCGACCGCAAACAGCAAATCACGGTCGTTCCGGCCTAACTGCGGGACGACGGTCCGTTTTTCGTGGGGTCCTACCGCGAATACTTGTAGCGACTCAGGTCGACCGCACACCCGCGACCGACGGGTTCAACCTTCCCCGCACAGTAACCCAGACCGAATGAGCAAGGAGTTCATCGAGGTCCGTGGCGCCGAGGAGAACAACCTCGCGGACCTCGACGTGGAAATCCCCCGCGAGGAGTTCACCGTCGTCACCGGCCTCTCGGGGTCGGGGAAATCCTCGCTCGCGTTCGACACCGTCTACGCCGAGGGCCAGCGCCGGTATATCGAGAGCCTCTCCGCCTACGCCCGGAACTTCCTGGGCCAGATGGACAAGCCCCAGGTCGAGTCCGTCGAGGGGCTCTCCCCGGCCATCTCCATCGACCAGAAGAACGCGGCGAACAACCCCCGCTCGACGGTCGGCACCGTCACCGAACTACACGACTACCTGCGCCTGCTGTACGCCCGCGTCGGCACGCCCCATTGCCCCGAGTGCGCGCGCGAGGTCGGCACCCAGAGCGCCCAGCAGATGGTGCGCCGGCTGTTCGACCTGCCGGAGGGCACCCGGGCGAAGGTCGCCGCGCCGGTCGTCCGCGACCAGAAGGGCGCCTTCGAGGACCTGTTCGAGGAACTCGTCGCCGACGGCTACGCCCGCGTCGAGGTCGACGGCGAGCGTTACGACCTCACCACCGACGACCCGGACCTCGACGAGAACTACGACCACACCGTCGACGTGGTCGTGGACCGCGTGACAATCGACGAGGGCGACCGCTCGCGCATCACCGACTCCGTCGAGACGGCCCTGGAGGAGGGCGACGGCGTGCTGAAGGTCATCCTCCCCTCGCCGCCCGCGGACCTTCCGAGCGCCTTCGGCGGCAACGTCTCCCGCTCGACCGGCGACCTCGCCGGCGAGGGCCGGGACCGCCTCGTCGTGGAGTTCTCCGAGGACCTCGCCTGCACGCATTGTGGCATCGACCTCCCGGAAATCGAGACGCGGTCGTTCTCGTTCAACTCCCCCCACGGCGCCTGCCCGGAGTGTGAGGGCATCGGCGAGACCAAGGAGGTTGACGAGGACCTCGTGGTGGTCGACCCGGACAAGCCAATCAAGCACGTCTTCGAGGCCTGGACCTACAACCGCTCGTACTACAAGACCCGCCTCGACTCCGTCGCCGAGCATTTCGGCGTCGACGTGGCGACGCCGTTCTCGGAACTCACCGCGGACCAGCAACGGCAGTTCCTCTACGGCACCGACGAGCAGGTGGTGTTCCAGCGCCAGACCAAGAACGGCACCCGGCGCAAGAAGAAGCGCTTCGAGGGGGTTATCCCCAACCTGGAACGCCGGCATATCGAGACGGAGAGCGACTCCACCCGCGAACACATCGAGGAGTACATGGCCGTCACCACCTGTCCGGCTTGCGAGGGGACGCGCCTGAAACCGCAGTCCCGCTCTGTGCTCGTCGACGGCACCGCCATCACCGAGGTCAATCAGCTGAGCATCGGCGACGCCCGCCGCCACTTCGAGGGGATGGAGCAGAACCTCTCGGAACGGGACCTCGTCATCGCCGAGGAGATATTCAAGGAGATTCGGGCGCGGTTGGGCTTCATGGAGGAGGTCGGCCTGGAGTATCTCACGCTGGACCGCGAGGCCTCGACGCTCTCGGGTGGGGAGAGCCAGCGCATCCGGCTTGCCACGCAGGTCGGCTCCGGCCTGGTCGGGGTGCTCTACGTGCTCGACGAGCCCTCCATCGGCCTTCACCAGCGGGACAACGACCGGCTGCTGAACACCCTCGAAGGGCTACGGGACCTCGGCAACACCCTCCTCGTCGTCGAACACGACGAGGAGACGATGCGCCGGGCCGACCACATCCTCGATATGGGTCCCGGCCCGGGGAAGCGCGGCGGCGACATCGTCGCCGAAGGCGAGTTCG
>JBDGQC010000030.1:0-7468 GCA_042219375.1 Halolamina sp. | reverse complement strand
AGGGCTCGCAGTTCGGCGTCCCCACCGCCAACATCGGCCAGATTCCCACCGGCGGCGCAACCCGGCGCGCCGTCGAACTGGTCGGCGAGGCCACGGCGAAGGAACTCGTGTTCACCGCCGGCTACGTCGATGCTGGGGAGGCCCACCGGGCCGGACTCGTCAACGACGTGGTGCCGCCCGAGGAACTGGACCAGCGGGTCCGGGACCTAATCGAGGCGATGGGCGAAACCGGCTGCAGCGCGGTGAAGAACTCCAAGCGGGCAATCAACGCCGCCGTCGAGGCCGAGAACCCCGAGACCGCCCGCGAGCGCGAAGCCGAACTCTGGTGGGAGCAGTTCGCCACCGAGGAGCGCCGCGAACTCGTCGACGAGTTCACCGACGGGTAGTCCAGTACCGGAAGAGGGAGCCGAATCAGGTGGTTTCGCCCGTGCCGTCCGTATCCTCATCCTCGTCGCCGTCCGTATCCTCATCCTCGTCGCCGTCCGTATCCTCATCCTCGTCGCCGTCATCGGGTTCGACACCCTCACCGATGCTGATGTCTTCCGTCGTCTCCTCCTGATCAGTCTCGGCTTTCTCGATGCGTTCGGGTTCGTCCTCGCTGTTGTCGTCTGCGGGTTCGGGCTCCTCGTCCTGTCCAACCCCGCCGACGACGCTCTCGCCGGGGTTCTTGTCGTCCTCCTCGATGTCGAGCGTCGAGAAGGTGAGATAGAGCATCGAGCCGATGATGAGGACGAGGAAGGCGATACCGCCGATGTAGGTGAATATCGGGTCGACCATACGCCCACGTTCCCCCGGGGGGACTGTATGTGCTACGGCTCTCGCCGGGCACCGCCGGTCATTTGTCTCCCGGACCCTAACAACGGGTGTGAGCGTCACTACCCTCCACCGGCCGGCCCACCGCGACGCCCTGACGGCGCTCTCGGCGGCGTTCGACCGGGGGGAGATGGTCACCGTCTTCGGCCGCTGCACGGTCGAGTACGACGGCCGCGCGTCCTCCTCGCTCGGACCGGGGGACCGCCTACTCGTCCTCAAACCCGACGGGACTGCGCTGGTCCACACCGACGAACAGCGGACGCCCGTGAACTGGCAGCCGCCTGGGTCGGAGCACCGCGCGGCCATCCGCGACGGGCGCCTGCGCGTGCGCAGCGAGCGTGAGAACCCCGACGAGCGCCTCGACGTGCGGTTCGAGACGGTCCAACAGGTCTCGGCGCTCCCGGTCACCGGCGGCCGGGCTGTCGACGTCCACGGCAGCGAGGAGGACCTCCGCCAGCGGATTCTCGACAACCCGGACCTGGTCGAACCCGGGTTCGAACCGGAGGCGACCGAGCGCGAGACGGCCGCCGGTCCCGTCGACGTGTTCGGCCACGACCGGGAAGGGCGGCCGGTCGTCGTCGAACTCAAGCGCCGCCGTGTGGGCCCCGACGCCGCGGGCCAACTCGCCCGCTACGTCGACGCCCTGGAGCGGGAGGTCCCCGACGGTGTTACTGTCCGGGGGATACTCGTCGCACCCTCGCTCACCGACCGGGGGCTGGAGTTCCTGAGCGAGCGCGGGCTTTCCTTCGTTTCGCTGGCGCCGCCCGAGGACGACGAACCGTCGGAGACAGCCGCGAGCGGCGGGCCGGCGGATTCCCCGGTCGATGGCACGGAGTAACGGGGATGCGGGAACGCATCGAAGGCTTTAATCGCTGGCTGGGCCTCAACAAAGACAAGTAGCCATGTCTGACAAGCCCGCCTCCATGTACCGGGAGATCGACAAGCCGTCGTACACCCGGCGCGAGTACATCACCGGCATCCCCGGCTCGAAAATCGCCCAACACAACATGGGCGACCTGCAGGCTGACCCCCAGGACTACCCGGTCCACATCTCCCTGCGCCCCGAGGAGACCCTCCAGGTCCGCCACGGCTCGCTCGAGTCCGCGCGGCTCTCGGCCAACCGGCACCTGCTGAAGGAACTCGGCGAGGGTAACTACAAGATGGTCCTGCGGAAGTTCCCCCACCAGGTGCTCCGGGAGAACAAGCAGGCGACCGGTGCCGGCGCCGACCGTGTCTCCGACGGGATGCGGCAGGCGTTCGGGAAGCCGGTCGGCACCGCCGCCCGCATTCAGGAGGGCGAGAACATCTTCACGGCCTACTGCGAGCCCGAACAGGCCGACGCGGTCAAAGAGGCGTTCCGCCGCGCCTACAACAAGATGTCGCCGCCGTGTCGCATCGTCGTCGAGCAGGGCCGCGAACTGCTCGTCCGGTAGTCGGTCGTCCGTTTTCCTCACCTGCCGAGCACCGCTGTCCGGGAGCGGCGCGCCTTTGGTGCTCGCCGAAAACACTCCGGCCATGCCCTATCAACGGCTGGCCTCGCGGCTCACCGAGGACGCCGTCCCCACGGTGAGTACGCTTCCCGACGGGAGCCTCGACCGGTACTGCCGGCTCTCGGCGGGTGCCCTCGACCCAATCGAGCGCCGGCGGACCTTCGCCCGCGAGACGATGACCGGCGGCCGGAGCGGGTTCGGACTGGAGCCGGAACGGGTCGAACCCGGCGGCCAGTCGGTTAACACCGCCGGCCAGGCCCACGCGCTCGGCGCCGAGGCCACTTGCTACGGTCACCTCGACAACCCGGTGTTTGCGGACGTCCCGTTCGACACCGTCTCGATGGGTGAGCCCGCGGTGGTGAACGTGCTCGATTTCGAGGACGAGGACCTGCTGCTGGTCGAGCACTCGCCGGACATCGCGGATTGGGAGCTTTCGGACCTCCGTGCGGTCGCCCCGCTGCCGGAGGTGTTCGGCGTCGATGCCGTCACCTGTTCGAACTGGGTTTCGACGCCGGGGATGGCCGACGCGTTCCACGCGCTCGGCGAACGGTCGCTCCCGCGAGTCCCGTTCATCTTCGACCCGGGCGACGTGCTCGGGAGTGACCTCGACAGCCACCGGGAGCTACGACGGGCCGTTCGCGCGCTTCAGGCCACCTTCGACGTGATTGTCTCGGTCAACCGGCGGGAACTCCACGCGCTCACGGCGGCGCTCCCCGAGCCACCCGACCCGCCCGTCGATGACCGCGACCGGGTGACCGCGTTCAGGGAGGCGACGGAGGTGACCGCGGTGTTGAAACACGGTGAACGGGAGGCGCTGGCCGCGACTGGCGAGGGCGTCGTCGCCATCGAGAACCCGACTGTCGAGGACCAGCGCCAAACCGGCGGCGGCGACCGGTTCGCCGGCGGTCTCGCGGTCGGTCTCGGCGCCGACTGGTCCTGGGAGGTGGCGCTGGCCTGCGGCAACGCCTGTGCGAGCCACTACGTCGCGACGGGCGAGACGGCGACGGTCGATGCGCTCCGGGCGTGGCTGCGGTGATTACTCGGGAAGCGCCGCCTTCGCCTCGCGCATGAGGCCGTCGAGGATTTCGGGCGTCGTCGGGTGGAACGCCCGGTCGGGAATCTCCCGGACGTCCAGTTCCATCTCGACGGCGAGTTGCATCGTCTTGGCCATCACGTCGGCGTGATAGTGAAGGCCCTGATAGCCAAGCACCGTCCCATCGCGGGCCACGACGAGTTCCGCGAGGCCGCGGGCGGCGTCTTTGACCTTGAACACGCCATCGTCCTCAGCGCGTCGGCGGACGACAACCGGCTCGATTCCCGGTTCCTGGCGGGCGGTGTCGGCGGTGTGGCCCACTCGGACGTACGGGTAGACGCCCGCGCCGGCGAACATCACGTGATGCGGGGTGAACTCGAACGCCTCCAAGGGCTCGCCGGCGCTGTGGGCGAGGATGTTCTCGCCGGCGAGTTGACCCTGCTCCTTGGCGATGTGGAGTAGCGGCTCCCTCCCGTTCACGTCGCCGACGAACAGGAGGTTCTCGGCGGCCTCGGCCTGCATGGTGTCCCGGACGTACCCCGGCTCGACGGTGACGCTCGTGTTCTCCAGGCCCAGCCCATCGACGTTGGGACGGCGGCCGGTGAACAGGAACAGTTCGTCGGCTTCGACCACCCGCTCGGAGCCGGATTCCGAATCACAGAACAGGCGTACGCCCCCGCCGGCGGTCTCTTCGAGTTCCCGCTCTCGGGTGGTGGTGAGGATGTCGATGCCGAACTCCTCGCGGTAGATCTCCATCGCCTCGTCCCCGAACTCCGAGGGGGCCTGGTCCAGCGGTCGCTCGTCGTGCTCGATGACGGTGATGTCGACGCCGGCCTCGGCCAGGTACGGCGCCATCTCCAGTCCGACGTAGCCAAAGCCCATCACGATGCCCGACTCGGGAAGCTGCGTGGCGTCGAGCAGGTCGGCTGAATCCTGATAGCCGACCTCGTCGATGCCGTCGATGTCGGGCACGTCGACGACGCTGCCAGTACAGACGGCGGTGTAGTCCGCCCGGATGGTCCGACTCGGCTCTTGGGGAGGTTCCGGTTCGGCGACCCGCTCGTAGAGTTCGATGACGGTGTCGCTGGCGAAGCGGGCGGTGCCCTCGACGAACTCCACGCCGTCGGTTTCGGCGAGGTCGTGGACGTGGCTGCGGCGGTGGCGGGCGAAGTTCCCGGTGTGCTGGTCTTTCGTCGAGACGACGGCGTCGAGGTCCAGTTCGTGGGCGGGGCCGTCAAGACGGTGGTCCGACCGGGCCTGGTAGCGGTGGGCCGCGGCAGAGATGACCTCCTTGGAGGGCATACAGCCACGGAGAATACAGAGGCCGCCGCCGGGGTCGCCGTTATCGACGAGAGTGAGGCGGTCGATTTCCGCACCCACATGCTCGACAAGGTGGTCCGCGACGGCGACGCCGGCACTCCCGTAGGCGCCAATGATAACGACGTGCATGGATGGTTCACAGAACGCTGCCCAAAAGGCGTTCCCCTCACCCCGTTGTCGACCGGGCTATCGGCCGGTTTCTTCAGCGGCCTGCTCGGCGGCGATTCGCTCCACTTGGGCTCGTGGCACGTCGACCGCGTCGCCGTCGAGCGTCTTCGCGAGCGCGCTCGCGGCGGCCCCCCATCTGAGCGCGTCATCCACAGCCCCGCCGTCGACACGCTGTGCGAGGAAGCCGCCGACGAACGCGTCCTCGCTTCCCGCGGCGTCCACCGTCTCGCCCTCGACGGCGCCGGCTTCGTGAATCTCGTCGCCGTGGGTGGCGAACGCGCTGCCGTCCCGTCGGAGCAGCACGACGGTTTCGAACTCGTAGGTCGTCCTGAGCGCGTGGGCGACTTCGACCGGGTCGCCCTCCTCGTCGAATACCGCGCCCGCCTCCGAGAGCGTCGCGAACAGCACGTCCACGTTGGCGAACAGCGACTCACAGACGGCCCGAGCCTCGTCGCGCGTCCAGCACCGCTCCCGGTAGCGCAGGTCGAAAGCCGTCGTCGTTCCCGCCTCGGCAGCCGTCTCCAGCAGCGAGGCGGTCGCCGACGCCGCTCGCTTGGAGCGGGACGGGGTGATGCCCGTGACGTAGAAGCAGTCGGCGCCGCGGACGACATCCAGCGGCAGGTTCGCGGCGTGGACCTTCGTGAACGCGGTCCCCGCATCGTCACGGACCAACGCTCGCCCGCGTGGCTCCACGCCCGTGTCCACGAACACGGTTGCCAGCCGGTCGTCCTCGTCGCCCCACGAGACACCGGTGCGGACGCCGTGGCTGCGGAGTTCGCTGATGACCCGGCGGCCGAGCGGCGACTCGGGGAGCCGTGAGAGCCAGACGGCGTCGGCGTTCAGCGCCGACGCGGTAACGGCGGTGTTCCCCTCCAGCCCCCCTGCCCTCGTGTCGAAGGTATCCGTCCGCGATAGCCGGCTGCCGCGCTTGGTGCGGAGCCGGAGCGTGGCCTCTCCGAAGGTGACGAGGTCGGTCATGCCTTCGAACAGAGTCGCCGCCGTGAAAAGTCCACGCGGGCGGTTGCCACGGATGAAACCGGCCGTCTTTGCCGCCATATTCTCACGCCGTGAGAACGCGCCAGCGGGGTTATCTCGCTCAGCACCCATGCTACTGTATGGCACAGAAAACCGGTCGCTCGCCGCTTGAGGGACTCAAACACCATTACGACACCGCCTACATCGTCTGTCCGGCGTGCGGGCACGAGGATTCCGACGGCGGATGGGTGGTGGAGACCGACGGGACGGACGCCCGGTACAGCCGGGAGTGCCCGAGTTGTGGCGCCGTCGAGGAGCGGACGGTGTCGCTGGGATAACCCCTACTGCGTTTCCAGTTCGCGTTCGAGGTCCCGGAGCCGTTCGACCCGCTTCTCCGTGCTCGGGTGCGTGCTGAACAGTTTCCCGATAATCCCCGACTTGATGGGGATGACGAAGAAGGCGTTCATCTCCGCGGCCTCGCGCAGGTCCTCGTCCGGCACGCGGTCCATCCGGCCGTCGATGGTGAGCAGCGCCGACGCCAGGGCGCCCGGATTGCCGGTGATGGTCGCGGCGCCGCGGTCGGCGGCGTACTCCCGGTAGCGCGAGAGCGCCCGGATGAGCAGGAACGAGACCACCCAGACGACGAACGAGGCGGCGATGGCCACCAGGACCTGTCCGCCGCCCTGCCGGCTCCGGCCGCCGCCGAAGAAGAAGCCGAAGCGGACGACCATGAACGCCAGCGTCGAGAGGAACGAGGCGATGGTCATCACCATCACGTCGCGGTTCTTGACGTGGGCGAGTTCGTGCGCCAGCACGCCCTCCAACTCGTCCGCGTCGAGCGTGCGCAGCAGTCCCTGGGTCACACAGACGGTGGCGCTTTTCTTCGACCGCCCCGCCGCGAACGCGTTGGGGATACGGGTGTCCGCGACGGCGACGGTCGGTTTGGGCAGGTCGGCCTGCTGGGAGAGGCGTTCGACGGTCGCGTGTAGTTCGGGGTACTCCGAGCGGTCCACTTCGCTCGCGCCCATGCTGTACAGCGCCAGTTTGTCGCTGAACAGGAACTGGGCGAACGAGAACACACCGAAAAACAGCACGATGAGCAGCAGGCTGCCGGTGTAGGCCCAGAGCACGCCGAGGAAGACGACATAGAGGAGGCCGAGCAACACCATGGTCAGCGCCATGCGTGCGCGCAGGCCCCAGTCGGGTTTCCACTCCATGTACGTGACTTAGCGGTCGACGCCTTAAACCCTGTCTGCCCGCGGGCGGGATTCCCACCTCGACTGCGAACGCCCCGCGAACCGAACCCCTTTGCCCGCGAGGGGACACGGTCGGATATGCGACTCGCGCGAATCCGAACCGACGAGGGCGTCGTCGCCGGCGAGTACGAGGATGGCGTCGTCACGAGCGACGGGGAGTCCTACGTGGTTGGCGAGGACGGCCACCTCGCGGCACCCTGCGACCCGTCGGCGCTCTACTGCATCGGCCGCAACTACGCCGAAACGCTGGAGCAGAAGGGGTACGAGCGTCCCGACCAGCCGACGTTTTTCATCAAGCCGCCGGCCGCGATTATCGCCCACGAGGAGCCGATTCCCTACCCGACGTTCTCCGAGGAGGTGACCTACGCGGGCGAACTCGCCGCGGTCATCGGCGAGCGGTGTCACGACGTGTC
>JBDGQC010000133.1:5435-7521 GCA_042219375.1 Halolamina sp. | reverse complement strand
CAGGGGTCCGAAGTTCGATGATGAACCGCGTGCCCTCCGGTTCGTTGTCCTCGATACGGATATCGCCGCCGTAGCTCTCGACCATCGTGTCGATGAAAAATAACCCGAACCCGGAGCCGCCGGCGCCGTCAGCGTTGCCCCCGGAAACGCCGCGCTGTAGCACCTCCTCCCGGTGTTCCTCGGGGATGCCTGGGCCGTTGTCGGCGACCTCGATGCGGACCGAGTCACCGGTCGCCGCGGCGGTCAGTTCGACCTCCGTTCGGTCCTTGTCGTTGTGCTCGACGGCGTTGCGCAGCAAGTTCGCGATGACGTCGTCGAGGATATTGTCGGCCTCGACGCGCAGGGAATCCTCGATGTCGGTGCGGAGTTCGACCGCCGGGTAGCTGTCGCGGAACGTCGCGACGCGGGTTTCGAGCAGTTCCGTCAGATGCACTGCGTCGGTTTCGGTTCCCTCGGTTAGCGTGTTTAGCGCGGTGCGGATGCGGTCTATCTGGTCGGATATCTCCCTGGCACGCGAGACGATGGTTCCGGCGAACTCCGCCTCCCGTCCGTCAAGCTCCTCACGGAGGTGCTCCGCGCGGGAGTCGATGACCATCATCCCGTTTTGGACGTCGTGGCGCAGCAGCGAATGGAGGAACTCCAGCTGGTCGGTCCGCTCCTCCAACTGCTGTTCGCGTTCGGATTTCCCGCCCGCTTGCGGTCCGGGGCGCTCGCTCAGCAGGCGGTCACGCTCCCGCTCTGCGGTGGTGTCGGAGAAGACGGCGAGGGTTTCGTCCTCGGTGATGCGGACTGTCTGCAGGTCGTAGAACCGCTCCTGCCCATTCTCCCTGGCTTGGGGAGTCAGCGTCTCACTCGGGACCCGAATCTCCTGATGAGACTGGCCGTCGTCGAGCGCCGCGCGCACGAACTGGTCCCGGTCGAACGTCCCATCACCCATCGGTTCGGCGGCCGAAAGCAGGTCCTCGAAACCCACCGCGAACGTCTCGTCGAAGGCGGGGTTCGCCTCCGTCGCGGCGAGTTCACCGTTCCGGGAGTCGAGTATGGCGATGCACAGGTCGGTATTCTCGAAGAAGGCGCGGAACCGATCGCGTTCGCCTGTCTGTTCCCGGTGGCTCTGACGGCGCCGGACATCATAGAGGCCGACGCCGAACGCCGCGACGGTGCCGATCAACACGCCGTCGGCGGCCAGCAGGTACGGCTTGAGTCCGCCCATCTCCTGGAGTTGCAGCAGGATAATCAGCACGTAGACACCCGTGAGCGCGATTGCGCCGCCGACCGTCCATTTCGCGGTCAGGACGGCATCGCTCTCCGACCATTCTTGGCGGCCGAGCCATACGCCCCCGAACGCGAGCAGCAACGCGAGCGCGATGAGCACCGAGTTCTCCATCAGCGTCGGGACGACGCTCCAACCGAGGTCGCTCACGTCGTCCCAGATGTCGTACACGGGAATCGACAACAGCGCGACGCCGACGGCGCTGACGGCCCTCGTCGCCAGTCGGGCACGGATGGGTCGACCCTGTTGGTCGGCATCCTGACCGGTGCCTGTGCGACTCATACGCCGCGAAACAACCTCCGATGGGTTAGTTATTCGGGGTCGCACCGATAGCCGTTTCAGGACCCCGGGAGTACCGCTCCGCGTGTCAGTACTCGACTCCCTTCCCGACCGACCGCTTTCGGACGACGAAGTTCGGGCGCTCCGCGGGAGCGAGGCCGTCGTGGAGGCCGCGCCGCTGGCCCGCGCGGAGGACGGGGTTCGCCACCTCGCGCTCCAGGCCGGTGAGCGCCTCTACGGCGTCGGCTACCGTGACGACGAGGGCTGGGTCGTCGTCACGGACCGAATCGCCGACGACCCGGACGACCTCGCGGCCGTTCGGGACGAACTCCGGACGTGGGCGAACGAGTGACCGCGGCTCCCGGAATGGCCAAGTCGGATACTCCCGGGAAATGAACAAGCCGGATACTCCCGGCCAGTATGAATAAATCGGAGGCCGTCTACTCGCCGAGTATGAGCAGCATCCTCGAGGTATCAATCGACTCCGAGGACTTCGTGCTCGGGCGGACACTAACCGTGGGCCTCGACGCGACG
>JBDGQC010000133.1:0-5335 GCA_042219375.1 Halolamina sp. | reverse complement strand
GAGACGCTCTCGAACTTCCGACAGCGGTGTGCCGACCAGGGCATCACGCTCGATATGAAGCGGGTGTACTCGGTCTCCGCCGACCAGATCGACATGGAGTACGGGCTGACCACCAAGCAGCGCGAGACACTCGTTACGGCGCTCGAACAGGGCTACTTCCAGGTGCCACGGGAGAGCACCCAGCAGGAACTCGCGGAATCGCTGGGCGTCCAGAGTTCCTCGGCCAGCGAGACGCTGCGCCGGGCGATGGGGGAACTCATCGCCAACACGCTGCTGGAGAAGCGCACGCTGTAGCGGTCGTCGCCGTACGTTTCCGCCACGAATGGCTTTATCTCGGGCGCCGCCCGTGTCCCCGTAATGACTGAGCTCGACCGGTCGAGGCGGTTCGACCACCTGTTCACGAGTACCGTCCGGGAGTCGCTGGACGAACCGGGGTACGGAAGCTGGCGGTCGCTCACCGCTCCCGACGCCGTCTCGCTGAGTTTCGGCTTCCCCTATCCCGATTCGTTTCCCGAAGCCGCGCTGCTGGAGTCGCTCGAAACCGTACTCGCCGAGGAGGGCAGCGACGCGCTCCAGTACGGCGGCGGCGAATACGTCGAGAGCTTGCGGGAGGGGATTCTCGGCCGAGAAGCGGCCCACGGTATCGAGGCCTCCGCGGACGAACTCCTGTTGACCAACGGCGCGACACACGCCATCGACGGCGTCGCGCAGGCGTTTCTCGAACCCGGCGACGAGGTGTTCGTGGAGGCGCCGACGTTCATGGGCACGCTCTCGTTGTTCGAGAACTACGGCGTCGAGGTGACCGGGTTCCCGCTGGACGAGGACGGCCTCGACGTCGACGCCGTCGAGGAATCGCTCGCGGGCCGACGCAAACGGGGGGAGCCGACCCCGAAACTCCTCTACACTATTCCGAACTTCCAGAACCCGACCGGTGCGACCCTCTCGCGTGAGCGCCGGGAGAAACTCGTGGCGCTGGCCGCGGAGTACGAGTTCATCATCGTCGAGGACGACGCCTACGGCGAACTCCGGTTCGACGCCGACAACGTTGCGCCGCTGGCGGCGCTGGACGACGAGGGATGGGTGGTTCGGTTGGGGACGTTCTCGAAGACCATCGCCCCCGGGGTGCGGACCGGCTGGGTGCTCGGTCACGAGATAATCGTCGAGCAGATCGGCCGGCTCTTGGCGGGCGGGACGAACACGTTCACCCAAAGCGTGCTGGGGCGGTATTTCGACGCCGGGCACTACGAGCCGACGCTTGCGGACCTGAACGAGGCGTACGAGGAGCGCCGGGACGCGATGCTCGAATCGCTATCGACGCATCTGCCACCGGGGTCGGACTGGACGGAGCCCGCGGGCGGCTTTTTCGTCTGGGTGACGCTACCTGAGGGAGTGGATGCCGAGGAGATGCTCCCCGACGCCGCGGAGGAGGGAGTGACGTATCTCCCCGGCCCGCATTTCTTCGCGAACGGCGGCGGGCGGCGCTCGCTGCGTCTCTCGTTCAGCCACGTTTCTGCCGAGGAGATGGACCGGGGGATTGCGGCGCTCGCGCGGGCGACGGAGTCCGTGTTGGAAGAGCAGTAAAAACCCGTGTTAGAGGAGGAGTAGAAACCCTGTTTTCAGTCCGTCAGCGTCCATTCCGTGACGAAACAGTTTTCCGCTTCGGCCTCACGTTCCAAAAACGTGATCGTCGATTCCGTCACCCGCGTCGCCGCCCCCCGTCAGCGACGGGTCGACATCCGGCCGCGGGCCGCGTAGGCCCAACTCTCCCTCTCTCCCTCGTCCCGTTTCGCCGTTGCTCACGCTCTTCGAACGTCGGTAGCGTCGCGTGATTCATTTTATTTCACAAACAATTACGGTGGATTTATCCGATAGCGGTCTTCAGACCCGTGTATGACGAGTGTTGCACTCGCGTTCAGCGGTGGGCTGGACACGACAGTCTGCGTGCCGCTGTTGCAAGAAGAGTACGACTACGACGACGTAATCGCCGTCACCGTGGATGTCGGCCAACCAAACGCCGAGTTCGAAGAGGCCCGCGAAACCGCCGACGCCCTGGGGATGGATATCCACGTCGTCGACGCCACCGAGGCGTTCGCGGAACTCTGTCTGGATTCCGTGCGCGCGAACGCGACGTACCAGGGGTATCCGCTCGGGACCGCCCTCGCGCGCCCGATCATCGCCGAGGCTATTCTGGATGTCGCCCAGGCGCAGGGCTGTGATGCCATCGCCCACGGCTGCACGGGGAAGGGCAACGACCAACTCCGCTTCGAGACAGTTTGGCGCGGCTCCGACCTCGAGGTCGTCGCGCCGGTGCGCGAACTCGGCCTCACCCGCGAGTGGGAAGTCGAGTACGCCGCCGAGCGTGACCTGCCCGTCGAGGCTGGCAACGAGGGCGAGTGGAGCATCGACACCAACCTCTGGTCGCGTTCGGTCGAGGGGGGCGACCTGGAGGACCCGGGTCACGTCCCGAGCGAGGACATCTACGACTGGACCACGACGCCCGACGGGAGCGAGGAACTGGTCGATATCACCTTCGAGGACGGCTACCCCGTCGCGCTGAACGGCGCACCGGTGGGGCCGGTGTCGCTCATCGAGGAACTCAACGCCCTCGCGGGCGCCCACGGGGTCGGCCGTACTGACATGCTGGAGGACCGCATGCTCGGACTGAAGGTGCGCGAGAACTACGAGCACCCCGCGGCGACGGTGCTGCTGACCGCTCACGAGGCCCTGGAGCAGCTCGTCTTCACCAAAGCCGAGCGCGAGTTCAAGCCCCAAATCGACCAGCAATGGGCCGAAGCCGCGTACAAAGGGCTCGTCGACGCCCCGCTGGTTGACGCGCTGGAGGGCTACCTCGATGCCTCGCAGAGCAAAGTGACCGGGAGTGTGACGGTGAAGCTCCAGGGCGGGCAGGTCCGTCCGGTGGCCCGCGAGTCCGAGTACGGCGTCTACTCCGAGAGCGCCGCCTCGTTCAACACCGAAACTGTCGAGGGCATCGAGCAGGCCGACGCGACCGGCGTGGCGAAGTACCACGGCTTCCAGGAGCGCCTCGCGAACCAGGTCGCCGAGGCCGCGGACGGCGTTGCACCCGAGGTCGAAACCGCGGATATCTCCACGGACGGTGTGGAGTAGATGACCGACGGGGAGGCAGGCGGGCCCGGCGCGAGCGCTGACGACGCCGAGGAGACGGTGGTCCGGCGCGACCGCTTCGCCGGCGGCCCGGCGCGCTCGTTCATGTCCAGTCTGGATGCGGACACCCGCATCTTCGAGGCCGACCTCGCGGTGGACCGCGCTCACGTCGTCATGTTGGCCGAACAGGGCGTCCTCGGCGACGACGACGCCGCGGCCATCCTCGCTGCGCTCGGCACCGTCGAAAGCGATGGCTACGCCGCACTCCCCGCAGGCGAGGACGTCCACGAAGCCATCGAGTCGGCGGTCATCGCCGAAGTCGGGGCCGTGGGTGGTCGGATGCACACCGCACGCTCGCGCAACGACGAGGTGGCGACCTGCATCCGCTATCGCTTCCGCGAGGACCTCCTGGACGCCGCGGAGGCGACCCTGGCGCTTCGCGAGGCGTTGCTCGACGCCGCTGTGGCTGAGGCGGACACCGCCGTCCCCGGCTTCACCCACCGCCAGCACGCCCAGCCGACGACTGTCGGTCACCTGCTGGCGTCCTACGCGGGCGCAATCGAGCGCGACACCGCGCGCCTGCTCAACGCGTTCGACCGCACGAACCAGTCGCCGCTCGGCGCCGCGGCGTTCGCCGGGACCACGTTCGACGTGGACCGCCAGCGCACGGCAGACTTGCTCGGCTTCGACGGCGTCGTCGAGAACGCCGCTGACGCGGTGACGGCCCGCGACTTCCTCGTGGAGGGAGCCAGCGCCCTCGCCGCGCTCGGGGCGACGCTCTCGGGGCTCGCGACGGACCTGATCGAATCCGCAAAGGACGGCCATGTGGATATCGACGACGCCTACGCCTCCACGTCCTCCATCATGCCCCAGAAGAAGAACCCTGATTCGCTGGAACTGGTCCGTGCTGTCTCCGGCGACGCCGTCGGCGACCTGACGGGCCTCCTAACCACGCTCAAAGGCCTGCCCCGCGCCTACAACCGCGACCTCCAGCGCGCGACGCCGCACGCCTGGGACGCGGTGGACATCGTGACCGAGGCGACGAACGTTGCCGCGGGCGCAGTCGCGACAGCGGAGTGGGACGCCGAGGCCTGCGCTGCCGACGCAGGCACGGGGTTCTCGACGGCCACGGGCGTCGCGGATGCCCTGGCGGCTGCCGGGGTACCGTTCCGCACCGCCCACGAACTGGTCGCGGCGGCGGCGACCGATATCCCGGGTGACGCCGACACCGACACGCTGGTCGCGGCGCTGGAAACGGCCGCCGAGGAAACGCTCGACGAGTCGCTCTCGACGTACGTTGGGAAGAACATACTCCAGGAACTGCTTTCGCCCGCCGGAAGCGTTGGTGCCCGTGACTCCCAGGGCGGGCCTGCGCCGGAGGCCGTCACGGCGTCCGTGGAGAAACTGACAGAGAGGCGTGCGGCGCATACAGCGGCGGTCGAATCCCGCCGCGACGTGCTCGCGGCGGCACGAGCGGAACTCGACGAGGTGGTTTCGGACTATGCCTGAAACGACGACCGGCGTGGTCGGCCAGCATTCGGCTTCCGAGGGTCTTGCTCCGTTCCCGCGACAGCCACGGTTGCCGCGGCGGCCGGCACCACGACCACGGCCCGTTCGGGCCACGCTTCATTCCGCGCCGATGCGGCACGTTTTCATCGGCACCGATTCGGCGTAAATCCTTGCTTAGAGCCGCCTATGCGTTTATTTTTCGTAATTAATTACGACGGATTAAAGTGCTCCCATCCCCCAGCACGGAGTACGATGTCAGACGCGAACTGTGTGACCTGCGGTGCGAGCGTCGTACTGCCCGATGACGTGGAAATCGGTGAAATCCTGGACTGTGGCGACTGTGGAACCGAACTGGAGGTCGTGGCCGAGACACCCGTCGAACTGGCCGAGGCCCCCGACCTCGCTGAAGACTGGGGCGAGTGATGCAGGTCGGCCTGCTGTACTCCCGCATCCGCGCAGACGAGAAGTTCCTGCTGAGCGAACTCCGCGAGCGCGACCACGACGTGACCAAAGTGGACGCCCGTGAGGTTTCGTTCGACCTCGGGACGGCGCCGGCGGAGCTCGCCGAGTGTGACGTGGTTCTGGACCGCTGTCTGGCCACGTCGCGTTCGCGCTACGCGACCCGGTTCCTCGAACACCACGGGATTCCCGTGGTCAACAGCGCGGAGACGGCGGCAGTCTGCTCGGACAAGGTGGACACGAG
>JBDGQC010000114.1:1334-7528 GCA_042219375.1 Halolamina sp. | reverse complement strand
TGCTGATGTCACTCGGCGTGCTCTCGACTGTCGCGCGCTACGACCCCGAGAACCTCGTCGTCGTGCTCTGGCAGAACGATGTCTACGGGACGACCGGCGGCCAGTCGCTCCGCGCCCCGCACGTCGATTTCGCCAGCGTCGCCGAGAGTTGCGGGCTGGACGCGACGACCGTTCGTTCGGCGGAGTCGTTCCCCGAGGCGTACCGTGATGCCGTCGCCGCGGACGGGGCTGGCCTGGTGGTCTGTCACGTCGAGCCCGTAGACCCGGATGCGCGACCCTCCTTCGACTACCCGTACATCGCGCGGCGGGCCCGGGATTCCCTGGCCGGCGGGGAGTAATCGCGACGCCCGACTCTCAGCGTTCGGAACGGTCAAGCACGAACGCGAAAACAGCCTCCCAGTTGCCGGAGCCGGCGACTGCGCGACGCTTCAGAGTTCGACGCCGGAGGGGATGAGGCTCTCCTCGCGGAGGAACTCCCCCTCGGCGTCGTAGACGAGGAACGTCCGCTTCTCGTACTCGGCCATCTCCTCGCCGTCGATAGAGACGACGACGCGGTACCCGCCCTCGTCGTCGGCCTCGCCGTAGGCGCGGGCGGCCTCGATGAACCGCAGCACGTCGTCGGCGGTCTCGTTGAGTTCGAGGACGAAATCCCCCGTGATGCGGTTGGTGACGGCGACGACGCCCGGCGCCGTCGAGTCCTCGTCGAGGTCCTCCTGGAGGCGGAACGCCACGTCGACGTCCTCCCCTTCGAGGGGCTCCCCGTCCGCGTCGCTGAGGCGCTCTCGGAGCGTGTCGCCGGGGCCGCTGAAATCGATCTCCACCAGCGGCTGAACGGGCTCGCCGCCCTCGCCCAGCCAATCGACGTTCGTCACCTCCAGTTCGAAGTAGTCGCGCCTCATTCGATACTGGAACGTAAGCGGTCGGTACCTAAAACCGTGACGCCAGCATGCGGGTTGGACTCGGCCGAGTAAAAGGGGTTCGCCACGCTGGCGACGCCGCGAATACGGCGTGACTGGCGTCGCGGGTCGGCCATTCAGTCCACCCCGTCGTACAGGTGGCAGGCGACCGGGCGGCCGTCCACCTCCCGGAAAGCCGGGGGGGTCGATTCACAGACCGACGCGAGCGGGTCGAGCGCGCGCGTCGCCGCGTCCACGTCGCCCGCTTCGAGCGCGGTGACCGCGTCCGCGAACGCCGACACGGCGGTCGGGTCCTCGAACGACTCGGGGAGGTCGAACGCGTCCCGCACCGCTGCATCGACGCCCGCCGCGGGCGCCCATTCCTCGCCCGGTGGGAACTCCCCGGAGCCGAGCGCGCGGCGGAGGTCGGCCACGCCCAGATACGTCTCCTGGGCCATCCCCAGGTCATCCGGTTGAATAATCGAGGGGCACCGGGTGTGGAACCGGCAGCCGGACGGCGGCGACTCCGGGTCCGGGAGTTCGCCCCGAAGCGATGGGTCGTGGTGCTCCGCGCGCGGGTCAGGCTGAGGGATGGCGTCGACCAGCGCCCGCGTGTACGGGTGCTTTGGGTTACTGAACAGCGTCTCGACCGGCGCGCGCTCGACGATTTCGCCCAGATACATCACGTTCACCCGGTCACAGAGCTCCCGAACCACGCCGGTATCGTGGGTGATGAGGAGGACCGCCAGGCCGAGGTCCGCCTGGAGGTCCCGGAGGAGTTCGATGATCTCTGCCTGGACGCTCACGTCGAGCGCGGAAACCGGTTCGTCGAGCACGAGCAGGTCCGGGTTGAGCGCGAGCGCGCGCGCCAGCCCCGCGCGCTGTTTCTGCCCGCCCGAGAGCGAGCCAGGGTTCCGGTCGGCGACGCCGGGGTCGAGGCGGACCCGTTCGAGCAGGTCGGAAACGATGCGCCGGCGGGTCGCGCGGTCCGACAGCCCCTGCACCTGGAGTGGTTCGGCCACCGACTCGCCGACGCTCATCCGCGGGTCGAAGCTCTCGGCGGGGTCCTGGAACACCATCGACGCGCGCCGACGGAACTCCCGGAGGTCGTCGGCCGAGAGGGAACCGAGGTCGGTGCCGTCGAAGCGCACCGTGCCGCCGGTCGGTTCCTCGATGCGCAGTAGGCTCGCCGCTGCGGTGGATTTGCCACAGCCGGATTCGCCGATGAGACCGACCGTCTCCCCGCGCTCGACGGTGAAACTGATACCATCCACCGCCTGCACCCGGCCCACCTCGCGCTGGAGGAACCCGCTCGTGAGTGAGTAGTGTTTCTCCAGCCCCTCGACGGCGAGAAGTGGGTCGTTCGCGCTCATTCACCTTCACCCCCACTCCCTGCCTCGGCAGAGTTCTGGTCCACCGAGCGGTCCTCGCGCGAGCGGCTTACCCCCGTTCCCGACACGCGTTCGGGGTCCCGACCCTGCTTGTGGTAGATACAGGCCGCACGGTGGTCGGCGTCGGCCACGGACGACGACCG
Source organism: Halolamina sp. (assembly GCA_042219375.1). Taxonomy (GTDB): domain Archaea; phylum Halobacteriota; class Halobacteria; order Halobacteriales; family Haloferacaceae; genus Halolamina. The sequence goes on along the minus strand of JBDGQC010000114.1, from coordinate 5,098 downwards.
GGAAACCCCGCGTGGCGTCCCGACGGCGTCGGACTCGGGCGCCCCCACCTCGTATTCAATCGGGTGGTCCCCGGTGCGACACTCCTCGACAGCGTGTTCACAGCGGGGGTGGAACCGGCAGCCTGCTGGCGGGTCGGTCGGGTCCGGTAGCGTGCCGCCGACCGGCCTGAGCGTCCCGAGGCCGGGGATACAGTCGAGCAGGGCGTTCGTGTACGGGTGGCTCGGGCGCTCGAACAGGTCCATCACGGGCGCGCGCTCCATCACCTTCCCCGCGTACATCACGACCACGCGGTCGGCGATGCGGGCGACGACGCCGAGGTCGTGGGTGACGAACAACACCGCCAGGTCACGCTCGGCCTGTAACTCCTCCAGCAACGAGAGCACGCCCGCCTCCGTCGTCGCGTCGAGCGCGGTCGTCGGCTCGTCGAGCACGAGCAGGTCCGGGTCCCCCGCCAGCGCCATCGCGATGACGACCCGCTGTTTCATGCCGCCGCTGAACTGGTGGGGGTAGTCGTCGATTCGGGTCGATGGGTTCGGGATATCCACCTGGTCCAACAGCGAGACGGCGCGCTCGTGGCCCGCTTCCGGCGAGATGTCCCGGTGTTCCCGAACGTTCTCGATTAACTGTTCGCCCACGGAGTAGACTGGGTCGAGCGCGTTGCCGGGATTCTGGAAAACGTAGCCGATGCGGTTCCCCCGGATGTCCCGGAGCCGTGCGGCCGAGGCCTCCAGCAACGCCTCCCCGTCGAACGAGATATCGCCCTCGATAGTGCCGGCGTCGAGCAGTCGGGTGACCGCCTCGCAGGTTACGGTCTTCCCGCTCCCGCTCTCGCCGACGAGACAGACCGTCTCCCCGGGGTCGACGGAGAACTCGACGCCATCGACGGCCCGGACCGCCCCGAATCGGACGTGGAGGTCCTCGACCGCCAGCAACGGGTCGCTCATGGCTCGCCCTCCGGGTCGAGGGCGTCACCGAGCGCGTCCACCAGCACCGTCGTCGTGCTCACCATGAGCAGGAGCGCGAGCACTGGGAAGACGATGGCCCACCAGAGCCTGAGCGGCGAGACGACGCCGATACCGGTCGCCGGCAGGTTCGGGTTCTTCAGGGCGGAGACGATGGCGTACCCCCACGAGGGGGTTTTGGTCTGGACGAACCCGAGATACGAGAGGGTGATTTCCACGACCAGAAGCTTGGGTATTTGGCTCGCGAGCGAGCCGACGGCGACGTGTGAGACGTTCGGAATCAGGTGTCTGAGCACGGTATCAGCCGGGGTCGAGCCGGCGTCGGCCGCGGCGCGCACGTAGCCGGCGTCACGTAGCGAAAGCGCCTCCGCCCTGACGCGGCGGGCGACGTGGCCCCACCCCAGCAGGCCGAACAGCACGACGAGCACCCAGAGTTCCGGGCCGGCAATCATCCGAACGAACAGGTAGATGACGAACGCCGGAAGCACCTGAAAGAAGTCGGCCGAGCGAGTGATGACGGCGTCGACGCGCCCGCCGGTGAACGCCGCGACCGTGCCCGCGACCGTCGCGACGGGCACGAGAATGACAGCAGTCAGCGTCGCCACCTCGAAGGCGACACGGAAGCCGCCGACGACGAACGCAAGCACGTCACGCCCGCTCGACGTGGTGCCGAGCGGATGGGCAGCCATCCCGAAACACCGGTCGCCGTGGGTTTCTCCCGAACAGTAGATGAGCGATTCGACCGGGACCGACAGCCCGAACGGCGGAAGCCCGGACGACGGCTGGCGGGCCGCCCCCTCGGTGAACGGCAGTTTCGCCGAGATCGGTAAACCCAATATCTCCGGGCCGGCGACGGCGACGACACCGAGGACAGTCAGCACGCCGAAACTCAGGCGACCGAACCGCCGGGCCCGGAAGGCCTCCCAGAACTCCAGAGCCCGTGATGGGGAGAGCGCCAGCGGAAGGACACCGTAGGAGAGCAGGAACGCGAGCGCGAACAGCACCAGCCAGGTGAGCGGGGACGGGTCTATCGGGCCGTATAGCGTGTGCGCGGGCAATACGAAGAAGAAATGATAGAGGAAGGCTGGGACCAGTCCGGCCAGCAAGACGAGAAACAGCACCGTCGAGGGTTGGGCGATGCGTCCCGTGGCCTCGATGGCCTCCCACTCCACCTGCTCGAACGTCGCCGGGTCGCCCGTTTCCCCACCGGTGTCGTTCATTCGGTTCTGTGGGATACGTTGGCGTAGTGTATAGCTTTCGATAGGTGAAACAGCCGGTTCACCGACCCGGTGCTTTATTCCCTCTCACGAAGAGGTGGTCGCCATGAAGCGGATTCTCGCTCGACGGGCGCTCTGGTCGCTTTTCGTCGTCTACCTGTTCCTCTCGACGATGTTCCTCGCGTTCGCGCTCATCGACGACCCGACCAAGCCCCTCGGCGGAGAGGCCAACACCGGCCGGTTCGGACAGATACAGGACGACAGCAGCCCGCTCACCGCACGCTATCTGACGTTCATGGGGTGGTACGCAAACCTCGATTTGGGTGAGTCGGTGCTCTATGAACGGTCTGCCTCAACGCTCGTGTTGGACACGCTCCCAGTCACCCTGGTCTATCTCGTTCCGGCCGTCCTGCTCGCCGCCCTGTCGAGTCTTCTGACCGGGCTCTACACCGGGATGCGGCCCGGTGGGCTGGCGGACCGCGCCACGAACGCACTCGCGCAGTTGGGCCTCGGTATCCCCGCGGTGGTCGTCGCGGACCTGCTGGCGTTCTGGGTGGGTACAACCGAGTGGTACCCGTCCTTCGACGGAGCCGCGGGACTGCTCTCGCCGACCAACCTCGCGGTGTTCTCGTTGCCGATACTGGTTACGGCGGTCAACCTCTGGGCGGTCCAGAACCGGGCCGTCCGTGACGAGACCGCCGCCTACCTCCCGCAGGAGTTCGTGCGAACGCTCCGTGCCGGCGGCGCGGACAACAAGCGGGTCGCTCGCCACCTGCTGCGCAACGCCGCACCGTCGCTGGTCGCGCTGTTCGTCTCCGAGGCGCTGGCGACGATGATTATCTCGATGTACGTCGTGGAGATAGCGTTCGGCCTCCCCGGATTCGGGGCCCTCTCCTACAGCGCCTTCTTCAAACCGGACCTCGCGCTCGTCATCCCCGCCGTGTTGCTCCCGGTCATTTTGGGCTTGGCCGGAAACACGGCCCAGGACATCGTCGCCATGCGACTCGACCCGCGAATCGAGGGATAGCTGGTTCGGTCCCCCGTTCCGTATAGCCGCATTCGATTTACGCCGTGGTCCCGAGCCCGCCAGCTTTTACCCGGATGCCCCCGGGTAGGCGGTATGGTCTGGGTCCGTTCGGAGTACGCCGGCGAACTCGCGGTGTTGACGACGTGGTTCACGGCGCTGGTCCCCTGGAACGTCCACTACGTCCCGTTGTCGGATGCCGCAAGCGTACTGTTCGTCAGGTTCCCGCTGTTGCAGGTGCGCTACGTGTTCGGCCTGAAACTCCTACGTGGCACACAGATCGGGCTCCCTGTCCCGTCGCCGCTGGTTGACAACACCGGGTTCGTCGTCTCGGCGATGGCGTTCCAGGACAGCCCACAGCTAACGACCGCCTACGAAATCTGGGCGGTCGGCGCGCTGGTCTACCTGCTGGCGCTCGGCGTCTCCATCGCCTACTACCGCGACGAAGAGCGCGTCGAGGCCTGGCGGTTCGACCCGGTCGGCCTGCTCGGCGCGCTGCTGCTGCTCGCCGCCGGGGCGTTCGGCGTCGCCACCGTGTTCTCCTACGGGGTGTTCCCGGG
>JBDGQC010000114.1:0-1234 GCA_042219375.1 Halolamina sp. | reverse complement strand
CTGACGGAACGGTTTTAAGTAAATGCCGCAGGTATCACGTACAACTACGGTCAATGTCAGGGGAGATAACCGAGAATAGGGGGGAAAGCACGCTCTCGTCGCTGAAGCGGCGCATCAGCCGCACCGTCGAGATGCTGCGCGGGTCGGAGATGGAGGTCCGCCCCTTCAGACCCGGCGAGGACGGCCCCCTGGCCTCGTTCGACCCACCCGAGGGCGAGGAGGAGGTGGACCGCTACTGGGTGAACGCCCCCTACGCCTACGTGGTCATCACACACGACCCGGAGGCGAGCGAACACCTCTATCACGCGGTCGAACCCGACCTCGACGAGTTCGAATCGCTGCTGCTCCAGCGCATCGTCGAAGACATCCGCGACCCGCTACTCTACCGAGCGGGCACCAGCAGCGCCGCCGAGGAGACGCTCCAGGAGGAACTCGCGACGCTGCTGGAGCAGTACGGGGTCGAGGCCGATATGGGGACCTTCCACTCGCTACTTTACTACCTCCACCGGGATTTCCGCGGTTTCGGGAAGGTGGACCCACTTCTCAACGACCACCACATCGAGGACATCTCCTGTGACGGCTACGACCTCCCCATCTTCGTCTATCACGACACCTATGCCGACATCCAGACGAACGTCGTGTTCGCCGAGGAAGCGCTGGACAACTACGTCATCCAGTTGGCCCAGCAGGCGGGCGAGCACATCTCCGTGGGCGACCCCGTCATCGGGACCACGCTACCGGACGGCTCACGGGCGGAGTTGGCCCTGGGCGAGGAGGTGACCCCCCGGGGGTCCGCGTTCACCATCCGACAGTACGCCGAGGAGCCGTTCACGCCAATCGACCTCGTCAACTACAACACGTTCTCCATCGGGCAGATGGCGTACTTCTGGCTCTGCATCGAGCACAACAAGTCGCTCATCTTCGCTGGCGGGACGGCGTCCGGGAAGACGACCTCGATGAACGCCGTCTCGATGTTCATCCCCCCGCGGGCCAAGGTACTCACCATCGAGGACACCCGCGAACTCTCGCTCTACCACGACAACTGGCTCTCCTCGGTGACCCGCGAGAGCGGGGACGAAGAGGGGAACGACATCGACATGTACGACCTGCTGCGCTCGGCGCTACGGCACCGACCGGAGTACATCATCGTCGGCGAGGTGCGGGGGGAGGAAGCAGTCACGCTGTTCCAGGCGATGAACACCGGCCACACGACGTTCTCGACGATGCACGCCGA
>JBDGQC010000023.1:0-7582 GCA_042219375.1 Halolamina sp. | reverse complement strand
TACTCGAACTGCTGAACGACTTCGAGGTCGCGGTCCGTGCGCATGAACTGGGCCAACCGACGGGTAGCGTGGCAGTCAGGACAGCTCTGGTTCTCGTCGGAGGCAGGAAGGTCGGTCGGGTTCGACTCCCACTCCTTGTTACACTCAGGACACAGCAGGCGGACGAACGCTTCGACCATGTCTCCGGAGTGGGCCCGCCACCCGATAAAGCTTACCGCAGACTCGGGTGGGGAACTCAGGTGACCGGACCTCGGCGCTGAACGGCGTTCGACATGGTCAGGTCCAGTCTTCAGGTCTGGAGTGAGTGACGAGAAAGCGGTGTGTTCCCCGGCAATGCGGGTCGCGAGGGCGCTACGGCCTACGCCGGGTGGCTGAGGTTCGACATGAGAGTGCGGATGTTCGCCCCCTCCTGGTCCTCCTTCCTCTGGGGAAACACGCCCATCGGAACGACGAAATCCGACTCGTGGTTGAACTTCGCAATGAGGATGAACACCGGCACGTCGTTGCCCTGGTAGGTCATCGTCGCCGAGAACTTGGTCACGGTCCGACTGCTCCCCAGTATCTCGTGGCTCTCCGTGCCCTCTTTCTGGACGTTGCCCATGCTCTCGTAGCGGCTCTGGAGCTGTTTGACGATTTTCTCCGTGCTCCAGTCCTTGATGGGGTTGAACTCCTGACCCGCCACGCTGACCTCTGGTGTGGTGAAGGCGGTGAAGACGCCGAGTTTGGCGCTACCGGTCAGGGGTATTTCGACTTCCTTCTGGTACTCGGTGATGACGTTGGTCACCTCGACCTCCTGCCCCGCGAACTCCTTGGTGATAGTCTGTTCGCGCTGCCCTTTCTTTTCATAGCCCGTGTCGCCGGTAGCCGTCGCCGCTGCCTCGGCCTCGAAAGAGGTGGTATCGCCGCCGCTGCAACCGGCCAACCCCGTTATTCCCGCGACAGCGAGCGCACCGACTGCTCGACGTGTCAGTCTCATCGCCGCCGTGTTCCTACGGACGCACCATAAACTTCGTGGCCGTGTGGCGCTGGAGCCGGAAGCCGCCTTGCGGTTCGGCCTCACGTTCCGGGGAGGATATCCCCGAGCGCGGCACCGAGGGCCATCCCGACGAAACACACCGCCGTTTGCGAGGCAGCGATCCACGGCATCGCCCAGTCTACGCGCCCCCACGCCGTCATCATCGCCGTCGCGGTCACCGCGGCGATGAAGAGGACGCCGGCGAACCGGCGTGGGATGATGCCGAACAGCGGGTCGACGACCCGAACGTCCTGCACCTCCGCAACGTAGAGCAGCCCGTAGACCAACGAAATACCGAACGCGAGGGTGCCGACGAAGTAGACCGGGTGTCTCGCGACGAACGCCCCGGCTTCCAGAGTACCACCCTCGATGACCATCGGGATGCCGAAGACGACGCTGCCGACGAGCGCCTCTGCGGCGTCGTGGCGGTCGAATCCCTTGATTATCTGACCGAACACCCCCTCGTCGCCGTCGATACGCCTGGCGAGGCGGATACTCTCGCGCACCCGAGAGCGAGCCTCGTGGTCGTCGACGTGCTGTTCGAGCGCTTCGAGTTCGTCAAGAAGCTCGTCAACCTGGTCGGCCGTCTCCGCTTCGGCGGCATCAAACTCAGTATCCGAGGTTGGTTCGTCGCCCATCGCTCCTCAGCGCCCCCTCCATTCCGGCTCTCGGTCCTCGAAGAACGCGTCGATACCCTCGTCTTTGTCCTCGCTGGCGAAGAGGCCGACGAACAGCTCCGATTCGTACTCCAGTCCCCGGGAGAGCGGCTGTTCAGCGGCTGCCTGAACGGCCTCCTTCGCTCGTGAGAGCGCGAGCGGACTGTGGTCGGCGATGCTCCCGGCCAAGTCGTCGACCCGGGTGTCGAGTTCGTCTGCGGGGACGGCTTCCTCGACGAGCCCGATATCCGATGCCTCGACGGCGTCGATGAGTTCTCCAGAGAGGACCAGCTTCATCGCCTCGCCGGTGCCGACCAGGCGAGGGAGACGCTGGGTACCGCCGCCGCCGGGAATAAGCCCGAGGCTGATCTCGGGTTGGCCGAGTTTGGCGTCCTCGCGCGCGATGCGGATGTCGCAGGCTTGCGCGAGTTCACACCCGCCACCCAGAGCGTGTCCGTTCACCCGAGCGATGACCGGTTTCGAGCAGTCCGCGACCGTCTCGTAGACCCGCGGCTGCTCGCTGGCCTCGCGCTGCTCGACGACGCCGCGCTCGCGGAGTTCCTCAACGTCAGCACCGGCGACGAAGGCGTTGGCCTCATCGCTCCCGGTCAGGACGGTCACTCGGACCTGGTCGTCGTGCTCTATCGCGCCGAAGACGCCGATGAGTTCCTCACGCACCTGCCCGTTGAGTGCGTTCCGGGCGTCCGGTCGGTCGATGGTGACCGTCGCCACGTACGGTGCGCGGTCACCGACCTCCGCGCCGACGAGTTCGCAGTCGGCAGCGGCTGCGACGGTCGGAGAGTCGCCTCCGCTTGTGGCGTCGCTCATCGGAGCTCCTCCGCGACGCCGACGGCCTCTCCGTCCTCCCAGACGTAGAACCCTTCACCGCTTTTCTTCCCGAGTTTATCGGCCCGGACCTTCCGACGTAAGAGTGCAGGCGGGCGGAACCGCTCACCCAGTTCCTCGCGCAGATGGTCGAGGATGTCAAGTCGCACGTCCAGCCCGACTACGTCGGTAAGTTCGAGCGGCCCCATCGGATGGCGGTAGCCGAGCTCCATCGCGTCGTCGATGGCGTCGGGCGCAGCGACTCCCTCCTGGACCATCCGGATCGCTTCGACGCCTTGTACGGCGCCCAATCGCGATGTCGCAAACCCCGGAGCGTCCTCGACGACCACGGCCGTTTTGCCGATGTCCTCGACGAACGTCTCGGCGAGGCTGACGGTCCTCGTGCTGGTCTGCTCGGCGACCACGACCTCCACCAATGCCATGATGTGCACCGGGTTGAAGAAGTGGAGGCCAACCAGTCGAGAGGGGTCATCGAGGCTGCTCGCGATGCTGGTCACGGGAAGCGAGGAGGTGTTGGTAGCGAGCACCGCATCCCCAGCGGCCAGCGCCTCGGCCTCGCTAAGCACCTTCGTTTTCAGGTCCACGTCCTCGGGAACGGCCTCGATGACGAAGTCAGCGTCCTCCACCGCTGTTTCGAGGTCGGTCGTTGGGTCGATACGGGCCAGCGCGTCGGCGGCCTCCTCCTCGGTGAGTTTGTCGTGCGCGACTGCGCCACCGAGGTTCTCCTCGATGTCGTCCATCGCCTCCGCGAGCACCGTCTCCTCCACGTCCCGGAGGGCGACCTCGTAGCCCGCAGTCGCGCCGACCTGCGCGATGCCGTGGCCCATGGTCCCGGCGCCGATGACACAGAGCTTCATGCCCGAGGGCGCGGCGGCGCGGAAGGTAAGCGTTTGGCTGTGGCTGCGTAGTGACGAACAGGCGAGTGTCGGACCGATGCGGTCCGGTTGTCCGTGCGACGTGCCCCGCGCTCCCGCCTCGTCCGCCGCACGGCGGTCCTCAGGTCATAGCGGGCGTGGCCGCGTTTCCGTACTTGAACTCTCGGTCGCACTACTCCGGTTCCCGCCCGACGGGCCGAACCTTCCGTCCGTACCGCGTCACACCCTCCTGCGTGTAGATTCGCCGAATGACCGCTTTCACCGAATCGCCAGCTTCGACCCCCGCCGGGTCCGTGTCAGTCACTTGCATCGGCACGCTGGCGGAAGGGGTATGTGCGCCATCCTGGCTGCCCTCGGGCGGGAACGAAACGATAGCGACGCCGAATCCGCCGCCACGTTCGGCCTGCTGGGCAAACTCCGGCGGCGCGCCCCCGGCCGAAACGCCCGTTACCGTCTCGATGGTTCCAGTATGTGAGAGACGGGTCGGCTCGTACTCCACGAGTTCCCGGCACTCCGGGCAGGCTCCCTCGGCCGGGAACGCGAGCGCGCTGCAGTTCGGGCAGCGGCCGGCCGCGAGTCGGTAGCGTGCGTCGCGCTGCCGGCGCCAAGATGGAACCGACACCTGCGCGCCGCCGCCGGCCGGTGGGTCGCTGGACAGGTCGCCCCGGAGACGGAGATACTGTGGATAGCCAATCGTCTCCGTCGCACGGTCGGCGTCGGAGACGACCGGAGCCGACCCTTCCACGAACAACGCATCAGCCCCAGCACCGGAGCCGAACCCGACGGCGACGGTTTGCTCGAATCCCTGCTCGAACGCTCGCACGAGGGCGGCGAGCGCGGACGCGGCGCCGAGGTCACCGCGGTCCTCGGCGACTGTAACCAGTTCCGCGTCCGAATCGAGCGCGCCCGCGGCGCGGGCCGGAAGCTTCCCGTTCGGGGCCTGGAGCGCGAGTGCGTCGGGTGCGGGCGTGTCGAGTCGTTCGACAGCCCCGGTCACACACTCACGGTACGCCTGTCGGTCGTAGCTCGTGATGTCGAGTCCTCTAACGGTGTCATCGCCGCGTTCCCGGAACCGAGTTCCTGGGTAGTCCGCGACGTACTCGGCGCGAGCCCTCAGCGACGCGCCGTCTGCCTCCTGCTCGTCGATGACGAGCGCCACCGCGCCCGCGCCAGCGGCGTGTTCCTGCGTGCTATTGGGCTCGCCCTGCGGGCAGTCAGCGGCGATGACGAGTGCCGGGAACGCATCCGGGTCGGAACTCCCCGCGTCGGCGGCGACATGGAGGGCCCGCGTGCCCGCGCGGGTTGACCCGGCGAGACTCCGGTGGGCGGCGTCCTGAACGCCGAGGAACGCCGCCAACCGAGGCGTTAGCTCCTCCTCCACGAGCGGCGGAGTGGTCGTTGCGAACGCGACTGTCCCGACTTCCTCGGCGTCGATTCCCGCGGCGCCGAGAGCGTATCGCGCGGCCGCAGCACCCATCGTCACGGTATCCTCGTCGGCAGCGGCCACCCGTTTCTCGGCGATGCCCGACGCTCGGAACCGGTCCCACGCCTCGGCGATGGTCCCGGCGTCGATGCGGTAGTACGGCGTGTAGACGCCCGCGCCAGTAATGGTGGTCATGCTGATTCACCCTCGTTGTCCGCGGCAGCGCCCCCTGCGCGCTCGGTTTCGAACACGTGGACCACGGCCGCGCCCCCGCTCCCGCCGACGTTGTGGGTCAGCCCCCGCTCGGCCCCCTCGACCTGCCGCTCGCCTGCTCGACCGGTGAGCTGTTCGAACGCCTCAACGGCCTGTCCGGCACCGGTGGCGCCGATGGGGTGCCCCTTGGATTTGAGCCCCCCGGAGCTGTTGACCGGGAGTGCGCCGTCGAGGTCCGTCACGCCGGCTTCCAGCAAGTCGCCGGCCGCGCCGGGTGCACAGAAGCCGAGGTCCTCGTAGGCCAGCAGTTCGGCGATGGCGAAACAGTCGTGGACTTCCGCAAAATCGAGCGAAGCACGGACGGAGTCCCGGTCGATGCCCGCCTCGTCGTATGCCCGGTCGGCGGCCATCGACGACGCCGGAACGCCGGTGTAGGTGTCGCGCTGGAACAGCCCCACGCGGTCGGAGGCCGCGCCCACGCCAGCCACCCTGACGGCGTCTTCGAACTCCTCGGCCACCTCCTCGCTCGCGACGAGCACCGCGGCGGCGCCGTCGCTCGTCGGACAGCAGTGGTACAGCGTCAGCGGGTCGGCGACGAGGGGTGCGTTCTCGGCGTCGGTAAGCGAGCAGGTGAAGCCGAGTTGCGCCTTCGGGTTCTTCGACCCGTTCGCGTGGTTCTTCACGGCGACGCGGGAGAGCGCCTCCCGCCCGGCGTCGTGCTCGCGGAGATAGGCGTCAGCCATCTGGGCGTAGACGCCCGCGAAGGTGGTGCCGGCCATCCGTTCCCACTCAGTCTCGCCGGAGACGCCGAGCCACCACTTCGTGGCCTCGGAGGAGGTGTCGGTCATCACCTCGACCCCGCCCGCGAGCACGAGGTCTGCCATCCCCGACCGGACGGCCATGACGGCCTGCCGGAGCGCGTAGCCCGACGCGGCACAGGCGTTCTCGACCCGCGTGCAGGGGACGCCGTGAAGGCCGAGGTGTTCGGTGACGGCGGGCCCGGAGAGGCCGAGTTGACGGCCGCCGACGCCGAGCGTCCCGATGTACGCCTCGTCGACCGCTCGTTGGCCGAGGCCGCCCGCGGCGTCCACGGCGCGCTCGTAGGCGGTACGGAACAGCGACCGGTAGCTCTCGTCGGGGAACGAACCGAAGGCCGACTGGCCCGCGCCGACGAGATACGCGTCGTTCATGCACACCTCTCGGGGTGGGTCGGGCAAATAGCCCGGTGGACCCGGCCAACGACAGACCGTGGTACTGACCCACAACTATTTGTTTGGGAACGCCCAACTCCCCCCTGGCGATAGCGATGGCGACAGGCAAGGTTGTGTTCTTCAACGACACCGGCGGCTATGGCTTCATCGAGACAGAGGAGGCGGACGACGACGTGTTCTTCCACATGGAGGACGTCGGCGGCCCCGATCTCGAGGAAGGCCAAGAGGTAGAGTTCGATATCGAGGAGGCCGAAAAAGGGCCGCGGGCGACGAACCTCCAGCGGCTCTGACCGGACACCGAAACGACCGATTTTTCGCGGGACCCGTCAGCCCAGATAGCTCACGCTGAGTGTCGTCTGGCTGCTTGACGCGTTCTCGCCGCCGCTCCGGGGGAACGTCAGCACGAGTCGCTCCCGAAGCCGCGAGCGCACCGTCTCGCGCCAGTCTGCGACAGCCTTCGCATGCGCCTCGCGGTGTGTTTCGATGTCGTACTCACCGCGTGCCCGGAGTTCGTCCTCCGTCTCGTCGACGCCAGGGTAGGCTGGCGGGTTAGCGACGAACGCCCCCGGATGGACGTGGAGCGCGCCGTTCTCTCTGCCGGTTCCGGCAACCACGTGGATGCGGGCGCGCATCCGCCCGGAGAAGGGCGGTAACACCCGGAGGACGGTCTGCCGGCGCTCCCGCTTGCGGGCTTCGAGTGCCGTGAGGATGTCGTCCGTGTGGACCGCGAGGGCGCGGATGCGCCGGGGATCGGTATCGGCTCGCTCGGTCATGCCTCCTGGCGCTGTCGGTCGAGTTCGCCGCCGCAGTCCGGGCAGGCCGCCCGATAGGAGAGGTTGCTCACCGTCCGGGCACAGCGCTGGCAGACGAACGTTGGGCCGACCATTGCGTGGTAGCATGCCCCATACACTTGTAACCTTGTCGGCGCCGACGCCGGCAGCCGCCCACGTTTAAGTTCGCGGTGGTGAAACGGAGGGTATGCCCTACAGCTACGAACCGCACTACTTCGAGGATTTCGAGGTGGGCCAGGAGTTCCAGAGCGTCGGCCGCACAGTAACGGAGTCGGATTTCACGTTCCACTCCATGTTCACGGGCGACTGGACCGAACTGCACACCAACAAGGAGTACGCCGAGGACGGTCACTTCGGCGAACGCGTTGCCCACGGTCCGATGACGTTCACGCTGGCTACGGGCTTTGTCTATCGCTGTGGCTTCCTCGAACGCACCGTCGTGGCGTTCCTGGGGATGAACTACATGGACATCCCCGCGCCAGTCGCGATGGACGACACCATCTCGCTCGCGATGGAGGTCACCGAGACGAAAGCCCTCTCCTCCCGGGATGA
>JBDGQC010000150.1:0-7806 GCA_042219375.1 Halolamina sp. | reverse complement strand
CTTCAACGAGGCCTACGCCGCCGAGACGGAGTTCGGCGAGCGCCTCGTCGACGGCACGTTCGTCATCGCGCTCGCGGTCGGCATGAGCGTCATCGACGTCTCGGCAAACGCCACCGCCAACCTGGGCTACGACGACATCCGCCACCACGGCCCCGTCTTCCACGGCGACACACTGTTCGCCGAGAGCGAGGTCATCGACAAGCGGGAGTCCGAATCCCGCGACCACGTCGGCATCGTCACTACGGAGCTCCGGGTCTTCAACCAGAACGACGAGAAGGTGCTGTCGCTGGAGCGGACGCCGATGGTGCTCAAGCGGTCACACGCGCAACCTTCGGCAGCACAGCCGACCGGGTGGCCCGAGGGGGTCGGGACTCAGCCCGAAGACCTCTGAGCCCGGGGGAACGGTCGTCTGCGATATCGGTTCGCTTAACAATCGTTTCCGTGTACGCGCCGCCGTGTCCTCCGAGGACGACGCGCCGAGCGACGCGCCAGCCGCCGGCGGTGGCTCTAACGGCACCGCCGACCCCAATGGCGACACCGGCGGCAACGCGGACCCGGTCACGGCTCGGCTCGATGACGCGCTGGAGCGGGTGGCCCACGGCGCCGCCGTCTCGGTCCCGAGCATCCTTCTCCAGCGCGGGCTGACGGTGGCGTTCACCGCCGCGCTGACCAACGGGTTCGCGGCCGCGCCCTACGGCCTGTTCGCGCTGGCCCGCCGCCTCCAGCGCTACCTCGCGCGCATCGTCCTCGGGTTCCGCAGCGGGCTGAGCCGCTATCTCCCGTCCGCGGACCGGGCCGAGCGGGAAGCGCTCGCGACGTTCGCCGCCGTCCTGCTGCTCGGCGTCGCGACCCTGTTCGGCGCTGCGCTCTATCTCGCCGCCCCGGCGATAACCGACCTCGCCAGCAAGGGCGAGACGTTTCGGACTCTCCTTCGCGTCTTCGCGCTCGGCATGCCGGCGAGCGTCTGGCTGTTCACCGTCACCGAGGTGCTGCGCGGCATCGAGGCGGTCGGCCCGCTGAACCTCACGCTCCGGGTGGCGTTCCCCGCGGCCCAACTCCTCGTCGGCGTCGTCGGGACGTTCATCGTCGGTGATATCGTCGTCGTCGCGGGCGGCGTCCTGCTCGTGATGGCCGCAGTCGGGGTCGGCGCCGCCGCGTGGCTCTACCGCGCGAAAGGACTGCGGCCGCGGTTCCGTCACGGCGTCGACGGTCCCGAACTCCGGCGGCGCTACCTGCGGTTCACCGTACCGCTATTCCTGGGCGGCTTCGCGACGACGACCCAGCGGCTCGGGTTCTACCCGCTCATCGCCGTCTTCCTCACGGGCGTCGCCGGCGGCGTGTTCGCGGTTGGCGTGCTCGTCTCCGGCCTGGTTCGGCTGCCGCTGATGGCCATCAACCAGTTCATCCCGCCCGTCGCCGCGGCGCTCAACGACGAGGGGCATCGGGAGGCGCTCTCGCGGCTCTACCACGTCACCAGTCGGCTGGTGCTCGTCGGCGTCACCGCGATGGCCGTCCCAGTCGTCATCTACCGCCGCAGCGTGATGGCGGTGTTCGGCCCGACGTTCGTCGCGTACGCGCCGCTGCTCGTCGCGTTCGTCGTCGCGCAGTACGGCGCCTGCGCCGCGGGGAGCGTCGGCATCCTGCTGCGGATGACCGACAACCAGCGCGCTCTGCTGGTGACGAACGTGTTCATCACGGGCGTGCTCGTCGTCACCGCCATCCCGCTCACGCTCCGCTACGGGCTGGCCGGCGTCGTCGCCAGCTACGTGCTGATGCTCTGGCTCAACAACGGCATCGAAGTGGTCGTGCTCTACTACCTCGAAGACCTCCAGCCGTTCACCCGTCGGCACGGGTTCGCCCTCCTCGCCGCGGCGCCGTTCGCCGCCGTCGCGTTCGGGGTTCGGATGCTGCTGCCCGATGCCACGGCGGCCGTCGTCGGCTCGCTGCTCGGCCTCCTGGCCTACGCCGCGACGCTCGCGCTACTGGGGTTCACGCCGGTCGAACGCCGGCTCGTCGGAACGCTGGTGACGCGCTACCGGAGGGTCGTCCGCGAAAGCTGGTCGCGCTGATCTGCCGGAAGCCACGGGGTCGCAGTATCGGATATCGCTCAGTCGGCCGTGGTGGCGTTGATGTACTTCTCGTTGATCTCGTACTCGCCACGCTCGTTCTCCACGAGATACTCACCGTAGTATGGCACGCGCTCGGCGACGACCGTCTCGAACGCCTCGCGGATTTCCTCGCGGCTCATCTCCCCCATGGATTTGAGGTCGTCGTTGCGGTTGAGACAGCCCTTCAGGTAGCCCTCGTGGGTGACCCGGACCCGGCCGCAGTTGGCACAGAAGTCGGCGTTCTCCACGGGGTCGACGATTTCGACCATGCCGCCCTGGAACTCGTCGAGTGCGGAGGGCTGTGGTGCGGCAGCGACGGATTCGGCCGTCTCGGGGTTGACGAAGTAGCGCTTCCGGTCGTGCATCTCGCGGTGCTCGACGTGGTCGGCGATGTCGTCGAGCCAGTCGTGGACGCGCTGGATGTCGATGTTCCACTCCGGGCGGCCCGTCAACTCGGGCATGTACTCGATGAGCTGGAGCTGGAGCCCTTCGTTCTCGGCGACGTGGTCGACCATCCCCTCGACGAAGCCCGCGGTGTGCTCGAAGACGACCATGTTGAGCTTCACCGGCGAGAGCCCGGCGTCGACGGCGGCCTGCACCCCCTCCATCACCTTGTCGTAGGCGCCGGATTTGGTGATCTCCGCGAACTCGTCGGGGTCAAGCGCGTCCTGCGAGACGTTCACCCGGTCGAGGCCCGCCTCCTTCAGGTCCTCGGCGCGGCCCGGAAGGAACGTCCCGTTGGTGGTCATCGAGACCTCCATCTCCTCGGGCGCGCGCCGGATGATTTCCTCCAGGTCGTCACGGAGCATCGGCTCGCCACCGGTGAGTTTGACGGAGTCGACGCCGTACTCCGCGACCACGTCGAGAAAGCGGACCACGTCGTCGGTCCCCATCTCGTCGTCCTGCGGGTCCATCGGGCCGCGGGTGTCGCCCAACCCCTCGTTGTGACAGTAGACACAGTCGAAGTTACACCGGTCGGTGAGGGACACCCGAACCCCGGTTACCTCCCGTCCGAAATCGTCCGAGAGCGGCATTACCGGATGGTGTGACCGGAAGGGCTTAAGCAACCGGGTGGTGGCGGACCGGGTGTAACCACGAAAGGTTTCGAGAGGCGCGGGGACGCGACGGGCACGACAGCCCGCCCGGGCGGGCGAAGTTGGGTTCAAAACCCTCATTAGCGCCACGCGCTACCCGTACGCATGGACGAATCCGCCGTACGCGACCTGCTCGCCGAAGTCGAGGACCCCGCCCTCGGCGACGACCTGGTGTCGCTCGGCCTGGTCAACGCCGTCGCCGTCGAGGACGGGACGGCGAAGGTGTCGCTCGCGCTCGGCGCCCCCTACTCCCCCCACGAGTCGGCCATCGCCGCCGAGGTGCGCGAGCGCCTGAGCGACGCCGGTCTGGAGGTGGAGCTCTCGGCGAAAGTCCCGGACGACACCGACCCGGACGACCAGGTGCTCCCGGGCGTGAAAAACATCATCGCCGTCGCCTCCGGCAAAGGCGGCGTCGGCAAGTCGACGCTCGCGGTCAACATCGCCGCCGGCCTCTCGAAACTCGGCGCCCGGGTCGGCCTGTTCGACGCCGACGTGTACGGGCCGAACGTCCCGCGGATGCTGTCCGCCGAGGAAGCGCCGCGCGCGACAGAGGACGAGCAGATCATCCCGCCCGAGAAGTTCGGGGTGAAGCTGATGTCCATGGCCTTCCTCTCCGGCGAGGACGACCCCGTCATCTGGCGCGGCCCGATGGTCCACAAGCTCCTGACGCAACTGGTCGAGGACGTCGAGTGGGGCGAACTGGACTACATGGTGCTCGACCTGCCGCCGGGGACCGGCGACACGCAGTTGACCATCCTCCAGACCCTGCCGCTGACCGGCTCCGTCGTCGTCACGACGCCCCAGGAGGTGGCCGTCGACGACGCCCGGAAGGGGCTGCGGATGTTCGGCAAGCACGAGACGCCGGTGCTCGGCATCGCCGAGAACATGTCCTCGTTCCATTGCCCGGATTGTGGCAGCGACCACGACATCTTCGGCTCCGGCGGCGGCCGGTCGCTGGCCGAGGAGAACGACCTGCCGTTCCTCGGCGGCATCCCGCTCGACCCCTCGGTCCGGGAGGGCGGCGACGAGGGCACGCCCGCGGTGCTGGGTGAGGGCGAGACGGCCGACGCGTTCCGCGTGCTGACCGAGAACGTCGCCAACAACGTCGGCATCATCCGCCGGCAGGGCGCGCGGCGAGGTGTCCGGCGAGATGTGCAGTAAGGACTCCGACGGGTCGAACGAGGAACGCGAGCCGGCCGACTGCGGGGCCGAACCAGCGGCGGGCGAACCCGACGCGGAGGAAGCCGCCGGTGTGGACTGGCAGATGGCGCCGGAGTCCGACGCGACGTTCCCCGAAGACCCGGAGAAACGAGAGACGCTCCAGGAGGTAGCTGACGAAATTCGCGCCCGCGACGACTCCTCCGAGGCGTCGCAAGTCGCGGCGTTCCTCTACCGGGTTTCCGACCTGTTCAAGGAGGGCGAAGAAACCTCGCCCGCGGAGATCTACCTGAACATGCGCCACATCATGGACATCAAGGCGAAAGGCGGGCTGAATCGCGGCCGCGACGAGGAGTAGCCCGGTCCCGAGGGGAACCGTTTTTGCCGCCCGTCGGCACGGCTGAACTGTGGACGCCCACCAGGACGAACTTCGGAACCCGTTCAGCATGGACGAGGAGTGCCGGAACTGCCCGGCGCTCGCGGACTGTCGCGAGACCGTCGTCCACGGCTACGGCGACGTTGGCGCGGAGTTTGTCTTCGTCGGCGAATCCCCCTCCGCGGCCGCCGAGGAGACGGGCGTTCCCTTCACCGGCGACGCCGCGGGTCGGCGGTTCCAGCGAATTCTGAACGAACTCGGCTTCTCGCGCTCGCCGCCGGAGCACCCGGAGCCGGACCTCCAGAACGCCTACGTCACCCATCTCACGCGCTGTCGCCACCCCGACCGCTCGGCGACCGACCGGGAGGTGGACAACTGCGAGCCGTTCCTGAACGCCGAACTGCGGATGATAAACCCCCACATCATCGTCCCTATCGGCGACCGTGCGCTGCGGGAACTGGCCATCGAGTACACCACCCGCGCACCCGACAGTTTCGACGTGGAAGCGGAACACGCCACCACCGTCCGCGGGCGCGGGTTCGAGTTGGTGCCGATGCTGCCGCCGGCAGCGCAGACTGACGAGCAGGAGGCGGCGTTCGTCGAGCACGTGCTTGAGAACGTTTTCTCGCGGGATTACCGGCAGACGAAAGGGCGCCGGAACCGATAGCGCGGCTCTGTTTACCGGGTCACCAGTACGGCGTCTCGTCGGGCCGGCCGTGTGAGCCGACGAGCACCCCTGCAGCGACGACGGCGACGACGAGGCCGAACGTCAGCGCGCTCGCAGCCAGGGACCCCGACCCGGCGAGTAGTCGGGCGAACGTCGCTATCGCGCCCAGCGCGAGCGCCGTCACGATGCCGACAGTCAGGTGGCCGGCCGTGCGAGTACCGAGCATGGCCGAACGGTGGCGCCGGCGCCTGAAAAAGTGCGTCGATAGGGGGCTGGCTGTCAGCGCTGTTCCGGCGCGTTGAAATGCGTCGCGGGCCGAGTGACGGTAATGACCGTCGTCGCTCTGTTGACCGACCCGCCCCGTTCCGGACTCTCCCTACCCGACCTCGCGGAAACCAGCCCGCTCAACGCCGAGGAGGCCGCCGAACTCGCCGCGGCGATGGCGAAAGACGCGATGCGCGCCGTGGACCGCTCCGGCGGCGACCTGCTCGTGAACTTCCGGCCGGACGACCTGCTGCCCGATGGCCAGCGTACTGACACGAGCGCCGAAGCCGAGGTGCGCGCGCTCGCGGCCGACGCGCTGGACGACCCCAGCGTTGCACGGTTCGAACCACAGGTCGGCTCGACGCCGAGCGCACGCGTGGGGAACACGATTACCCACCTGCTCCGCGAGGAGAACGCCGACTCCGCCGCGGTGCTCCCGGGGTCGACGCCCTTTGTCACCCGGACGGGAATCGACCAGGCGGCGATGAAACTCCGGAGTAACGAGGTCGTGCTCGGTCCCGGCCACGGCGGCGCTGTCTACTACGCGGGGTTCACCGAGCCAATCGACTTCACCGACGCGTTGGCGACACCGCCGTTGTGGCACCTAACCGACCTGGCCCGCGACGAGGAGTACAGCACCGAGTTCCTGCCGATGCAGCCGACGGTTCGGACCGGCGACGAACTCGCGACGGTCGTTGCCCGCATCCGCGCCCGGGTCGCTGCCGAACGGGTGGTACCGGAGTTCACCGCGACGCTGGTGCAGGAGTGGGGGCTGTACGTCGAGGAAGGCGAGAACGGCGCGCCGGCACTCGTTCGGGAGTAGGAGAGCCCCGGTTTTTACGCGCGGATGTTCGGGACGATGTCGGCCCCTGTTGTGCATGCTCCAAGAGTAGCTCAGCCAACGAACAGGAACACTTTTTGACAGGAGGCGGGTTGGTCGAAGGGATGAGACGCCAGACCCGCTACCCACTGGCCGTTGTGGGATTGATCCTCGCAAGCTTCCTCCTGCGCGGTGTGACTGAACAACTCGTCGAGGGAGTGGTCGATGGCGGGGTGCCGGCGTTCGGGACTGTCGGCCAGACGGTTACCGCGTTCCTCCTGGTCGTGAGCGTGTTCACCCTCGTCGTCGTTCCCGCGGCGTCGTTCTGGCTGGGCTACCGGTATCGTCGAGCAGTTGCGGCGATGTCGGAGCGGTAAGTTCAACTCTCCCGGCCGAAAACGGAGTATTGCGGTGGGATGGCAGAGTGGCCCATTGCGCCTGCCTTGAAAGCAGGTGGCGTAATGCCTCCTGGGTTCGAATCCCAGTCCCACCGTCGTCTCCGAACGAAGTGAGGAGCGACGCGTGTCGGATTCGAACCCTGGAAGTCGCAGCGGTCGAACGTACGTGAGACCGACCGGCTTCCTCCGGTTCGAATCCCAGTCCCACCGTCGTCTCTGAACGAACTGACGAGCGACGCGTGTCCGACTCGAACCCCGGAAGTCGCGGGGACGGGCAGCCTGAAACTCCCGGACTGCACGGAACGCAAAAGCTTTGCCCGGCCCGGGACAACCGCCGCTAATGAGCGACGCAGGCGACTGGCCACACGACCCGGACGGCGAGAAAGGGAGCGAGGGCAAGCGCAAGTACGGGCACGCAGTGCTCGCGAAGAAAATCGACGAGGAGGAGGACTTCCCGCTCTCTTCCGCGGAGTACGTCGAGCAGTACGGCGACCACCCCGTCCGCATCAGCTACGAACAGGTCGTCTCCGTCGAGGAGATATTCGAGAACGTCGACCAGGAGGAGTTCGCCGACTTCGTCGAGTTCCACGAAACCCTCGGCGAGGCGATGCGCGACGCGGGCTACTGGTTCTACGAGGGGCCCGAGCAGTTCGTGACCGCCTGAGCGTCGGGCGCTGTCGCCGAGAACCGAACGGCTACTGCTCGTCCAAATCCAGCCGGTCCCCGAGTTCCTGTTCGAGCGCGCCGCGCTCCCAGGTCCGGGTGCCTTCCCCCTCGACTTCGGCTTTCACCTTCTCCTCAAGCAGGTTCACCGCGACGGAGTTGGCCCCCTCGGGGATGATGAGGTCGGCGTGTTTCTTCGTCGGCTCGATGAACTGCTCGTGCATCGGCTTCACCGTCGAGAGGTACTGGTCGATGACG
>JBDGQC010000006.1:0-7918 GCA_042219375.1 Halolamina sp. | reverse complement strand
GAATGCTCCGGCGGGGATTCGAACCCCGGTCATCACCGTGAGAGGGTGATATGATTGGCCGGACTACACCACCAGAGCGCCTGCACCCGGCAGTAGCGGTGAGATACGTAAAACCGTTGTGTTTCCTCACCGCCGTGGGGCGGATTCGCAGGAGCGAACCGCGCCACGCCCCGGGATATGCTCCTGCCACTACGCCACCCATTCCCCGACCGCGTACACTTGTTCGGGAGGGTGCCGTCGACCGTCGCCGCCTCCGGCCGAGGCTGTTCTAACCGAGCCTATCTGACATTTCTCAATGTGAACAACCGTGCACAATAGTTTAGTATCTACAGACAAAATTCACCACTGACCCGAGTGGTGAAGTGAATCGCCGGAACGGGCGGACGGGACTGCCGGACCGAGCATCCGGGGATGGAAGCGGTACTCGGGGGGGAAGGGTGCCGGAATCAACGAGTGGAAGCGCGCGAACGGCGTGCTCACTCGGGTCGGCCCATCGGGGCGCGCGGGACGATGTGGGTTGTTTCGACGGGGAACGGCGGTCGGGCGCCGCTTGTGGACGGCGCATCCGCGGGACAGCGCGATGGTAGCTGACGGGGCGCGTCACTCGTGTCAGCCGGGTCCCTGGGGGGTAGCGCGTCGGAGTTCGAAGCTTCCGTCGCGCCGAGCGGCTTCGAAGAAGAGTTCCCAGTTTCTTCCGGTGTCGAGCACGTCCAGATAGCGACAGGTTCGAAACCCGGTCGCGTTCGACTTGTCGGCGGTCGCAGTACTGAGCCACGGCCCGTCCGGCGTCGTGTCGGTGAGACGTTTGAGGTTCTGTGCGGTCGCCACTCCGGTTCTGAGGTTCCAGGTGTTCCCGTAGTCGTCCGTGCCGCTCCCCCCGTAGAAGACGTGCCAGCCGGGACAGCCCCTGACGGGAACGACCGCCGAAACCCGGGTGTGGTGGTCGTGCCAGCCCGCCCGCGGGAGAACGGGGTTGGCGGGCGCGCGCTGCCAGTCCTCACCGTCGACGCTCGTCGCGAGGTGCGCCTGTTCGGACTGGCCGTCGTGGCCGGCGTAGAACATGTAGTAGCGACCGCCGACGGTGACGACACAGGGGTCTTTGACGGTCACTTCGTCGGTCGTCCCCGATTGTGGAACCAGCACGTCATGTGCAGTCGCTGGGTCGAACGCTGCCGGCTCCGAGACGTCGGCCAGCCGTTGAATCGTCCAGTCGTTCTCCCCGTGGTCGACCGGCAGGTAGAGCTTCAGCGCCCCCGAGTGCGGGTCGGTGACCAGCGCGGGCCGCTCCAGGCTCTCGACGCCGAGCGCCGATGCCGTGAGCTCCGCGCGCAGGTCGTAGCCGTCACCTGGCTTCGCCCGGTTGTCGGACCGCTCCTCGCTGGCGTAGATTCGGAGGGCGTACCCGCGGTCCTCGGGGGTCCGCAGCCGAACCGCGAGGTAGGTCGTGCCGTCGTGGACGTGCACGCAGGGCGCGCCGACCCAGTACCCCTCGCCGCGTCCGGGGGGCTGGAACACCACAGTCGCGTCGTCGGGGTCGACGGCCGGGAGGGGGCCGTACGTTGGCATGTTGGGGGTTCGCGGGGCCGGGGCCTTGTGTATTTCTACCACGACGAGTAGTGGTCTTTCCCCGACCGATTTATTGTGGTAGGAGTGGGGTTGCCTACAGAACGTATTTCCACGGAATCCCCGGATGAATCTATCAGAACGAGCGGGTGCCGGGCCCACCACGGACCGACGCGGCTATCTCCGCGCCGTTGGTGGGGTCGGCGCAGTCGGACTTGCAGGTTGTGGGGGGCGGGGCGAGGAGCGCCGCGGCACCGTCACGGGCACCGATGGCACCACGGTGCTGGAACTCGTCGACGTCGCCGGGTCACGCTCGAAGGACCACTACCAGCGCGTCGTCGACGAACTCAACGCGTCGAGTGGGCCGACCGTCGAACTCGAATTCACCGAGATTCCCTACAACTCGATGCGCCAGCAACTGCTGACACAGGCCGGTGGGGGGGACCCGCCGGACATCGCCGCAATCGACCAGATCTGGCTGGGTGAGTTCATCGACGCCGGCGCGTTGTTATCGCTCGATGGGGTCGCCGCCGACATCGACTTCGACGATTACCTCGACGCGCTCGCGGCACCGGTTCAGGACGATGGCTCCGTCTACGGCTTCCCCATCTCGACGGACGTGCGGGGGATGTACTGGAACAAAGCGCAGTTCGAGGCGGCGGGCCTCGACCCCGAGAGCCCCCCGACGACCTGGGACGAACTCGTCCGGGTGGCCGGCGAGCTACACGACCCACCCGAGACGTTCGGGGCGGCGTACCTCGTCAAAGGGGGGCGGTGGATAGTCGACCTGTTCGGCGCGGGCGGGGACGTACTCGACACGGACTACGAAACCCCGCGGTTCCAGAAGCAGCCGGGCGTCGACGCGGCGACGTACCTCGACAGGCTGCACAATGAGGCGACGGTCACGCCGCCGGAACCGCTCTACGAGAACGCCGCACGCGTCGCCCGGGAGTTCCTCGAAGGGACCTACGCCATCAACGTCGTCGAGGGCTCCTGGCTCGACTACTACTGGCGAAACCTCGGCAATTCGACGGCGTCGATGCCCGAGCAGTTCGGCTTCGCGTCGACCCCCACCCGCTCGGGCGAGCCGATGACGATGAGCGGCGGCTTCACCTGGGCTGGGTTCCAGGGGACCGACAACCCGAAGCTCGTCCGTTCGTTCCTGCGCATCGCCGCCGGCCGACCGTTCCAGCGCGAACTCGCCATCGAAACCGGCGACATTCCGACCCGGGAGTCGCTGCTGGAGGTTCCCGACATCTGGGACACCATCCTCTACAGCGATACCGTCAAGTCGCTGCTCCAGCGCAGTCGGACTCGCCCGGTGCGAAACTGGACAGCCGTCGCGAAGTCGCTAAACCCCGCCCTCCAGCGCGTCGCCTTCGACCAGGCCGAGCCGGCAGCCGCACTCGACAAAGCCGCCGAACAAGTCCGCGACCGGCTCGGCTGACCGACAGATGAGCGAGAAACAACCACCACGGCCCACAGGGCGGGTTGCCGCCGCTCTCGACCGGCATCTCCCGGTGCTCATGCTCCTTCCGGCCGTGCTGCTGGTCCTGGGGGTGCTGCTCTACCCGCTGGCCTGGGCCATCAAGCTGAGCGTTTTTCAAACGTCGATTACCAACCTCGACAGCCAGACGTTCGTGTGGTTCGCGAACTACGTCGCCGTCCTCACCGACCCGCTGTTCGGCCGCGTCGTCCGAAACACGCTCGTGTTCGTCGGCGGCAGCGTGGTCGGACAGGTGGGAATCGGCCTCGCCCTCGCGCTGCTTCTCGACGCCGACTGGCCGGGACAGCGCCTCACCCGACTGTTCCGGGCCACCTACGTCGTCCCCTGGGCGACCACGGGCGTCGTCGTGGCCTACTCCTGGCAGTTCGTGTTCGCGCCGCGGGCCGGGCTGGTGAACACGGCGCTGCGCTGGCTCGGCGTCGCCCAGCCACCGGCGTGGCTGCAGAGCGTCGAATGGGCGATGGCCGCGGTCGTCGTCGCGAACGTCTGGCGGGGCGTGCCGTTCTCGCTGGTCATCCAGACCAGCGGGCTCCAGCGCGTGCCCGCGGCGCTCACCGAGGCGGCGCGGATCGGCGGCGCCTCCCGCCTCCAGACGGTGCGGCACGTTACGCTCCCGCTGGTGCGTCCGTTCGTCGCGATGAACCTGCTGCTCGTCTTGCTGTTCACCCTCAACGTCTTCGACATCGTCCTCGTGATGACCGGCGGCGGGCCCCTCGAATCGACCCAGGTGCTGGCGCTTCACATGTACGAGACGGCCTTCCAGCTCGGCAGGTTCGGCCGCGCGGCCGCGCTCGCGGTCGTGCTGTTCGCGCTCAACCTCCTGCTCGTGACCGGCTACGTGCTCACGTTCGGGGTGGGGAGGGGTGAGCCGTGAAGCGACTCGTCGGCCGGCTCCCGCCCCGACTTCGGCGGCGCATCCGCGACGCCACCGGTCACGCCCCCGACGAACTGCTCGTCAGAGGGGGCGTCCTGCTCGCGCTGCTTTCCAGCGCGGCCTTCTTCGTCGTCCCGCTCTACTGGCTCCTCTCGGCGGCTTTTCGTTCGCCCGAGGGGATGTCGATTCCGCCACGGCTCGTCCCGGTCGAGCCGAGCATCCACCATCTCGTTGCCGTCCTCGAAACGACTCCCTTCGTCACCTACTTCGTGAACAGCCTCGTCGTGTCGGCGGCGACGGTGCTTCTGACCCTCGCCGTCGCGACCCCGGCGGCGTACGCGCTCGCCTGGTACGACGTCCCGCTCCGCCGGCATCTGATGGTGGTCCTGCTGGTCGTGCAGATGATTCCGGTCATCGCGATGGTGATTCCGCTCTACAGGCTGTTCGCGCTGCTCTCGCTACTGGACACGCTGGCGGTCCTCGTGGTGGCCAACACCGTCCTGGTGGTTCCGGTCGCCATCTGGCTGCTCACGGGCTACTTCGACACGCTCCCGGCCGGGCTGGAGGAAGCGGCTCGGGTCGGCGGCGCCTCCCGCATCCGGGCGTTCGGGGTCATCGTGCCGCTCGCCCGACCGGCGCTGAGCGCCGTCTCGCTCTACGCCTTCGTCGTCTCGTGGAACCAGTTCGTCCTCCCGCTCACCTTCACCTCCTCCCGGGCGGTCCGAACCGTCCCGCTCGGGCTCTACGGCTTCGTCTCGCGGTACGGCGTCGTCGACTGGGGGCTGCTCGGGGCCGCCAGCCTGCTGGCGGTCCTGCCCGTGCTCGTCCTGTTCGCGCTGTTCCAGAACCAGTTCCTCGCCGGCGTCGTCGGCAGCGGCTACGGGAGGTGAGACGGGATGGCTGAACTCGTCCTCGATACTGTCACGAAGCGGTTCGGGGGCGTCACCGCCGTCGATGACGCCTCGCTTCGAATCCGGGACGGCGAACTCCTTGTCCTCGTCGGCCCGAGCGGCTGTGGGAAGACCACGCTACTGCGGCTCGTCGCCGGGCTGGAGGCGCCGACGGCGGGCGAGATTCTCGTCGACGGCCGGACCGTCACGGACGTCCCTGCCCGCAGGCGCGATGTCGGCTTCGTCTTTCAGGACCTGGCGCTGTTCCCCCATATGACCGTTCGGGAGAACCTCTCGTTCAACCTCCGGATGCGCGACCAGGACGAGGTCGAGCGCCGGACCACCCGCACCGCCGAGATGCTGGACGTCCTGAACCTGCTCGACCGGGATATCGACGAACTCAGCGGCGGCCAGCGCCAGCGGGTGGCGCTCGGGCGGGCGCTGGCGACCGACCCGGAGCTGTTCCTGCTCGACGAGCCGCTTTCGAGCCTCGACGCCCAGCTCAGAGACCGGATGCGCACGGAGATAACCCGGCTCCAGCGCCGGCTCGACACCACGATGGTCCACGTCACACACGACCAGCAGGAGGCGATGACCATGGCCGACCGGGTCGCCGTAATCAAGGACGGCCGGATTCAGCAGGTCGGCCCGCCGGAGAAGGTGTACACCCGTCCCGCAAACACGTTCGTCGCGCGCTTTTTCGGCACGCCGCCGATGAACCTGCTTGCGGCCCGCTCGGCTCCATCGACAGACACCGTCTCGCTGGGGTCCGACGGCCATCGGCTCCAGTTACGTGTGCCCGGCCTCCACGGACCGGATGGACAGGCCGCCGAGGAAACCGGCCTGGTTGTCGGCGCACGACCCGAACACCTCTCGCTAACCGACTGCGACGGGGCCGACGGCATCCCGGCGACGGTCGATATCGTGGAGTACCACGGCACCGACCGGGTGGTCTACCTTCGGACGGCCGACGACGAGGAACTCGTCGCCCGAGTTCCCCAATCGACCTCGCCCGAGGCGGGAACTCGCGTCGCCGTCACGGTCGACACCGACCATCTCCACCTTTTTGACCCCGACTCGGGCGAGCGCCTGTCGGTCGAACCTGCCGGGACGAACCGCCTCCAGCGCGAGTGATTAAATACCACCACTTCTAATGGTGGTATACGAAGCCTTTTTGAGTCAGGCCGGGGTGTGGACAGACGATGCCACAGGCCGTCCTGGTCGCTGGTACGTCCGTCTTCGTGACACGACCGGACGGGCGCCTCGCGGAACAGGACGGCCTCTATCACCGGGACACCCGGTATCTCTCCTCACTCGACGTTTCCATCAGCGACGGGTCGCTGGACCGGTTGGCGACCGAGGACCGGTCGCCGGCACGGCGGGCGCTCACCTTCGCGGAGGCGACGGAGGCCGTCAACGGGCCGGCGGAGATGGCGGCGACCGGCCGGAAACTGGTGCTCACCCGCACGCAGTCGCTGACGGAGTCCGACGGCCTGGCCGAGCGCATCGACCTGGCCAACCACGCCTCCACGCCGCGGTCGACCACCCTTCACGTCGACGTCGATGCCGATTTCGCGGACGTCTTCGAGGTTCGTGACATCGTCGCCGGGCAGGACCGGAATATCAAAGTAAGAACAAGTAATGACGACCTCCGCTACGAACATCGCTTCACGGACCGGGCGGGGACGGAAACGCGGCTCACCTCGACGATTGCGTTCGATAAGCAGCCTGCCGAACTGGTACCGGGTCGCGCCTCGTTCGAAGTCACGCTCGCCCCACAGCAGTCGTGGACGTTACACCTCGCGGTCGTTCCTGGGCGAGGCGATGGGGAAGCGATTGATGCCCGGGACGTGTTCGGCCGGTCCGTCGAGGGAACTCCCCCGATATCTCCGGTGTTCGAACATGATGGGCCGCCGGTCCCGACCGGCGACCGGGCGTACGACCGGTCCTTCGAACGCGCCGCACAGGACCTCGCCGCGCTGACGACCGCCACCGAATACGGTCCGGTCCCCGTGGCGGGCACGCCCTGGTTCGCGAGCGTTTTCGGCCGCGACGCGCTCCTCACGGCCTATCTGTCCCTGCCGGTCGCGCCCGCGCTCGCCGTCTCGTCGCTGCGGTATCTGGCTGCCCATCAGGGAACGACCGACGACGCCGAGCGGGACGAACAAGCCGGGAAAATGTTCCACGAACTCCGGCAGGGGGAACTGGCCGCGAGGGGCCTCATCCCCCACACCCCGTACTACGGGACCGTCGACGCGACGCCGCTCTGGGTGGTGCTCCTCCACGAAACCTACCGGTGGACAGGTGACGATACCGTGGTCGAGTCGCTCTGGGAGCCGCTGGAGGGCGCACTCGGGTGGATTGAGCGGGCGACGGCAAGTATCGGCGACGACCCGTTCCTCTACTACCGCCAGTCCGACGAGTCGGGCGTCGTCCACAAGGCCTGGCGCGACACGACCCGAAGCGTCCAGTTCGCCGACGGACAGACGGTCGGCGACCCCATCGCCAGCGTTGAGGTGCAGGGGTACGTCTACGATGCGCTCTCCCGGGCGGCCACGCTGTACCGCGAGTTAGCCGGTGACGAGACGCGGGCCGACGAACTGGCCACCCGCGCACGGGCGCTCCGCGAGCGCTTCGACGAGTCGTTCTGGCTCCCCGAAGAGGGGTTCTACGGCGCCGCAGTAACGGCCGACGGCGAAGTCGTCGATACCCGGACCTCCAACGTGGGCCACTGTCTCTGGTCCGGCATCGTTCCTGAACCCCGCCGTAGCGACGTCGTGGACCGCCTGCTCGCTTCCGACCTGTTCACCGGATGGGGCATCCGAACGATGGGCCGCACGGCGACCGGTTTCGACCCCGTCTCCTACCACACCGGGAGCGTCTGGCCCCACGACACGGCCCTCGTGACGCTCGGGCTCGCGGCCGGGGGCTTCCACGCGGCGAGCGAGCGCGTCGCCCGGGGACTGTTGGAGGCGAGTACCCGGTTCGACCACCACCGCCTGCCGGAGCTGTTCTGTGGTTTCCCCGATGACCGCGACCCCGTCCCCTACCCCGCCGCGTGTGCGCCACAGGCGTGGGCGGCGA
>JBDGQC010000109.1:0-7945 GCA_042219375.1 Halolamina sp. | reverse complement strand
GACCCCGCGATGGCTATCGCCGAGCAGTCGGCGTACTACGACGCCGTCGTGATGGGCGCACCGACGAAAGGGCGTATCCGCCGCACCGTCTTCGGGTCGACCGCCGACTGCGTGGACCGGTCGGTCGATATCCCGGTCGTTACTGTCGTGTCGGGCGACGAGTAGGCCGTTCCTCGCGAGGGAGACGGCCGCTCGCTCACTCTCCGAGTTCGTCAACCAGTCCTGACGCCACACCCGTGTACTCGGCGGGTGTGAGTGCCGCCAACTCCGCCTCCACTTCCTCGGAGATGTCGAGGTCAGCGAACAGCTCACGGAAATCTGTCAGGGTCACGCGCTGGCCGCGGGTGAGGTCCTTCACGCGCTCGTAAGCCTCGGTGTCGCCCTCACGCCGGAGAATCGTCTGGACGGCCTCGCCGATGATTTCGGGCGTGGCCTCCAGGTCCTCGCGCATCACCTGTTCGTTTGGAACGACCGTGTCCAGCCCGGCCGCAGTCTTGCGGTAGCCGATGAGACAATGGGCGAACGCGGCGCCGACGTTGCGCTTGACCGTCGAGTCCGAGAGGTCCCGCTGGAGCCGTGAGGTCGTGACGTACTCCCGCAGGAACGTGAGGTCCGCGTTGGCCTTCGAGAGGTTCCCCTCGCTGTTCTCGAAGTCGATGGGGTTGACCTTGTGGGGCATCGTCGAGGAGCCGGTTTCGCCGCTCTCGCTTTCCTGCCCGAGGTAGCGGTCCGAGACGTAGCGCCAGACGTCTTTATCGAGGTCAAGCAGGACGTTGTTCACGCCCACGAGCGCGTCGAACAGCGCCGCGAGGTCGTCACAGGGATTGACCTGCGTCGCCAGCGGCGTGTGTTCGAGGCCGAGGTCGTGGACGAACGCTTCGGCGAACGACGGCCAGTCGATGTCGGGGTAAGCGGCGGTATGAGCGGCGTAGGTCCCCGATGCCCCCGCAAGCTTGCCCGCGAGCGCCTCGACGGCCTCGCGGACCCGCGCTTCCGCGCGGCCGAGGCGGGCGGCGAAGACGGCCATCTCCTTCCCGAACGTCGTCGGCGTCGCTGGCTGCCCGTGGGTGCGTGCGAGCATCGGGAGGTCGCGGTGCTCGCGGGCCATCGCCGTCAGCAGCAGTCGCACCTCCTCGATAGCGGGAAGCAGTACGGTTTCCACGGCGCCTTTGGCGTTCAGCCGGTGGGCGAGGTTGTTCACGTCCTCGCTGGTGAGACCGAAATGGATCCACGGATGGAGGCGTTCGGGCGTCTCGGTCCGCAGGAAGTACTCGACGGCCTTCACGTCGTGGCGGGTCGCCGCGAACTCCTCGGTGCCCTCGGTTTCGATCTGTTTGACGAGCGCGACGTCGGCGGCGTCGAACTCCTCCAACACGGTCCGCAGGTCGGCGCGCTCGCTCTCGCTCATCTCACAGTCCACGCCGTCGTGGGCCGCGAGCGCGAGCAAATACTCCACCTCGACGCGCAGGCGCGCCTCGATGAGCGCGGCCTCGCTCGCGTACGGCACGAGGTCGGCAGTCTTGCCGGCGTACCGTCCGTCGAGCGGCGAAACCGCGGCCAGCGGCGACTCTCGTGGCAGGTCGTCCATATCGCCCGCTCGCCCCGGCAGTCGCAAAAGCCTGCCGGAGCGACACCGGCGTGAACGCATTGACGTGCATACACAGGTCGAAAAACTGCGACAAACTCCACCGTTCTATACTCGAACGTGCGTATCCACCCGCCCGGTCGGCGTCCCCGACCGCAACGCTCTTTGTGCGCTCGCCCCCCGGTTCGACCATGCAGATAGCCGGCCTCGCGAGCAACCGCGGGCGAAACATTCTACACATCGCAGACATCGCGCCCGGCGGCGCCGAACTCTCGGTCGTCGTCGCGAACCACGCCGACGCGCCCGTGCTGGCCGCCGCCGAGGAACGCGGCATCCCGACCGTCGCGGTCGAGCGCGAGGCCGACGAATCCCGGGAGGCCCACGAGGAACGCATCCTCGCTGAACTCGCGGACTACGCGTTCGACCTGGTCTGTCTGGACGGCTACATGCGCGTGCTCACCGCGACCTTCCTCGACGAGGTCGGCACCGTGCTCAACGTCCACCCGTCGCTGCTGCCGGCGTTCCCCGGTTTCGACGCCCACCAGCAGGTGCTGGAAAGCGGCGTCCGCACCTCCGGGGCGACGGTCCACGTCGTCACCGAGGAGGTGGATTCGGGGCCGGTCGTGACACAGGAGTCGGTTCCCGTTTTCGAGGACGACGACGAGGAGTCGCTGAAAGAACGGGTGCTGTACGACGCGGAGTTCTCCGCCTACCCCCGTGCCGTCCAGCTGTTCGCCGAGGACCGCGTGAGCATTGACCACGACGCGGACGGCAGCCCGATCGCGGTGGAAATCGAGGGTGACACCGGCGGCGCCCTGCCCGCGCGGCGCACTATTTCGAATCGCCGAGCGGCCTCGCTGCGCTACGGCGAGAACCCCCATCAAGACGCGGCGGTGTATGCAGACGACGCGAGCACGGAGGCCAGCGTCGTCGCTGCCCCTCAGCTAAACCGGGGGGCGAAGGCGCTCTCGTACAACAACTACAACGACGCTGACGCGGCTATCAACCTCGTCAAGGAGTTCGGGGAACCGGCTGCGGCGGTCATCAAACACACCAACCCCGCCGGCTGTGCGACCGCGGACTCGTTGGCCGAGGCGTACCGCGACGCGCTTTCGACGGACGCCAAATCCGCGTTCGGCGGCATCGTCGCCCTCAACCGCGAGTGTGACGCCGAGACGGCTGCGGAAATTACGGACTCGTTCAAGGAGGTCGTCGTCGCGCCGGGCTACACTAACGACGCGCTCGCGACCCTGACCGAGAAGGATAACCTGCGGGTGCTCGACGTGGGCGCGCGGACGGACGGCTCACTCGGGCCCGGGAACCGCACAGAGCGGTTCACGGAGAAGGCGCTGGTCGGTGGCCGCCTCGTTCAGGAGCGTGACCGCTCGACGGTCACCGAGGCCGATCTGGAGGTGGTCACCGAGCGCGAACCCACCGACGAACAGGTCGAGACGATGCTGTTCGCGTGGAACGTGCTCAAGCACGTCAAATCCAACGGCATCCTCATCGCCGACGGGACCGAGACAGTCGGCGTCGGGATGGGGCAGGTGTCCCGCGTCGACGCGGTCACGCTGGCGGCGATGAAAGCCGAGAAGGACGCCGAGGGGAAATCCGCCGAGGGCGCCGTGCTCGCCTCGGACGCCTTCTTCCCGTTCCCGGACGCGGTCGAGGAGGCCGCCGAAGCAGGCGTCGAGGCGGTGATTCAGCCAGGCGGCTCCGTGAACGACGACGACGTCATCGCGGCCGCCGACGAACTGGGGCTGGCGATGGTGATGACGGGCCAGCGCGCGTTCCGCCACGACTGAGCGCGCAGCGGGTTCCGGCTGCGATACCGTCGAAGGGTGATTACGCGGTCGCCTCGTCGGAATCGACGGCTGGTTCGACCAGCGGGAGATCGATGTCGATGGCGTCGTACCAGACCGAGGGCCGTTTCGCACCGTTCTCGTCGACGAGTTCGATGAGGTGAAGCTCCTCCAACTCCGTCAGGTTCCGGTGGACCTGACTCACGTCGCGCTCGACGAGCCGCGCGGTTTCGCGGATGCTCTCGGGTTCGTGTTGCACAATCGCCCTGAGGAGTTCGAGTGATTTCGGTCGCGTCACCCGGTGTATGTCGGCCGGGTCGTGGTAGACCACTTCGAGATGCGGCTCCGGCGTCTCTTCCCGGTCAAGCGCGGCGAGTGTGTTTTCGAGTTGCTCTTCGTTCCCCTCTCGGAACCTGACGTGAAGCGTTCGGTCGGTGTTACCAGTCGTGGCCATACTCGGTTACCTCGCTTTTGAATTGTTGGTAGAGCGGTTCCAGCCCGTTGAACTCGATGTCCTCGACGCTCCCATCGGGTCGGTGTTTATGATGGCGGGTAGCGTCCGGATGGTCGGGAAAGTTGTCGTACCGGAGGATGGTTTCCCCGGCAGTAGTTCCGTACTGCATCGAGTATTTGACTCCATCCGGGTAGCGGTCGGATTCGGGGACGAGAACCGCGCTGATTTCGGCGTGCCGGTCACCGAAATCCTTCGTGACGTCGATGATCCGTACTGCGTTCTCGTCCCTCGTCACAGCGTTGTTACTAACTCCAACACGTTAAGCGTTTACCCGGACCACCCCGCTCGCTGCACGCGGAGGTTGATACAGTCACACGAGAAACAGAAACGTGTACAATAACATCATCTGTCTGCGTTACCTTTTTATTCTCTTGCACGACCGTACAACCCGTTCCATGCGAGAACTGTTCACAATGTGGCGCGACACGCGGATGGTCATGCTCGTCGCCGTCGTCGCGGCGGTGTACGCGGCGCTGCTCATCCCGTTCAAGGTGTTCACCATACTCCCCGGCCTCACGAGCATCAGGCCGGCGAACGTGCTGCCGGTCTTTTTCGGCATCCTGTTCGGGCCGGCGGCGGCGTGGGGCGCAGCAATCGGGAACCTCATCGGCGACGTGTTCGGCGGGACGTTCGGTCCCGGCAGCGCGGGCGGGTTCGTCGGGAACTTCTTTTTCGGCCTCGTGGGCTACAAGCTCTGGGGCAACCTCGGCCCGCTTTCGAGCGGCGAGGAACCGGACTTCCGGGACTCGAAGGCGATGCAGTTGGCTGAGTACATCGTCGTCGCCGTCGCCGCCTCCGCGGCGTGTGCGGCCATCATCGCGTGGGTGGCCGACGCGCTCGGACTGGTGCCGTTCGCGGTGCTCGCACCCATCATCATCACGAACAACTCGGTGTCGGCCATCGTGCTCGGCCCGCCGCTGTTCTACCTCACGTACTCGCGCATCAAGGAGATGGGGCTGCTCTACCCCGACGTGCTGCGCGAGGAGGACCTACCGGACCGCGCCAACGAGATGGGCGCGTGGGCGCTGTTTGCGGTGCCGCTGGTCTGGATCGGCATCGGCGTGTTCGTCATCGGCGGCGCCCCCGGCACGACCATGCAGGTCGGCCTCGGCGCCGTCGGCTTCCTCGTCACCGTCGCGGCGACGTATCTGGCCGGCGAACGCGTCTCCGCGGTCGTGCGGGGGGCCTGACCGGAAGGGAAACTGCTTTGGGTCGCTGCCCCTGCCCACGAACTGATGACTACCAGGGACGGGGTCGCCGCTCGACTCCGGGACGTGGTGTTCTCCTACGCCCGGGACGCAACCCTCCCCGATACCGACGAACTGGCCGGCGAAACGGACCCCGACGACCGCGAGGGACCGGTACTTCGCGGGGTCGACCTCGACGTGCCTGCGGGCTCGTTCACCGTCGTGATGGGCGCGTCGGGCGGCGGCAAATCCACGCTTCTGCGCACGTTCAACGCCATCATCCCGGATTTCATCGACGGCTCGTTCCGGGGCGAGGTGGACGTGCTCGGCGCCGACGCGACCGAGACGCGCGTCAGCGAGATGGCCCGGGACGTGGGCATGGTGCTCCAGGATTACGAGTCTCAACTGTTCGGCACCAGCATCGAGAACGAGGTGGCGTTCGGCCCGGAGAACCTCGCCGTCCCAACCGAAGACATCGCGCCCCGCATCGACGACGCGCTTGCGCTCGCTGGACTGGACGACCTGAACCGCCGGCGCGAACCTGCGGGGCTCTCGGGCGGGCAGAAACAGCGCCTCGTCTTCGCGGGCGTCGCCGCCACCCACCCCGACCTGCTGGTGCTCGACGAACCGACCAGCGACCTCGACCCGCGGGGGACCCGCGACATCGTGGACCTCGTGGGGACGCTGGCGAACGCGGACGACCACCGGCGCGAAGGCGAGCAGGCGTGGGCCGGCCCCGAGACCATCGCCATGGTGACCCACAAGGTCGAGGAGGCGTTGCTCGCGGACCACGCGGTCCTGCTGAAGGACGGCAAGCCGTTCCGCACCGGGACGGCCCGCGAGGTGTTCACCGACACCGACGCGCTCGCAGCCGCCCGCGTCGCGGCGCCGCCGATGGTCGAGGCGTTCGCCGAACTCGGCTGGCCCGAAGACGACCTCCCGCTCTCGCCCACGGAGGCACAGGCCCGCATCGAGGAAAGCGACGCGACCTACCGCGGTCCCGACCCCGGACCGCCCGCGGGGACGGCGACGGACATCGGCGACCCGCTGTTCGAACTCTCGGACGTGGAGTTCGCCTACGAGACGGACCGCGGCGCGGTCACGGCCGTCGACGGCGTGGACCTCACCGTTCGCGAGGGCGAGGTGATGGCGCTTGTCGGCCACAACGGGAGCGGGAAAACCACGCTCGCCAAACACTTCAACGGCCTCCACAAGGCGGATTCGGGCGATGTCACCTACCGCGGTCGTCCCGTTCCCGACTACACAATGGGTGAAATCGGCCGGGAGGTGGGCTACGTGTTCCAGAACCCCGACCACCAGATTTTCGCCGAAACCGTGCGCGAGGAGGTGGCGTTCGGGCCGCGGAACTTCGGGCTGGAGGGCGAAGACCTGGAACGCCGGGTCGACCGCGCGCTCGAAACCGTCGAACTCGACGGCCTCGACGACGCGGACCCGTTCGCCTTCTCGAAGGGGCAGCGCCAGCGGGTCGCGCTCGCGGGGATTCTCGCGACGGACCCCGAGGTTATCGTCTTCGACGAGCCGACGACCGGGCTGGACGCGACCCAGCAGCGGCGGTTCATGGACCTCGTCGCCGACCTCAACCGCGAGGACGGGGTGACGGTGGTGATGGTGACCCACGACATGGCGACAGTCGCCCGATATGCGCCACGGACGGTGGTGATGCGCGACGGCGCTGTCGCCGCGGACCTGCCGACCCGGGAGCTGTTCGGCGACGAAGTGGCCCTGGCGGAGTATGACCTCGTACCGCCCCATCCTGCGGCGTGTGCGAACGCGGTCCGGGGCGAGACGCCGACGGCGCTGACCGCCGAGGAACTGGTGACGG
The DNA here is from genome assembly GCA_042219375.1 of Halolamina sp. Lineage (GTDB taxonomy): Archaea > Halobacteriota > Halobacteria > Halobacteriales > Haloferacaceae > Halolamina. The sequence continues at coordinate 1,014 of JBDGQC010000109.1, read as the reverse complement.
CACTCGGCGGGCAGGGCGCGCTCGCGGGCGCGGACCCCGTCGGGGAGCATCACGAAGCCACAGCCGGGGAGGTGGACCCATGACCAGCGCCTCGCTCTACGTCGACGCGGACACGTTCCTCCACAGCCTCGACGCGCGGGCGAAACTCCTGCTCTCGATGGCGCTGTTCGTGCCGGCCTACGTCTTCGGACGACCGGCGTACATCGCGGTCCCGTTCCTGCTCGGGTTCGTGGCGCTCTGGGCGGGGAAGGGGCTGCGGAACCTCCGGCGGGTCTGGGTCATCATCGTCGCGCTGTTTCTGGTCGGCCTTGTGGTCTGGCCCGGCTTTGTCGCCCCCGGCGGTGCGGTGCTCGTGGATGTCGGTCCGTTGTTCCTCACCGAGAAACAGGGGCTGTTCGCGCTCGGGCGTTCACTACGTATCGCGACGTTCATCATCGGCGGCCTGGCGTACGTCTCCACCACCTCGAACGAAGAACTCGTTCGGGGGATGCGCGGGTTCGGGCTTCCCTACGCGTTCTGTTTCGCCGTCGGGACCGCGCTCCGCCTGTTCCCGACGTTCCTCGGCGCCGCCGGGACGGTCCGGCAGGCACAGGAAGCCCGCGGCCTCGACCTCTCGGCGAGCAACCCCATCGAGCGGATTCGCAGCTTCATCCCGCTGCTCGTGCCGGTGTTCATGACCGCGTTCCGCAACGTCGAAACCCAGTCGATGGCGCTGGAGGCCAGGGGGTTCGACACCCGCCGGGAGCGCACGTTCTACGGCGCCTCGTCGTTCGCGATGCGGGACTGGATCGCCGTGGTCCTGACCGTCGCCGTCGTCGCCGGCACGATTGCGGCGTCGTCGATGGGCGTCGGGACGTTCTGACGGGAGAGACTGACGGTAATCCACCACCCGCCAGTAAACAATTTGCGAAATTTTTACAAATTTTGGGAGCGTGCGGCCCCGATTGCGAATCCGAATCGGTCAGAAGCTACTGTCCTCGTGCAGCCACTCGTCGGCGTACGCCTCCTGTGCCG
>JBDGQC010000160.1:0-8087 GCA_042219375.1 Halolamina sp. | reverse complement strand
CACGACGACATCACCTGGGTCGGCCCGACCGCCGCGTCGATGGAGCAACTGGGCGAGAAAACCAAGGCCCGCAGCGTGATGCAGGACGCCGACGTCCCAATCGTCCCGGGGACCACCGACCCCGCCGAGAGCGCCGAGGAGGTCAAGGAGTTCGGCGCGGAGCACGGCTACCCAGTCGCCATCAAGGCCGAGGGCGGCGGTGGCGGCCGCGGGATGAAGGTCGTCGAGAGCGAGGAGGAGGCCGAGGAGCAGTTCGAGGCTGCCAAACGGGAGGGCGAGGCGTACTTCGACAACGATTCGGTGTATCTCGAACGCTATCTGGAAAACCCCCGGCACATCGAGGTGCAGATTCTCGCCGACCAGCACGGGAACGTCCGCCACCTCGGCGAGCGCGACTGCTCGCTCCAGCGCCGCCACCAGAAGGTTATCGAGGAAGGCCCCTCGCCCGCACTCTCGGATGAACTGCGCGAGCGCATCGGCGACGCCGCCCGCCGGGGCGTCGAGGCGACCGATTACGTCAATGCCGGGACCGTGGAGTTCCTGGTGGAACAGGAGCCCGACGGCGAGGCGAACTTCTACTTCCTCGAAGTGAACACCCGAATCCAGGTCGAGCACACCGTCACCGAGGAACTCACCGGCATCGACATCGTGAAGTGGCAGCTCAGAATCGCCGCCGGCGAGGAACTCGGTTTCTCGCAGGGCGACGTAGAGCTATCGGGCCACGCGATGGAGTTCCGCATCAACGCCGAAAACGCCGCCGAGGAGTTCCAGCCCGCCAACGAGGGGAGCTTGGAGACGTACGACCCGCCGGGCGGCCTCGGCGTCCGCATGGACGACGCGCTCCGGCAGGGCGACGACCTGGTGACCGACTACGACTCGATGATCGCGAAACTCATCGTGTACGGCGCTGACCGCGAGGAGTGCATCGCGCGCTCGAAGCGGGCGCTCGCGGAGTACGCCATCGAGGGTGTGGTCACCATCATCCCGTTCCACCGGCTGATGCTGGAGGATGACGCGTTCGTTGCCGGCGAACACACCACCAAATACCTCGACGAGGAACTCGACCGCGACCGCATCGCGGAGGCCCAAGAGAAGTGGGGCACCGGCGACGAAGGGACCGCCGAGGAGGAAGAAGTCACCGAGCGGGAGTTCACCGTCGAGGTCAACGGCAAGCGGTTCGAGGTCAACCTCGAAGAGCGCGGCGCGCCCGCGATTCCGACACCGGACACGAGCGGCGGCGACAACCGACCGCCCCAGGCCGGAAGTAGCGGCGACGACGGCGGCGACTCGGGCAGCGTCGAAGTGCCGGAGGGCGGCGAGTCTATCGCCGTCGACATGCAGGGAACTATCCTCTCGGTCGACGTGGACGAGGGCGACGAGGTCGCGCCCGGCGACGTGGTCTGCGTGCTGGAGGCGATGAAGATGGAGAACGACATCGAGGCCGAACGCGGCGGCACCGTCTCGCAGGTGCTCGTCGAGGAGGGCGAGAGCGTCGATATGGGCGACGTAATCGTCGTACTGGAGTAAAAAAGCCGCCGCGCGGTCTACTCTTCCGGCGCCAACTCGACCTGCGTCAGGTCGCGGTCCAGTTTGCAGGTCTCGTGAGGCGGGTCGCCGACGACCTCCCGAATCTGGCGTTCGTCGTCGAAATCGGCGCCCAGCGGCTCACAGAGCGGGTGAGAGGGACACTCCGAGTGCGGGCAGGAGCCGGCGAGTTTCGCCTTGCTCCCCGAGTAGGCGGATTTCGACGGCACGTTCGCGGGCACCGATGCCGGTTCGACCTCGACGGCGCGGACCCCGGTGTCGTGGACCGCACAGTCGAGGATTTGGGTGTTCTCGCGGACCTCGGTGACCTCGTAGCGCGTTCCCTCCGAGAGGTTGAGACACTGACTGCGGTACGGACAGCCCTCGCACGCGGCGGACGGGCCCTGGTAGACGAACTCCGTACCCGGTTCCGCGAGGCGAGCACCGACGAGAGAGACCTGTGTCATACCGAAAAGTTTCGCGTCGGCGCGGTTAAGCCTCTCGCCGCAGCCACGGGGGCCGCGCCGAACCGTAGGGGTCAGTCCGTCCGTCCAGTCCGGTCGTCCAGTTCCGCGAAGTACGCCTCCCTGGGAACCTGATACGCGTCGCGGTAGTCCACCTCCCCGTCGGCGAACCGTCGGGCGAGCGCGACGGCGGCGTCGATGGCCGCCTCGCGCCCGTCGCGCTGCTCGGTCGCCAGTTCGATTTCCGGCTCGGCGAAGAGGGTGGCGTGCCACTCGTCGGTCTGGAGCTGGCCTGCGCCCGGCCGAGCGTTCCGCGAACCGTCGGTGACGTAAATCGTCGGGAGACACTCCGCCGGGAACTGGTCGGCATCGAACACGTCCGGTCGGTAGGCGAGAATGACCCGTCCCTCGGGCTCCTCGGTCCAGACGGTCCACGCGTCCGGCAGGTCGTCGAGTCCCATATCGGGCGTGGGTGGCCGAGGTGGATAGACCTCTCGCTCTTCCCCCGACCACGGTCCGCTACCCCAACCACAAAGCGCCGTCCCGTCCGATACGTTCCATGGAAACCGCGCTCTGGTGGGTGCGCAACGACCTGCGAGTCCACGACAACGCCGCGCTCGCGGCCGCCGCGGATGCCGACCGCCTCCTCCCCGTCTACGCCGTCGACCCGCGCCGGTACGGTGAGCGCCCCTACGGTGGAGAGCACTCCTTCACCTTCCAGAAATGCGGCGCTCACCGCGCCAAGTTCAGGCAGGAGGCCGTCGCGGACCTCGCGGCCACGCTCGACGCTGAAGGCTCCGGGCTGTTGGTTCGTCGGGGGCGCCCGGAAGACGTGCTCGCCGGAGTCGCGGCCGCCGTCGACGCCGATACGGTCCACTACCAGACCCTCCCCGCGCCCGAGGAGCGGGCGGTGGCGGCGAGGGTGCGAACCCGTCTCGGCGCCGAGGACGTTGCGACCCGCCAGTACTGGACTCACACCCTCCATCACGTCGAGGACCTGCCGGCAGGCATCGACGGTGTTCAGGACACGTTCACCCCGTTCCGGCAGTCCGTCGAGGACGGCAGCCGGGTCCGGGACCTGCTTTCGACGCCCGCGCTACCGGAACTGCCGGCACTCGACGCGCTCCCGGCGGACGAGGACGGCCCGCTCGGGTCGGTTCCTGACCTCGCGGCTCTCGGTTTCGACGCGCCCCCGGAGGACGACCGGGCCGTGCTGGCGTTCGAGGGCGGGGAGACGGCGGGGCTGGACCGCCTGGAGCAGTACGTCTGGGAAGGTGACCACCTCCGGGAGTACAAACAGACACGAAACGGACTGCTCGGCCCGAACTACTCCTCGAAGCTGTCGCCGTGGCTCAACGTCGGCGCGCTCTCCCCGCGGTACGTCGCGCGGGAGGTGGAGCGCTACGAGGCCGAGCGGGTGGCCAACGACTCCACCTACTGGCTGGTGTTCGAACTCCGGTGGCGTGACTTCATGGCGTTCCAGGTCGCCAAACACGGCGCCCGGTTCTTCGCCCGAGCGGGCATCCGGGAGCGCGCGGACATCGACTGGCGGGACCCCGGTGCGGACGACGAGGCCCGGGACGCCTTCGAGCGCTGGTGTCGTGGGACGACGGGGATTCCCTTCGTGGACGCGAACATGCGCGAACTGAACAGGACGGGCTATATGAGCAACCGCGGCCGGCAGAACGTCGCGTCGTTTCTCGCGAACAACCTCCGTATCGACTGGCGCCGCGGCGCGGCCTACTTCGAAACCCGGCTGGTGGATTACGACCCCTGCTCGAACTACGGGAACTGGGCCTACATCGCCGGGGTGGGGAACGACGCGCGGGACCGTTATTTCAATATCCTCAAACAGGCCCGCACCTACGACGCCGACGGCGAGTACGTCCGCACCTGGCTGCCCGAACTCTCGGCGCTCCCGGCCGACGCTACCCACGAACCATGGGAACTCAGCGAGCGCCAGCAGGAAGCCTACGGCGTCGTCCTTGGCGAGGACTACCCCCGGCCGATGCTGGACCTGGAAGCGAGTTACGAGAAACTACGGGACTGAGCCGGCGGCCTCAGTCGAACCGGTCGGTTTCGAGCGGCGTCGCGTCTTCGCGGACCTGTTCGTACTGCTCGCGGTAGTTCGCGACGACTTCGGGTCGCTCGTTGTTCAACACGCCCACGACGGCGCCGCCTTCGTGGACGGTGATGCCGGCGTGTTCCAGGTCCGGGCCGTCGAGCAGCCAGAGGGCGTAGGGAAGCCGTTGTTCGGTCGTGAACACCTCGACGGCGTCGGCCGCGAAGAACTCCGCGACCTCGTCGCGCGCGGCCGCGACCGTCTGGAGCGATTCCAGCGTGTCGGCCTTGACGATTATCTCGACGGACAACCCCTCCTCGGCGACGGCGTCACGGAGCATCGAGACGTAGTTGGTTTTCACTACTGGCGCGAACCCGCGGAGCCGTTCGGCCTCGGGAAGCCGCGAGAGCACGTCCGTCAGCGCAGCCTCGGGCAGCGAGGGGTCGGCGTACGTGACAGTCCCGCCTTCGAGGAAATCGGTTCCGATGGGCGCGTCGTCGGGGACCGCCTCAAGCAGCGGCTCCGCGTCGCCGAGCGTGTCGGTCATCTCCGCATACTCGCGGCGGGTTTCGAGCGCCAGCATCCCCGCATGCGTCGCCTCGAACTTGCCGTCAGCCCGGCGTATCAGTCCCGTCTCCTCGAGTTCTGCTACCGCGCGGTCAACAGTCGAGCGCGAGACGCCGACGGTGTCGCCCAGCGTCGGCTTGTCGAGTCGCTCGGCGGAGAGGGCGCCCAGTACGTCGGCACGCTTGCGCAACACGTCCCGGAGGCGTTCGCCATCCACCCCATCAGTCGTCATGCGTACCGTTCAGGAAGCCGGCGGTAAATCGGTTTCCGCTGCGAGCCGGGTCAGACCAGCGCTGACACCGCGACGCCGACGGCCCGGACGACCGGCTTGCCCAGCACGCGCCGCCAGACGGCCGCCGCGAGCGCGCCGTTCGAGAGCGTCGCGACCCACGCGATGCTGAACCGTCTGGTGAGCTCCGTGGTCGCCGCTTCGGGACCGAGTTCCTGAATCGAATAGAACAGGCTCACGTAAAACGCCGTCACGCCGCCGAGGACCACGGCCGCGAGCATATAGCCAAGCGCGAACGCGAAGCCGGCGGCCGCGCCGGTCGCTATTGCCCCGACGGCAACCGCCGTTTCGATACCGACGTCCGTCGCGAACGTCTCGATGCCGGCCTGCCGGTCGAAATACACGTCCGCAGCCTGGTGGAGGACGTGGTAGCCGAAACTGTAGCAGGCGACGACACCGATGGCGACGATTATCGTCGGCGCGAGCCGTCCCCCGACCAGCGTCGCAACCGGGAGCACCAGGAGGCCGGCGTCGACACCGGTCGTGATGACGTGGTTCAACACCCCCCGTTCCTTGAACCGTGGCGGGTAAGAGTAGGTGAATCCCAACACGATGACCGCCATCCCCGCCGCCAGCACCCAGCCGCCGGTACCGGCGGCAACGACGGTGTAGAGCACCAGCGCCGCGACGAAATAGCCGCCGAGCAGCAGCCACGCCTGCCGGAGGCCGAGCCTCATGACCGCGGCGGCGATGACGTTTTTCTCGGGGTTCGTGGCGTCGGCCGCCCGGTCGTGTATCGCGTCGGCGACGGACGCCTGAAGCTTCGCGAACATGGTCGCTGCCGCATAGCCCGCGGCCGCCCAGAGCGTCGGAGCGCGCGGTACGCCGCCGACGCGGATGCCCAGCCCCACCCCTAAGAGTACCGAGGCGACGTTGTAGCCGACCGTAGCGGACAGACGACTAACGACGGCGGCGGCCCGAAGCCGCTGACGGAGGTCAGCGGCGATCGACCGACCCATTCACACCGTGTCCCCTGTTGGTTGCCGGCTGTTTGGCAGTTCCCGTGCGAGAATTCATACCTTGCACAATTACTCAGATGGTGAAGCCATTTACGATTAGTGATTAGCTCCCCAGAATGTTGGTATCTTTCCGATAAATGAGATAAAGTATACGTGCATTTTACTACACCATGACGGCAGAGACTCCCCCACTATGACAGCCTCTCCCCCCACCAGAACGAGGCGTAGCGTTCTCAAAACGACCGGCGGCCTCCTCGCAGTCGGCGGGCTGCTCGGGAGCGCCGGTTCCGCGACTGCTGTCGAGGAATGGACGACTGCGGAGACGCCGACCGCCCGAACGCTCCACGACGTGGTCGAAACCGCCGCGGGAGCGTACGCGGTCGGTGGCGGCGGCGACGTGCTCCACCGGACGGACGCCGGTTGGGTGCGCGTGCTCAACGGCGGCCCGACGGGCAACGGGAACGACCTCTACGGCGCCGCGGCCACCGACGACGGTACCCGGCTCTGGCTGGTCGGGGCCTCGGGTGCTATCGGCGAGTACGACGTGCTGACGGGTTCGCTCACCGACCACTCCGCCCCTGACGACGTGACCAACAACTTCAACGACGTAAGCGTCGTCGGCGAGGCCGGCGAAGCCAACGTCTACATCGCGGGCGACTCCGGGAAGATTTACCGGAGTTTCGACAACGGCGCCACGGGAACCTGGGACCAGATAACCCCGGGTTCGGGCTCGGCAATCCACGCCATCGACTTCCACGGCCCGCGGAGCGGCCACGCGGTCGACGGCAACCAGACGGTCTTCGAGACGACCGACGGCACCGTCTACCAGAAGATCGGCATCGCCGACGCCAACGTCAACTTCTACGCGCTCGACTCCGACGCGACCGACAGCGTCTCCGTCGCGGGTGGTGGCGGCATGGTCCACCGCTGGGACGGCGCGCGCTGGACGCCGACCGACCTCGGCGACGCCTCGCTCCGTGATATCGAGGTCGCGAACGGTACCGGCTACGTCGTGGGCAGCGGCGGCGTCTTGTTCGCGCTCGGCAACGGCGGCTGGACGCAGGCCGCGACGCCGACGGGCGCGAACCTGAAAGCGGTCCGCCGCGGCGACACCGACATCGCCGTCGGCGCCTCCGGCACGGTCATCGAGAAGTAGTCAGTCACTCCGCGACCCGACCTCCACCGGAACGAATCGGACATGTCAGAGGCAGTCCGACCACCTCATCTCTTCGGGTCGCGTCCGTTTTGAACGGCCCACACTCCCAAACCGTTCGCTTGTGTTGATACAGCCATGTACGCAGCGCGTCTCGTCGTCGCGCTCGCCGTCCTCCTGGCCGGCTGTTCAGCCGTGATGCCCGGCGGTGCCGACGACGGAACAGTCAACGTCTACGTCAGCGACGACCCGGGCGCTATCGAGGAGTTCGAGCAGCTGAATCTCACCATCAGCGCGTTCTCGCTCCGCGCGGCTGAAACGTCGGGCGAGCACGACGATGACGGCCGCCATCGCCACAGGCACGACAGGAACTGGACCACCTACGACATCAACGCGACGACGGTGGACCTGACGGAGCTACGGGGCCCGAACGCTTCCCTGCTCCACGCCGCGGACGTGCCCGAAGGCGAGTACACCGCGGTCTCGGTTCACGTCGCGGGCGTGAACGCAACGCTGGAAACCGGCACCACCCCGACAGTAACGGTGCCGGGGGACCGCCTGACGGTCGCAAAGCAGTTCACCGTCAACGGCAACGAATCGGTGCAGTTCGTCGTCGACGCCGTCGTGAAAGAGCGCCGGGACAACGAAACGTACGTCCTCCGGTCCGACCCCGACGCATCCGGGGCTGACGCGGATGTACGGCCGCGTTACTGTGACTGCTGTGGCACCCACAACGGGACCGACGGTACTCACGGCCACCACGGGAACAAGAGCCACCACGACGGCGGGCACGGCACTCACGAGAACGGAACGGACGGCTGTCGGCACGGTTGAAGGAGTCCGCGCGTCTCGCAAACACCTCCAACGGACGGCAACGGCTCGCGACGATTGCGAGCCGTAGAAGTGCTCGGTCGGGGATTTGAACCCGATTGCGAGACTCACTTCGTTCGTTTCGCGTGGCTCAAATCCCCTCCGACGGACGGCGACGGCTCGCGACCGATGCTCGCCGTAGAAATGCTCGGTCGGGGATTTGAACCCCGGTCATCGGCTCGAAAGGCCGAAATGATTG
>JBDGQC010000061.1:0-8195 GCA_042219375.1 Halolamina sp. | reverse complement strand
AAACTCCCTCGATACGCGAGGCGGGAACGGAGTGACCGGTGAGCGTGCGGTCCGCATCAATCGGAGACGAACATCATGAGCGACGATAAACTCCTCGACGCGAACGGCGGGCTTAAGCGCCCGCCCGCCCCGCTTCCGAGCGAATGACCGACACGCGCCGCGCGCTGCTCGACGCGCTCGAATCAGGGCCGGTCCGCGGTCCCGAACTCGCAGAGGACCTCGGCGTCTCCCGTGCCGCCGTCTGGAAGCATGTCGAGGCGCTTCGGGAGGAAGGGCTGGGTATCGAGAGCACCGGCGACGGCTATCAGGTGACGGACGTGCCGGAGTTCGGCGCCGCCGCCGTCGAGTACGGCCTCGACGCCCCGTTCGAGGTGGAGTTCCACGAGCGCATCGACTCGACGAACAGCCGGGCGCGCGAGGCGGCCGCCGAGGAGGAAGCGACGGACCTCGCGGTCGTCGCCGACGCCCAGACCGCCGGCAAGGGACGGCTCGACCGCGAGTGGTCCGCGCCGTCTGGCGGCATCTACTGCTCGCTCGTCCTGCGCCCGGACCGGCCGCCGGCCCACGCGCCCATCTACACGCTCGCGGCCGCCGTCGCGGTCACCCGCGCAGCGCGGGAGGCCGGGGTCGAGGCGGCTATCAAGTGGCCGAACGATGTTCTCGTTCGCGACGCCTCCGCCGAACGCGGCGGGCGCAAACTCTGTGGCATCCTCACCGAGATGGAGGGTGAAGCCGACCGGGTGGCGTGGCTCGTGGTCGGCATCGGCGTCAACGCCAACATCGCAGCCGCCGAGTTACCGGAGGGTGCTACCTCGTTGCTCGAAGAGCGGGGCGACCCCGTTGAGCGTCGTGTGTTCCTCCAACGGCTCCTTGAGGAGTTCCACGACCTCCGTAGCGACCCGGGCTCCGTACTCGACGCGTGGCGCGAGCACGCGGCGACCCTCGGCCAGCGAGTTCGGGTGGACACACCCGGCGGCGAGGTGGTCGGCGAAGCAGTCGACGTAGTGTTCCCCGGAGCGCTCGTCGTCGAGACTGCTGATGGGGAGCGCACACGGGTGACTGCGGGAGATTGTGAGCATCTGCGGCCAGTTTGACCGGGCCGCTTACATCGACCCGCCGTCCTCGCCGACCCGGACCGTGAGGACGGGGACGTTCGAGCCCCGGACCACCTTCTCGGCGACGCTGCCAAGCAGCAGGCGGTCGATGCCGCCGCGGCCGTGGGTCCCCATCACGATGAGGTCACACGCCTCGCGCTCGGCGTAGCGCACGATTTCGCCGCTGGGCGACCCCTCGATGATGGCCGTCTCGACGGGCACCTCGAAGTCGTCGGCCACCGCCTCGACCATGCCGACGGCGTCCTCCGCGTCGGCCCGGAGCATCTCGGACACCCCCTCGAAGGCGCCCTCCATCGGCAGCGTCGCGTGGCTGGCGACGTTGACCACGTAGAGCGCGTGGACGGTCGCGCCGTGGACCACCGCGAGGTCCACCGCGTGCCGGACCGCGCGCTCGACCCCCTCGGAGCCGTCGGTAGGAACGAGGATGCGCTCGTACAGGCCCATGTGAGTATGTCTCGTGGTTCGGCGCGTATCGGTTAAGTGTTGCTCCGGGCCGACCGCGCTACGGCTGCCTGTCCCACTGCTCGGCCCAGTCCAGCACCGGCTTCAGCCGCTCACACAGCGCCTCGCCGTCGGCGGTGAGGCTGTACTCGACCTTCGGCGGGATGGTGTCGTACTGCTCGCGGTCGAGGAGGCCGGCGTCGGCCAGTTCGGTCAGGCGACTCGACAGCGTCGAACTGCTCACGTCGCCGAAGGCCGCCTCGATCTCCCCGTAACGGGCCCCGTCGAACGCCCCGACCACGCAGACGACCTGGATGGCGTACTTCCGACTGAGCAGGGCGACTACGCCGTCCAGCGGGCAGTAGCAGGTCGGCTCAGGGGGTGATTCACCGGTGTCCGTCGCTGTGTCGGGCTGTCGGTCCATAGCTGTGTGCGAGCGAAGTTACTCCAACAGTTCGGACTTGACAGTTTAATTACTTCGGTATCCAAAGTAGAGCTGATGTCAGAAGACAGCGCGAGTCCGACGTGCACGCTCTCCGACGAGGACGCACAGCGTCGCCGCGACCAGCTCCCCCCGGTGCTCGCCGAGCGGTTCGACGGGGCCACCGTCCACGACGAGGGTCGTGTCACGCTGCGGTTCGAGGGCGTCGAGGGGCCGCTCTCGGCGCTGGCGTCCTTCGTCACCGCGGAGCACGAGTGTTGCTCGTTCGCGACCTACGACCTCGCGGTCGAACCGCCCTACGAGGCGACCCGCCTGGAGGTCGACGGTCCCGACGGGACGGCGGAGATGTTCCGCGAGGGGTTCATCGACGTGCTCGGGGACTGAGCCGACCGGAAAACGAAAACGCATAACGGGGGTAGGCCCAACCCCGTGCCATGACCGACCCGCTGCTCGTCCGCGCCGCCCGCGGCGAGCGCACCGAACGCCCGCCCGTCTGGCTGATGCGACAGGCCGGCCGTCACCTGCCGGAGTACCGCGAACTCCGCGAGGAGTACACGTTCCGCGAGGCCATCGAGAACCCCGAAATCGCGGAGGAAATCACGCTCCAGCCGTACCGCCGCTACGGCGTCGACGGCGTCGTGATGTTCTCGGATATCCTCACCTGCCTCGAACCGCTGGGGTTCGACTACCACATCGAATCCGGCGTCGGCCCGGTCATCGAGAACCCCGTCTCGGGCCCCGACGACGTGGCGCGGCGCCGCGGCGACGTGCGTGAGGAACTCTCCTTCGTCGCGGACCTGCTCGACCGCCTCAGCGAGAGCGTCGCCGACGAGGACGCGGTCCTCGGCTTCGCTGGCGGCCCGTTCACGCTTGCCTCCTACGTGGTCGCCGGCGGCGTGGACCACCGCCGAACAGCGGTGCGAAAGTTCCGCGCGCGCCACCCCGAGGCGTTCCGCGAACTCATGGAGCGCTTCACCGGCGTCGTCGCCGAGTACCTCCGCATGCAGGCCGACCACGGCGCCGACGCCGTGCAGTTGTTCGACACCTACGCAGGGGTGCTGCCGCCCGCGGACTACGAGGAAATCGTGCTGCCGCTCCACCGGGAAATCATCGACAGCGTGGACCTCCCCACCATCGAGTTCGTGCGGAACATGGGCGGCCGTCTGGGAAGCCTGGCGGCCACCGGCGCCGATGTCGTCGGCCTCGACTGGACCGTCGACATGGCGGCGGCCCGGGCGGAACTGGGCGACACACCGGTTCAGGGGAACCTCGACCCGTCGCTGCTGTTCGCGGACCCGGAAACCGTGCGCGAGCGGACCGCCGAAATCATCCGCGCCGCCGGGCCGGAGGGCCACATTCTCAACCTCGGCCACGGGGTGAACCGGGACACGCCCGTCGAGGGCGTCGAGGCGTTCGTCGAGACGGCTCAAGAGTGGTAACCCGCGCCGGATTCAGTCGTCGCTGACCGCGTCCGAGAGCTCCCCCGCCAGTTTCCGCCCTTCGCGCACCCGCGAGGGGAGGCCCATCCGGCCAGTATAGTTCGTCGCCAGCGTGATACCCGCCGGGAGGTCGACGCGCTCGCTCGCCGCCCAGGACTCGTCCCACGCGGGGAACGCCCGGGGGATGCGCTCGACGTTGAGCACCTCCGCCTCGGCGCCCATCACCTGCTCGAACTCCGCGGCGGCGACCTCGCCGAGCTGCTCGGGGTTCTGCTCGATGGCGTCCGGGTCGTGCATCCCGCCCATGAAGGCGGTGTAGACGCCGTCCCGGTCGAACAGGCTGGCGTTCCAGGTCACGCCGAGCGTTCGAAGCGACTCCGACCGGCGAACCTGATAGCCGAAGCCGTCGGCGTCGGCGTCGCTGTGGAGGTGGACCAGCACCAGGGGGTTGTAGTTGAACTCCCGGAGCGCCGCCGCCGACTCGTCGTCGACGTTCTCGACGATGTCGGCGCTCACGTCCGCCGGCGTCGTCAGGACGACGCGGTCGAACCGCTCCGTACCGTCGGCGGCGTGGACCAGCCAGTCGCGTTCGGCGCCGTCGGCGGGCTCGACGGCCGTCACCGGCGTCTCCGACCGGAGCCGGTCGGCGTACCGCTCGGCCAGCGCTTCCGGCAGTCGCTGGAGTCCGGACTCGAAACTCGCGGGCGGCGGGATTTCGTCGCCGGACACCAGCCGTGAGAGCCCCCGGCGGAGCAGGGTCCCGTCGCGTTTCTCCATCTCCATTATCGGCTGGAGCGCGTGTTTCGCGGGCATCCGCGCCGGGTCCGAGCCGTAGGTGCCGCCGAAGATGGGCCCGATGAGGTTGGTGTACGTCTCGCGGCCGAACTTCCGGACGAACGCCTCCTCGGCGGATTCCTCCGGGTCGATGTCGTCGGTCAGCGGCTCGGCGAACAGGCGGAGTTTTGCCCGCCACGAGAGCAGGTCGGTCCCGATGAACGCCCGCATCGAACGGGGCACCTCTCGGAGTTTTCCGTCGGCGTAGACGTACAGCGGCAGGTCGTCATCGACGGTCACCAGTTCGTCGGCGATGTCCAGGTCCGTCACCATCGCCCGAATCGCGTCGACCAGGCGCAGGCGCTGCGGGCCGAGTTCGAGCACGCGCCCGTCGACCTCGCGGCTCTGAACGACCCCGCCCACCTCGTCGGTCGCCTCGTAGACGACCGACTCGACGCCGCGCTCCGCGAGCGCGTGGGTGAGCGAGAGGCCGGTGATTCCGGCGCCGACGATGGCGACCCGAGCGCCGTCGCTCTCGCCGGTCGTTCCAGCGTCGTCGCACGGGGGTTCCTGGCTCATTCGTTCCGGCGGGCGTTCAGACACATCGCGTCGGGTTCGGGGCGGCATTTACACTCCTGAAGGCCGTAGAGGTCCGGGTCGAACCCCGCGACGAACGGCTCGACCAGGTCCGAGAGCAGGCCGATGAACCGGTCGTCGTCGTAGGGCACCGGAACACGGGTGAACTCCAGGCCGCGTTCCTCGGCCTCCTCGCGCAGTTCCACGTCGAGTTCCGAGAGCGTCTCGCTCTGCTCGTGCATGAAGCTCGTGGGGTCCACGACGACCCGGTCGGCGTCGACCTCCTCGATGACTTCCTCGACGTCGGGCTGGGTCCACTCAACGTCCCGGTTGGCGTGGTTCTGATAGCCCAGTTCGTAGGGCGGGTTGCCCAGCATCCCCGCCACCATGTCGCAGTACTCCTCGACGTACTGGACGTAGCGGCTCCCCTCGTCGAGGTAGTAGGTCGGGGTCCCGTGGGCCGAGAAGACCAACCGGGTGTCCGCGTCGAGTTCGAGGCCCTCACGGTCGAGTGTCCGGCGGATGTTGTCGGCGCGAAGACGGGCGTACGCGGAGTGGGTGTGATACCCCGTGATTTCGTCGTATGCCACGTCCCAGTCGAGGTCATCGACGGCCGTCGAGAGCTTTTCGAGCGACTGGACCGTGGTCGAGGGGCCACAGAGCGGGTAGACCGGGAGGCCGACCAGGCGGTCAACGCCGTCGGCCTTGGCTCGCTCGGCGGCGTCGCCGACGAATGGCTCCATGAACTGGAAGCCGAGGTAGGTCTCGATGTCGTAGCCCCGGCCCCGTAGCTCCCGTTCGAGCAGTTCGGCCTGCCGCTCGGCGTGGGTGTTGAGCGGCGAGCCGTCGATTTCGCCGTACTCCTCCAGCAGCCCCGGCGCGCGGCGCTCGGCCAACGAGCGGGCGCGTTCGGCGGCGGCTGCCTCGGTGGTATCGCCTTCGATATCCATGTTCGCGAGGAAGATGCGTTCGAGGTAGTCCACGACCGGGCCGCGCTCGGCGGCGGCCGGCTCTCCGAAGTTCAGCACGGCGATACCCGTAGTCATGTCTTGGGGTTTACCCCTGGCGATTCAAAAGCTGTCGGTTCGGGCGCGCGCGCGTCAGCGGGCGTGGCCGTCGGGTTCGTCGTCCTGCGCCACGTTCCCGGGGCCGTCGCCGCTCAGCGCGGCGGACTCGACGGACTCGGCCCGGTCCCCGGTCGACTCCCGCACCGAGACCCGGGCCTCGCCGCTCGTGTCGTCGAAGACGAGATGCTGGTGCGGGTAGGCCATCTCCACGTCCACGTCGCGTGCTTCGAGCAGTTCCCAGACCCGCGTCTGGACCCTCGAACGCGCGGTCAGCAGTTTGTACGGCCGGTCCACCCAGTAGCGCAGCGTCAGCAACACGCCGTTGTCGCCGAACTCGTTGATGTAGCACGACGGGCCGGCGGGGTAGCGCGCCGACCCGATGCGGATGTCCGGCCCGCCCTGAATCACCCCATCGGCGCCGATGGCGGCCTCCTCGATGAGTGCGCGGGCGGTCGCCACGTCGCTCTCGTAGGTCACCAGTACGTCCAGCGAGAGGCGGGTGCGCTCGTCTTCCGCCGAGAGGTTCACCACCCGCTGGTCACGGATCACGTCGTTGGGCATCACCACGAACGTATTGTCGAGCGTGAATATCTTGGTGTACCGGATGGTGATGTCGTCGACGAAGCCGCGGGTCCCGTCCGGGAGTTCGACCATGTCGCCGATTTCGTAGGGTTCGTCGGCCAGCAGGAACAGGCCGTTGATGACCGAACCAACCAGCGGCGCGAGCACGATACCGACGACCGCCGAGAACACCGTCACCGAGAGCACGATGTTGCCCAGATCGAGGCCGACCACCCCCGTCCCGATGAGCAGGAAGAACATCGTGACGGCAAGCCGAACCACCCGGAGCACCATCTGTGCGACGCTCTGGCGCCGGAACCGTCGCGCGATGGGGCGACCCAGCAACCGGACGACGTACCGCGAGACGGCATAGCCCAGCAGCGCGAACGCCACGAGGACGAGGAAACTCCAGGCCGGCGAGTTCGTCCACTCGGGGAGCCACCGCCCGAGCAGGTCCGCTATCGACCCGAGGCTCTGCAGGGGCATCGCTGCGGCCGGGACGAGCGGGTTCACGCTCGGAACTCTGTCGCTCGGGGAAAAAACGTTGCCGTCGGTCGTCGGCGCTGCTGGACGGTCGCTCGCGACTACTCCCTGGGTTGGTTCAGAACTGCTTCGAACACCGGCAGCACCCACTTCACCTGTGCGCCGTCCTCGACGAAGACGATTGTCTTGGGTGGCTCCACCATCTTCGGGCGCACGCGCAGGCCCGCCTCCTCGGCGGCGTCCGCGGCGGCCGCGGGCGCGGCGCGGAACTCGACGTGGGCACGGTCGGGTTGGACGAACACCTCGGCTATCGGTTCCGCGCTGCGCTCGTCGCGCACGCGGTAGGCGAGCGCGCCGTCGGGTGTCGGCTCCACGTCCGGGTCGGCGTCAGTAACAGCCAGCGCGTCCGGCGTGGCGCCGCTTTCGAGTTCCGAGGCGAGCAGTTCGGCGAGGCGGTGGCCGTCGCTGACGCGGTCGGACGCCACGTCAGGACCCCTCTATTACTTTCGAGCGGCCTTTCGCGGCGGCGTCACCCACGTCGACGCCCTTCCGGCGGGCGTAGACTACCGCGGCGGCCTCGATGGTGACGCCGAGTTCCCGCTGGAGTTGGTTGATGCCGGCGACGGCGTCCTGCTTCTCGATACCCTCGGCGGTCAGGCGGTCGAGCGCCTGTTCGAACGCGCTCTGCTCGCGGAGTATCGAGGCGTCGGGGACGAACTCCTCGGGGACGGTGACCGATTCGGGGTCGAACGCCGCGACGAGTTTCCCGTCATCGCGGTCGAGCAGCCCCCGGCCCAGCGCCACATCGACGACGCGTTTCGCCTGGTCGGGCGAGAACCAGTCCCGGTCGAGCGAGAGCGCGACGACGAACTCGCCGTCGCCGAGGCGGTCACGGCCCTCTTGGCGGAACGGGACGGCGACGGTGGCCTCCAGACTCATCGTCGTGACGGCGGGCGGCGCCGGGCCTAAGCGTTGCGGACCGGGCGGAAGTAGAGCGAACGGTTCAAGTGCGCGGTCGCCGTTTTCGGGTGTATGAAAGACCAGGGACGCTCCCGACGCAAGCGGACCGGCGGTCGCCGCGTCCGCCCCCACAAGAAGAAGCGCCACCAGCTCGGCAACGAACCGACCGAGACGACCGTCGGCGAACCGCGGTTCCGCACCGTCGACGCCCGCGGCGACCAGACGAAGGTCCGCGCGCTCTCGACCAACGTCGCGCAGGTCGCCGACGGCGAGGAGACGGTCCAGGCCGAAATCGAGGACGTGACCGAGAACCCCTCGAACGTCAACTACGTCCGCC
>JBDGQC010000060.1:0-8346 GCA_042219375.1 Halolamina sp. | reverse complement strand
GACGAGGCTCGCGCCGTCGAACTCCGTGCGCGTGAACTCCAACTCCATCAGGTCCAGAATCGTCGGCGCGATATCCAGCAGGTCGCTGTCGTCGATGTTCGCGTCAGGCGTGTCGATGAACAGCGAGGCGTTGTCGAACGTATGCATCCCGTTGCGGGGGCCGTCGGCGAACACGTCCTCGTGGCCGGTGAAGCCGGCCTTGAGGTCGAAGCCGTCGTTGGGGATGGCCACGAGGTCGGGCGCGATGTCGTCGTGGTCGCCCCGGAACGCCTCCTCCTTCTCGACGACGCGGTCACAGACCGGCCGCCCGTCGGGCCCCTCCAGCGCTTCGAGTTCGGCCTTGAGTTCGTCGCGGACCGCCTCGTACTCCGCCTCCGGAACGCTCCCGCGCGGTTCGCGGCCGTCGAGGTTGACGTAGAACCGGCCGGGGATGAGTGAGTACGCCCGCGTATCGTCGGCGATGTCGCCGAGTTCCTCGTGGCCCTCTTCCTGGTAGGAGAGCCAGCCCTCCTGCTCCAGCCACGCGTTGAAGTGGACCTCGTAGTCGAGCGCGGTGAAGCCGTGGTCGGAGGCGACGATGAGGGTCACGTCATCGGGCAGCGACTCCCGGATTTTCCCGATGTACTCGTCGAGCTGGCGGTAGAAATCCATGAACGCGTCCCGGTTGGGTCCGTCCCGGAGGTAGTCCTCGAAGAGGAAGTGGTTCACCCGGTCGGTGGTCATGAAGACGCCGAAAAAGAGGTCCCAGTCGTCCTGCTCCAGGTAGTGGGTGAACGCCTCGTACCGCTTGTCCAGGGTTTCATGGGCGTCGGCCATGAACGGCGATTTGTCCGCCTCGTGGCCCTGTTTCACGTCGGCGTCGATGTTGTAGTCGATGGATTCCAGATACTCCCGGAGTTCGTCGGGGTAGGCCGCTTTCTCGACGCTGGGCGAGAGAAAGCCCGACACCATGCGCTGGACGTTGCGCTGGGGCGGGAACGTCACGGGGACGTTCATCACCGTCGCGTCGCGGCCGTCGTTGGCGACGCGGTCCCAGAGGCGGGTCGCCTGCACGTCCCGACCCATCGGCACGTACGTATCGTAGGTCCCGATTTCGCGGTCCTGGAAGCCGTAGACACCGGTTTCACCGGGATTGACACCGGTGGTGAGGGAGGGCCAGCAGGCGCTGGATTCGGGGGGGACGATGCTGTCTATCTCGCCGGCGCTCCCTTCCTCGGCGAGGGTGGCGAAGTTGGGGAACTCGTCGGGGTGGTCGTCGAGCAGGCTGAACGGCACGCCGTCGATTCCGAGAAAAACGACTCGGGGGGCGCTGTCGCCCCGGAGTCGGTCGAACAGTCCCATACTCCGGGATACCGGCGAACACCTTAAGAAGCTTCCTTCTGTAGCTGACCCGAACCGTGTGAATCTCTCACAGGGGCAGAAGACTTACGTAGTGGTACGTCATAGCACACCATGTATGGCGTCGGCAGAGCACTCCAGCGACGAACTGTTCGACGAATTCCTGGAAGACCGGGGCCACGCGACAGAGGAGTCCACCTGGGAGCGTTCGTATAACAAAAAACAGTGCCCGGACTGCGGCGGTCTTCACGAGAACGCCGCTGTGGAGTGTTCTGTCTGCGGCTGGCGACCGTAGACACGCGCTCGATTCGCATCGCCCGGCCGACCAACTCGTCGCCGTTTTTCCTGCACTCCCCGCGCCGAGCAACGCTGAACGAACCCACCTTCCTTATTGGTGATGGGGCCCTGTAACCCCTAATGACCGAGACGGACGCCCACGTGACGCGGCTGTTCGGCGGCCCCGGGAGCGGGAAGACGACGGCGCTTCTTGACCGAGTGGAGGACCTGCTGGAGGACCCAGACGTAACGGTCCGGGACATCCTCGTCGTCTCCTACACACGCGCGGCCGCCGCCGAGATACGCGAACGGCTGGCCGAGCGTATCGACACCACGCCGCGGGCGCTCCAGGGCAACGTCTGTACGATGCACGCGAAGGCGTACGAACTGCTCGACCTCTCACGGGGTGACGTGGTGGGCGAAGCGGAGAAGGAGGCGTTCTGCGAGGAGTACGGCATCGAGTACGAGGACGAGAAATCCGGCGCTGGCCGGCGAACCGCCCGCTCGACGACGCTCGGCAACAAGGTCATCGCCACCTCCCAGTGGCTCCAGCGCACCGACCGTGAGGTGGCCGACTGGTACGACGTCCCCTTCCAGTGGGACGTGGAGGAAGTTCGACTCCCGCCGGATATCGACCCCCGCGCCCAGGAGGGGAACAAGTACACGCCGACGTGGTCCTCCGACGACGACCGAATCGACATCCCGGAGGCCATCCGTGGCTGGCGCAACTACAAGGGTGAGGAGGGGGTCGTCGGCTTCGCGGACATGCTCGAACGGGTGGCCCAGCGCTCGCTGCTGCCCAACGTCGATTACCTCATCATCGACGAGTTTCAGGACATCACGATGCTGCAGTCCCGCGTCTACGAGGAGTGGAAACCCCACCTGGAGAAGGCACTCATCGCCGGCGACGACGACCAGGTGGTGTACGCCTGGCAGGGCGCCGACCCCGACCTGCTGCTCGACGAGGTGGTCGACGAGGACGTGGTGCTGCCCAACTCCTACCGGCTTCCGTCGCGCGTGCTCAACGTGGTGAACAAGGAGATTCGCCACATCGACAAACGGCAGGAGAAGGACCTCCGGCCGCGGAAGGAGGGCGGTCGCGTCGAGGCCGCGGAGTCGCCGACGATGCTCGAACTGGTGCGGAACGTCCGCCACACCATCGAACGGGAGGACCCCGACGAGGAGGGTGAGGGCAGCATCATGCTGCTGTTCCGGGCGCGCTACCAGATGTTCGACTTCGTGGACGAGTTCATCGAGGAGGGGATGCCCTTTTCATCGCTGACCGACCAGCGGCTCTGGACCGACCGGCTCACCGACTACGTCCGGGCCATCGAGGCCATCGAGGCAGGTGAGCGCCTGACCGCGCTCCAGGCCCGCAGGCTCGCGGACATCCTGCAGGAGTCGGCGTTCGGCGGCGGCGACCGGGAGGACCTCTATGACCTCATCGACGACGTGGAGGAGAGCCACGCGGAGGACGACCTCGCGGCCATCCCGGTCGCACCCGACGCCGTCGAGGACACCATCCCGTTCATGCCCGACCCCGAGAGCGCCGCCGACATGGCGCGGAAGATCACCTCGTTCCAGCGCAAATCCCTGGCGGCGTACTTCGACGGCGACTACCAGGGGATGGACCCCGACCGGATTCGTGTCGGCACTATTCACTCGGCGAAGGGACGGGAGGCCGACCACGTGTTCGTCGCGACCGACCTTACTGAGAAGGTCGTCGAGCAGATGGCTGCACAGGCCGACCAGCAGGGAATCGAGACGCCGGGCGAGGAGGAGTTCACCAAGACGACCGACCCGGTTCCGGTGCTGACCGACAACGAGCGCCGGGTGTTCTACGTCGGGATGTCCCGCGCCCGCGAACGTCTGGTTCTGCTGGAGAACCTCGTCTCCGGCGCGCCGACGCTGCCGGTGAGCGTCCTGCTGTTCAACGAACTCCGCGAAGGGACACCCGAGGAGCATATCGAGACCGTGCAGGCGGAACTCGACGCCCCCGAACCGGAGCCATGAGTCCGGGGCTGGCCCCCGGCGCGCCAGCCGTCGATGCCGCGGTTCCCGACCCGCCGACGACGGACCTCTCGGCGATTGCTGCGGCGGTCGAATCCCGAGGCGCCGCCGGCTTCGTCGCCGTCGGCGACCGGTTCGACGACGACCTGCGGTATCTCTCGCGGTTCGGCGGCCCCGACCGCGCGTACGCTCTCGTCGTAACCCCGGAGCGCGCGGTACTGACGGCGCCTGCGCTGTTCGACGAGCAAGCCCGGCGGGAGTTCGTGGCGCCCGATTCCCCGGACGGTATCGACCGCGAGGTCCGAACCGCCGAGCAGAGCGACCCAGCGGGGGTCCGGGCGGCGCGCGTGCTGAACGGTTTTGCTGACGACGGCGTGGCGGAGACGACCCCGACGGTGCTCACCCCGGCAAGCATCCCCCACGACGCGGCGCTCTACCTCGCCGAAGCGGGCTACGAACCCGAATCCACGACGGTCGTCGCGGATACTCGCCGGCGGAAAACCGACGCGGAACTGGCCTGCCTGCGCCGGGTACAAGCGGTCGCCTGCCGGGGTATGGCCCGCGCGGAGGCGGTCTTGGCCGAGGCTGAACCGGACGGTGACGATCTGCTGTGGGCAGGCGAACCGCTCACGACCGAACGGCTCCGCCGAGCGGTGGACGCCGAGATGGCTCGTCACGGCCTGCGGAGCGCCGGCAACACGGTCATCGGCGCCGGTCCGACCGCCGCGGACCTCCACTACACGGGAATCGACCACATCGCACCGGGCGAGACGGTGCTGCTCGACATCTCGCCGCGCGGCCCACACGGCTACTACGGTGACCTGACGCGCACGTTCGTCGTCGAGAGCGAGGGTGGCTGGGAGCGCCGCGCCTTCGTCGCTGTCGAGGACGCTCACGAGATGGCACTCACACACGTCGAGGCCGGCGTCACCGCCGGCACGGTCAACGAGGAAGCCGCCGCTGAACTCGCGGCCCACGGGTTCCGCGTCGATTCCGCCGATACCGGCTTCACCCACGGCGTCGGCCACGGTGTCGGCGTCAGCCTCCACGAGGGCCCCTCGCTCACCAGCGACGACCCGCTCGAAGCCGGTCACGTCGTCACCATCGAACCGGGCGTTTACGACCCGGAAGTGGGTGGTGTTCGCATCGAGGACCTGGTGGTCGTCACGGAGGACGGTTACGAACGGCTCGCGAGCTACCCGGTTCGGTTCACGCCGTCGGCGTAGCGCCCCCGACCTTTTGACCGAAAGCGCAGCCACCCTCGCCGTGGTCTGAGAACGGCCGTGGGGCGGCCGAGGCGGGAGTACGGCGCACCCCTCACGGCAGCGGTTGCGCCGTCTGTTCGCCAGCGGATAGCGGCGCTACTCCCCCGAGTCAGTCCCGGCTTCGGGTCCGCCCTCTTCGGAGTCGGCGACAATGCGGTCCAGCGCCGTGTCGGCGACCTTCCCCGGCAGGTCGTCGGGCGTCGTGAGATACTGGGGCAGTATCACCATGAGGACCGCGACGGCGAGCGCCAGCGCCCCGAACAGCGGTTCGCCGCCGCCGCCCCGTTCGAGGGCGTAGATAGCCAGCGGTATCGCGAAGATGAGGCTCCCCCCGAGAGCCAGCATCTGCCTGATACCCAGCGCCATTACTGACCGCTACCGTGGGGACGGGGAAAACCTTCACGCCCACGCCGCGAGCTGCCACCCCCATGCCCTGCTTTGGTAGCCCTGCCCAACGCTACTGCCATCACGAAATCGAGAGTGGAAACGCTCTTGTGACGAGATGGCCGAGGTTCGACTGTGTTTACCGGCATCGTCGAACGGACGGGCGAGTTGGCCGACGTGACTGAAAACGAGGACGGTCGGCGCCTCACCATCGCTGCCGACGGGCTGGATGACCTCCGTCACGGCCAGTCGATCAACGTCAGCGGCGTCTGTCTCACCGTCGAGGAGTTCGACACGGCATCCGGCTGGTTCGAGGTGTTCCTCGCACACGAGACGGTCGAGAAGACGTATCTGGGGGCGCTTTCGGTCGGCGACCCGGTCAACATCGAACGGGCGATGCCGGCGGACGGTCGGTTCGACGGCCACATCGTGCAGGGTCACGTCGACACCACGGCGACCGTCATGGCCGTCGAGCAGGTCGGCGAGGACTGGCGGTACACGCTCTCCCTACCCGCGGAGTTCGAGGAGTACGTGGTTTCGAAAGGCTCCATCGCGGTGGACGGCATCAGCCTCACCGTCGCGGAGCGACGTGCCGAGGAGTTCGAGGTAGCGATAATCCCGGCGACCCGGGAGATAACCACGCTCTCGGAGAAAGAACCCGGAGATCCGGTCCATCTGGAGGTCGACGTGATAGCGAAGTACGTCGAGGGGATGGTGGCCGGTTACCGTTAGTCGGCCTGGCCGGAGCAGGCTTCGGAGCCGCCGTCGGCTTTCGCGGGTTCGGGCGGGTTCAGCTGGTAGAGGTTCTGTCGGGCGTCGGCGAAGTAGACATCCTCGTCGACGACACCGATACCTTCGAGCCGTTCGAGCGCGTAGCGAACCGTGCGCGCCGAGAGCATGGACTCTTCGACAATCCCCTTCTGGGTCAGAGGGCCGTCGTATTCGAGCACTTTGAAGACGAGCTTAGCGCTTGGTGGGAGGTCGTCGAGACTCTCCTCGTCTGTCTCGGTCATCGTTACGGTTCGAAACACTCCACCCGCATAAACCTTCGTGGATTTGTGACACAGCGTATGCTTCCGTTCGGTCGGGGGTGGGTGCAGCGACCCGGGTCACAAACGAACTGCTTTTGTCGCCCCGTCTCGCATCTTCGTGTATGGCTACGGAGAGTTCCCGCGGGCTTTCGGACCATCTCCGCGGGGTGACCGTCACGACCCTCGCCTGTCTGTCGGGTATCGGCGCGACAGTCGTGAGTTCGGTCGTGGTGGGGATGGACGCGGCCGCGGCGACCAGCGACATCTCGCTGGTCATCGTCGCGGCGTTCGTCCTCGCGCAGTACCCGGTGCTCTACGCGCTGGGCGTGGACGTGTCCGAGTTCGGGGTGAAGGACAACCTCTACGTCGCGTTCATGACGTTCGCGCTCTGGTTCCTCACCTACGCAGTACTGCTGTCCACCGGCGTCTCGCTCTGATGTCCAGCGACAGCATCGCCGTCGTGGACCTGGACCGCTGCCAGCCAGACCGCTGTAACTACGAGTGCGAGAACTTCTGCCCGCCCAACCGGACGGGCAAGGAGTGCATCACGCTCCGCGGCGAGGCTGCCGAGGAGCAGGGCGGCCTGGCCGGCGAACCCGACCAGATACACATCTCCGAGGAGATCTGTCTGGGCGAGAGCTGTGGCATCTGCGTCGAGAAATGCCCGTTCGACGCTATCGAAATCATCAACCTCCCCTCGGAACTGGAGGACGACCCGGTCCACCGCTACGGCGAGAACGCGTTCGCGCTCTACGGGCTCCCCACCCCCCAACCGGGGAACGTGACGGGGCTGCTCGGGCCGAACGGCATCGGGAAATCCACCGCCGTCCACGCGCTGGCCGGGGAAATGACCCCGAACCTCGGCGAGTTGGAGGACGAGCCCGACTGGGACGTGGTGCTCGACCGCTACCGCGGGACCGAGCTCCAGAACTACCTGGAAAAGCTGCTCAACGACGAGATTTCCGTCGCGCGCAAGCCACAGTACGTGGACAAGATACCGGACCAGTTCGACGGCGAGGTTCGGGAACTTCTGGAGGCAACCGACGAGCGGGGAGCGCTCGACTATCTCGTCGACGAGCTCTCTATCCGGCCGGTGATGGACCAGGCCATCGACTCGGTGTCGGGTGGTGAGCTCCAGCGCGTCGCGCTCACGGCCACGCTCGCCCGCGACGTGGACTTCTACTTCCTCGACGAGATCACGCCGTATCTCGACATCAGTCAGCGGATGACCGCCGCACGGCTCATCCGTGAACTGGCCGACGACGACCGCTCGATGCTCGTCGTCGAGCACGACCTCGCCATCCTGGACCTGCTTGCGGATACGGTCCACGTCACCTACGGCGAACCGGGCGCGTTCGGCGTCGTCACGGACCCCAAATCGGTACGCAACGGCATCAACGAGTATCTCACAGGCTACCTCGACAACGAGAACATGCGCATCCGACCGGAGTCCATTACCTTCGAGGAGCACGCGCCGCGGACCGCCACCAAGGGGCAACCGCTGGTGGAGTACCCGGCCATGCACAAATCCTACGGCGAGGGCGAGTTCTCCCTCGACGTCGAGGGCGGCACGATTTACGAGTCGGAGGTGCTGGGTGTGGTCGGCCCGAACGGCATCGGGAAGTCCACGCTGGCGAAGCTGTTCACGGGACAGCTCACGCCCGACGAGGGCGAAATCGAGGCCTCGCTGGACATCGCCTACAAGCCCCAGTACATCGAAATCGACCAGCCGATGCGGGTCGACGCGTTCCTTTCCTCCATCACGGACGAGTTCGGCTCCTCGTACTGGAACACCGAAATCGCCCAGCCGCTGCAGTTGGAGCGGGTGATGGAGCAGAACCTCGATGACCTCTCGGGCGGGGAGCGCCAGCGGGTCGCCATCGCGGCCTGTCTCTCCGAGGAGGCGGACCTCTACCTGCTCGACGAGCCCTCGGCGCACCTCGACGTGGAACAGCGGGTCCAGGCCACCTCGGCCATCCGTCGCTACACCGAGAACCACGACGCGACGGCGATGGTCATCGACCACGACATCTACATGATCG
>JBDGQC010000037.1:3932-8498 GCA_042219375.1 Halolamina sp. | reverse complement strand
TGGACCGCGAGTTTGTCCTTCTTGCCCGAGTACTCGACGGCGCCGGCGACGATACGCGTGAACACCGGGTTGTCGGGCTCGCCGACGACGTAGAGGTCGCTCCCCTTGTACTCGTCTGTCCCCGTAATCTCGCCGAAATACTCCTCGACGGTCTCCTCCATGTTCGGGATGCGCTCCTCGAGGGTTTCCCCCCGTCGCATCTTGTACTCTTTCATGCGCCCGATTTGGCGAGCGTCCCGTTTACCTGTTATGGGTCCGCCCGCACACTACTCGGCTTTCTGTCGTTCCGTGATATACCCCTTCCGGCAGTCGGGACAGATATCGCCGGCGCGCATCGAGGAGTTCCCCACCTCGCGAGTCAGGCCGCACTCCGAGCAGTAGTACTCGAGTTTCGCCTCGCGGCTCGACTGCTCCAGATCGATGTTCGGTTCGGGAACGCTCTTGCTGCCGGACGCGCCGGCGTCGGACTGGTTCGCGCTCGCTTGGGAGCCGTTGCGCTCGTTCTCGGGCTGGTCCGGCGTGATGCCGCCGCCGAAATCCACGTCCGCGGGCTCCCCGTCCGGTTCCGTGGCGTCGTGGCCCTCGTCCTCGCCCGGCGTCTCGGGCCACGGCGCGTGGCCGCTGTCGGCTTCGTCCATGATGACGGCGTCCTCGTCCTCGACAGCCGTCTCACCGCTGTCGTCTGCAGGCTCGGTCGACTCGCCGCGGTCGTCTGCGGGTTCGGACGGCTCGCCCTGTGTCGGTTCGGGCTCGTCGTCGCCCATGATGACCGCATCCTCGTCCTCGACGGCCGTCGGCCCCGCGTCGGCTGCCTCGGTCTGCTTGGGCTCCGGCTCCTCGGCGGCCGGCTCCGTCGTGTCAGGTGTCTCGTCCTCGTCCATGATGACGGCGTCATCGCTTTCGGACACACCCGATTCGCCCTCGACCGGGTCCCGACCGGGAATTTCCTCCGGCTCGGCCTGTTCGTCCCATTGCTCGCTGCCCTCATCGGGAGAGATTTCGTCATCGAGAATGACCGCGTCCTCCTCCCTCGCGTCGGACTCCTCGCCCGCAGAAGAGGGCTGGTCGGACGGCTCCTCCTCGCCGGCGTCTGCGGGCTCGCCCGCCGGTTCTTCGTCATCGGCAGCGGGTTCGGCCTCGTCGGTCTGCAGGATGTCCTCGCCCTTCTCGGCGCTCTCGATGATTTCGGCGACCCCCGTCTCGACCGAATCATCGTCGTCGGCCTCGCTCGCGCCCGCGTCGTCATCGCCCATCAGCTCCTCGGCGGTCCACTGGTCGGGGCCGGTGGAGGAGCCGCCCGTGGACGGTTCCTCGCCAAGCCCCGTCTCGTCGGTGCCCCAGTCGTCCGTACCGACTGCCGTCGAGGGCTCGCTGGTCGTCGGCTCGCTCGTTCCGACGTTGGCGGATTCCCGGAGCTGTTCGATGGATTTGATCTCCTTGTTTTCGCTGACGACCTGCTTCTCGCCGCACCGCCGGCAGGTCTTGACCTCCCTGACGGTGACGACGACCTCGTTGCCTTCCTCGGTCCGTTCACGCTCGGTTTCGGGTTCGCCGAAGTCGTGCCCGAGCAGACACCTGAGTCCCATTACCCGAGATAGACGGCCCCGAGACTAAAAATACCCCCGCTACGGCGGTCACCGAAGCCGAAGAGGGCGGAACCGACGACGCGGCGCCGGTAGAGGTAAGCCGTTCGCCGTCCGAAGGACGGGTATGGCGATCCGTCCAGAGCACCGCGACCGGGACGAGGTAGAGCGCGGCGTGCTCTCCGCGCTCGCCGACCGCGCCGGCGAGGGGATGACGGTACTGGAGCTCCGCGCGGCGGTCGACGCCGATATCGACCGGCTCGAACCCGCGCTCGCCGACCTGAAGGCGGCGGGGCTCATCGAGGTCGAGCAGGAGGACGACCGGACGGTCATCTACCCGGCCGACGAGGCCATCATCGACCCCGAGAACCCGCCCGACGAGGAACCGAGCGTGCTCGACATCATCCGCGACCGGTTCGGGTTCTGACCGGGACCGGCGGCGTTTTTCCCGTCGGGCCTATAGGTCCGTCCATGACGCTGGTAGGCGGGAGCCACGCGGACCACGGAGCGACGTTCGGCGAGCGGGGCGGCCGCGACGTCGTCGAGGAGTACGGCCGTCCCGACCGCACGGTCAGCGCCGTGCGCAACGGCGTCGGGGTTATCGAGATGGGCTACGGCATCGTTGTCGTCACCGGCGACGACCGCGTCGAGTTCGTCGATAACGCACTCACTAACCAAGTGCCGGCAGCCGACGGCGAAGGCTGCTACGCGCTCCTGCTCGACCCGCAGGGCGGGGTGACGACCGAACTGTTCGTCTACAACGCCGGCGAACGCCTGTTGCTGTTCACTCCGCCGACCCGCGCGGAGCCGCTGGTGGATGAGTGGTCCGACAAGGTGTTCATCCAGGACGTGGCGCTTCGCGAGGCGAGCGAGGAGTTCGGCGTCTTCGGCGTTCACGGCCCGATGGCGACCGAGAAGGTCGCCTCCGTGCTGCATCAGGCGGGCGCACCGACCGGCCCGTTCTCGTTCGTCCGCGGGTCCATGGGCGATGCGGGTGTCTCCGTGGTCGCGGGCGACGCGCCCGCCGGCGAGGAGAGCTACGAAGTCATCTGCGCCGCTGAGGACGCCGACGAGGTGTGGATGACGCTACTCTCCCGGGGGAACGGCGCGGCACCCTTCGGCTACGAGACGTACGAGACGCTGACCCTTGAGGCCGGCACGCCGCTGTTCGAGGCGGAAATCGACGGCGAAATTCCCAACGTGCTCGGCCTGCGGAGCGCGCTCGATTTCGACAAGGGCTGTTACGTCGGGCAGGAAGTGGTCTCCCGCGTCGAGAACCAGGGCCGACCCAGTCGGCGCCTCGTGGGTATCCGCGTCGACGCCGGGGCCGACGACCCGCTTCCCGACTCCCGGGCGGCGGTGTTCGCGGGCGACTCGGCGGTTGGCGAGGTGACGCGCGCGCGCTGGAGCCCCACCTGCTCGGAACCGCTCGCGCTCGCGCTGGCGGACTGGGACGCCGAGGGCATCTCGGGTGTCCGGGTCGCCGGCGCGGAGGTCGCCGCCGAACGCGTGACTCTCCCGTTCGTGGAGGGGAGCCAGCGCTCGGGCCGACTCCCCCAGTACTGAGCCGGCATCCGTCCGACCGTTCCGCCGCCCGCCTCTTTTTGCCCCCAGGGCAGTTAGAGGGGCCATGCGCCGACGCGACACCCTCCGTCTGCTTGCTGGTGGCCTCGCTGCCGGCTCTGCGGTTCCTGCTGCTGCCCATCCGACTCCGACTGGCACGAACACCGACGGCACACCGGCGCCGACTCGAACCGACGCCGATTACGACCCGCTCGGCCGAGTAGACGTGGCAGGAGCGACGGAGGCCGTCGTCTCGGCTGATGGCGCTACCGTGTTCGTCGCCGCGAGCGACGGGTACGCGGTTGTGGACATCTCGACGCCATCGGCGCCGACCGTGCTCGCCGAGCGCCGCGGTCTGCGTGCCGACCACGAGAACGGGCCGCTCGACGGGATTCACGACGTAAAACAGGACGGCGACACGCTGCTGGTCGTCGGCCCGGCCAACGGCAGCCCCGGTGAGTACCTCTCGGGGCTGCTGGTCGTGGACGTGAGCGACCCGGCGGCGCCCGAGCACCGCGCGTTCTACGAGACTGACTACCCGATTCACAACTGCTACCTGGACGGCGACCGGGCGTATCTCACCGCCAACGGGGTTGACGTTCGCCTCGAAATCCTCGACGTCGGCGCGGAGCCGACCCGACTCGGGAGTTGGGCGCTGACCGAGTACGACGAGGCGTGGGCTGACGTTCGCGGCCCGCTTCGCGTGCTCCACGACGTGTGGGTGCAGGACGACGTCGCATACGTCGCCCATTGGGACGCCGGGGTGTGGCTGGTGGACGTGAGCGACCCCGCGGCGCCGACGGTGCTCAGTCACATCGGCGAGCGGAGCGCCGAAGACGTCATCGCGGATGCGGAGGCCCGCGGGCGCAGCGAGCAGGTGTCGCTACCCGGAAACGCTCACTTCGTCACCGTCGATGACGAGGCGAATCTGCTCGCCGTCGGGCACGAGGCGTGGGCCACCGCGGATGCACCGCCGGACGACGGAACCGAGATGGCCGGTGAAACGAAGACGGCCACGGGTGACGAGACTGCGACGACCGGCGACGGAGCGACGGACACCAGCGAGACGGTCGGCGGCGGACCGGGCGGCATCGACCTGTTCGACATCGCCGACCCGTCGTCGCCGGAAAAACTCGCGACAATCGACCCGCCGCCGACCACGGACCCGACCCTGGGCGGGATGTGGACGACCGCGCACAACTGCGAACTCCGGGACGGCGTCCTCTACAGTTCGTGGTACCGCGGCGGCGTGAAGCGCCACGACGTGCGCGACCCCGCGAACCCGGTCGAACTCACCTGGTGGGCAGACCCGCCCCACGCGGAGTTCTGGACCGCCCGCGCCGGCGTCCCGGGCGAGACGTTCGTCGGGTCCTCACGGGGTACCGAGAACAGCCCTCCCGGCCTCTATGTCTTCCCCGAC
>JBDGQC010000037.1:0-3832 GCA_042219375.1 Halolamina sp. | reverse complement strand
CCCGAACGACCATGATACAGTTTCCTTAGCTCGGGAGCGCCGTTGCTGAAACCGCAAGCTATCCGTGGCTCGGCCACCAAGGGGAGATAATGAACGAGGAGTCTCTCAAGGAACGCGTCGAGGAGTGGATGGTGGGACAGATGCCCATCATCCGGATGCACGGCGGCCGGAGCATGGTCCGGGAGGCCGACCCCGAGACCGGCACCGTCACCGTCGAACTCGGCGGCTCCTGTGCCGGCTGTGGCATCAGCGACCTCACGGCACAGAACATCAAACGCGACCTGATCCAGGACTTCGAGGAGATCGACGAGGTCCACGTCCTGGTCCCCTCGACGGGCGAGCAGGGCGAATCCACCGTCGAGGGCGGCCGCGGCGGTGAACTCCAGCACGCGACCGAACACCCGAACCACTTCTGAGGTCGGCTACAACGCGTTCTCGATGCTCGCTGCGACCTGTCGTGCTTTCTCCGCGAGCGACCCGGACACCAGGCCGTTCTCGACGGCCGCGGCGAGTTCGTCGTCGTCGACGCGTTCCACCCGGCCGTCGGGGTAATGAATCACGTCCACCTCCAGGTCCACGTAGCGGACAGCGTCGGGGAACACCTCCACGGGCGTGCAGATGTTGACGTAGGTGCCCTTGTGCTCGCCCGCCGCGTCGCGGTAGACCGTCGGATACCACCAGCGCCCTTCACGGAACTTCGTGAGCGCGGTGTCGCCCTTCTCCCGGGGGATGCCCAGGGCGTCGTAGCTCCCGCCGGCGGTCATCTGCCGTTCGACGGCGACGGTGCCGTCGGTGTCGTACTCCACCACGTCGCCGCGTCCGAGCACGATTCGCTCGCCCGCGGGCTTGCCGTGGTCGATGCGGATCCGGTCGCCCTCGCGTGGCCCGAACTGCTGAGTGACGACGCCGAACGGGAACGCCTGGTCGGCGAGACGGTCGCCACAGAGCGCCTCCGCGAAATCGACGCCGGCGCTGGCGGCGTCGGTGCTCGCCTTGACTCGGTGGTGTCCCGGCATCGTCGCCGTCACCTCGCGGCGCACCTCGTCGAGCGCGAACCGGGAGTCCCGGCCGAACCAGACCCACGCGCCGGCGCTCGGCATCGCGACGGTTCGGACCGGTTCGGGGTCCGTATCGAGCGCCGCTTCCAGTTCGTCGGCGCGTTCACGGGCCCGCTCCAGCGCGGTTTCGAGCGTGTCCATCCCCGCCTCGCGGGCGTCGCGGTGCCACTCCAGCCCCCAGCCCTCGGGCGGGCCGGTCGAGAGCAGGTCGGTCATCCGTGCAAGCTCACGGCCCGCGGCGTCGTCGCCGCCGGCGACGCGAACCCCTGAGCGTCCCTTCGTGAGCGTCGCGAGTCCGGCGGTCACGCTGAACCCGGGCGCCGTGTCGAGAACGGGCCGGTCCGTGCCCCACGGCCGTGCGGCCTCGGTTACCTGCACACGGACGGTGTCGCCCTCCTCGATGGGGCTGTCAGTCCGGCGGAACGGGAGAAACCCCTCGGCGTCGCCGAGGCCCACGACGGCGCCGTCGCCGAGCGTCTCTGCCACGTGGCCGTCGAACACCGCGCCGGCGGGGGCCGGGTCGGCCCACGACAGCGTGTCGATAGCGGTGTCGGTCAGTCGCTCCCGGAGTTCCGGGACTGCGTCCGGGTCACCGGCGAGACCGACCCCTTGGCGGTCCGGTGTCGTCTCGATGGCGATGTCGTGGTTCTCCGCGGGCAGGTCCGCGTCGAAGCGCTCCCGGATGGCGGGCGAGCCCTGAACGACCCCGTAGCCGGCGTCGAGGAGGGTCCGAGTGAGAGCGGTCGCGTAGATGCCGCGCACGCGGGCAGTCACGCGCTCGGCCGAACCGTCGGTCATGGCTGCGGGTTCGGGAGGGGGGAACAGGTAGGTGACGGTTCGCGACGCGCTGGGCACCGCGAGGGGTTAAGTCGTTCGCGTGTCTTCTGTGGGTATGGCAGGCGAGCGCGACCCGGTCGAACAGGCGGCGCCGGGCAGCACCGACCTCTACGGCATCGCGACCTGGGAGCCGCGTTCGTGGCTCGACCGGCTTGCGGCCGGCTTCTACAGGCTACTGACGCTCACCTCACGGGTCGTCATCGTCGCGGCGGCGTTTTTCATCCTCGTGGCCATCGGCGGCCTCTCGGCCATCGCCGACCCACAGACGGCGGTGCTGACGCTGTTGTCGGCGATTCCGGCGTTCGGCCTCGCGGGCTACGTCTGGTACACGGACGTGACCAGCGAACCGCTCTCGCTGCTGGTCGGAACGTTCTTCCTCGGCGTCCTCACCGCGACGTTCGCGGCGGTGCTCAACAGCGCGTTCGAGCCGTACTTCCAGGGGCTGGCGTTTCTGGGCTCCGTGCTCTTTTTCTTCCTCGTCGTCGGCCCCGTCGAGGAGACGGTGAAGCTCCTCGCGATTCGGCTGTTCGCCTACGGTAGCGACCGGTTCGACACCGTGCTCGACGGCGCGGTGTACGGGGCGATGGCCGGGCTCGGCTTCGCCTTCATCGAGAACGCGCTCTACATCCAGCGGGAGGTGCCCGTCGCGGAGTTGGAGTTCGGCGTCTCGCTCATCGGCGTCGGCGGCGGCATCACCGCGGTCCGGGCCGTCGCGGGCCCGGGGCACGTCATCTACTCGGCGTTCGCGGGGTACTACCTCGGCCTGGCGAAGTTCAACCCCGAGCACCGTGGGCCCATCGTCATCAAAGGTATCCTGGTCGCGGCGTTCATCCACGGCCTCTACAACTCCACCACCGACATCGGGACGTTTCTCATCCACTCGGGGACCGGGCTACCGGTGCTGGTCTCCTTTCTGGTCTACGTCGTGATTTACGACGGCTTCTGGGGCTACCTGCTGTTCAAGAAGATTCGGGCCTACCGCAAGGTCTACCAGGAGACCGGTGGCGGCGGCGCTGTGGGGAGTTCCTTCGAGTTCGGGTCCGAGGCGAAAACCGAACGGCGCTGACCCGGTCAGTTCAGCTTTTCGCGGGCGATTCCGACCCCGGTGGGGGTGATGATTATCTGGTCGTCGCCCTTCTGGACGATGTCGCCGTCGACCTCCTGGGCGACCTGCCGGAGTTCGTCGATGATGCGGTCGCTCGCGCTGTCGGTCGTGGAGTGGCGGGTGATGTCCGCGATGACCAGGTCGCCGTCGTAGACGGCATCCTTGATGGCGATGACGTCCTGCTGCCCGGATATCTCGGCGAAGTGGACCCGCATGCTGCTGGCGCTCCCGGCGGTCTCGAAATCCTCTTCGAGGTCGAGGGTCACGTAGTCCTCGGTGCTGCGGTCCCCGCCGCCGCCGAGGATTTTGCTCATGATTCCCATATCCCGGAAAACCCGGGCTGTCGCATTAGTTCTTGCGCCAGGCGTCTGACGGCCGTCGGGGTTTGGACGCGTCCTGTGAGGGCTGAATCTTTCTTCATCGTTGATTAGCTTTATACTCTGATAGCTCTTGGTAAAACGTGTTGCATGTTACAAAGAGACACAAAACGTCGTGACGTACTGCGGAGCATCGGGACGGGCGCAGTCGCCGTCGCAGGAATGGGGGGAATGGCCAGCGCGGCCCCCGACCGGAAAATCGTCGGAACCAGTTCGGCCGCGGCGGTACGCGCGGCCGAATCGGCGGCCGACAGCGTTCATCGGACGCTGGATTTCGGCGACATCGGGAGCGCCGTTGCCGGCGTGTTCTCCGACGAGGCAGTATCGAAACTGACGGAACGCAGCGACGTGCGCTACGTCGAGGCCGACGGCACGATGCACGCCATCGGGCCGGGCGGGTCGCAGGGTCCGCCCGGGGACGGCGGTGGCTCCACCAGCGAGACGCTTCCCTGGGG
>JBDGQC010000003.1:1802-8552 GCA_042219375.1 Halolamina sp. | reverse complement strand
ACATGGGCCAGGCCGTCACCATCCACCATCCCAACTCCGAGGAGTTCCTCCAGCGGGACTGTGAGAACGTGGCCGCGTTCTTCACCCGGCAGGGAATCGAGGTGACGGGCGACGAGCTGGAAGCCTACGTCACCGAGGCTGAGCCTGAGCCCGGAGGCGAGCCGGAGCGGGCCGACGACGGCGACGGGTCGTAGCCGGCATCACGTGAGTCCCTGCCCCGAAACGCGCCGGGAACGCGCCAGAGAGTGCGTCTACCATTTGTGACACGCCCGCGCGGCGTCCGCCGAGACGAACCCTTACAACCCTGCAGCAGCTAAGACGGCTATGCAACACGTAACGGTTCCACAGGACCGTATCGGCGTCCTCATCGGTTCCGGGGGCGAGACGATGCGGGAGATAGAGGACCGCGCCGGCGTCCGCCTCGACATCGATTCCGAGGACGGGTCGGTCGGCATCGAGACCGTCGGCGACCCTATCGACGCCATGGACGCCCCCGATATCGTGAAGGCCATCGGTCGCGGCTTCAAGCCCGAAGCCGCGCTCGGACTGCTGGAGAGCGATATGCGGCGGTTCGACCTCATCGACCTCTCGGAACAGACCCGGAACAAGAACGACCTGAAGCGACAGAAGGGCCGCCTCATCGGCGAGGACGGCCGGACCCGGGAGCTGATGGAGCAGTTGAGCGGTGCGGAGGTCGTCGTCTACGGCTCGACGGTCGGCATCATCGGCGAACCCGAGGAGGTCGAGGCGGTGCGGCGTGCGGTCGGGATGATTCTCGACGGCGCCCCCCACGGCTCGGTCTACTCCTTCCTCGAACGACGGCACAACGAGATGAAGCAGGGCTGGAACGTCCGCAAACAGACGTAGTCCGCCCGTCTGGCGCCGATATTCCGTTTTCTGTTCCCGTGCGTCGGCGAGCACGGCGTGTCGGCCCTATCGGCCGGATGACTGAACGGCCGTTGTCGAGACAGAGCCGGTGGAAGCAGCACACGGGAAATCGAACGGCACCGCGCCGGAACTAACAACAATTAACCCCTTCCGGCCGGAACGCTCCCACAAGAATGGCCAAGGACGTCAAACCGACTCGGAAGAACCTCATGGCGATCGAGGACCGCATCGAGCTCTCGGAGCGGGGCCACGACACCCTCGAACAGAAGCGGGACGGCCTCATCATGGAGTTCATGGACATCCTGGACCAGGCCCAGGACATCCGCGAGGAAGTTGACGCCGACTACCAGCGCGCCCAGCAGAAACTCGACATGGCCCGCGCGATGGAGGGCGACGTGGCCGTGCGGGGCGCCGCCGCCGCGCTGAAAGAACACCCCGAAATCACGACCCAGTCCAAGAACATCATGGGCGTGGTCGTCCCCCAGATCGAGTCCTCCAAGGTGCGGAAATCGCTCGACGAGCGCGGCTACGGGCTGGTCGGCTCCTCGGCCCGTATCGACGAGACCGCCGACGCCTACGAGGAACTCATCGAGTCCATCATCCTCGCCGCCGAGGTGGAGACGGCGATGCAGAAGATGCTCGAAGAGATCGAAACCACCAAGCGCCGCGTCAACGCGCTGGAGTTCAAACTCCTCCCCGAACTCAAGGAGAACCAGGAGTACATCGAGCAGAAACTCGAAGAGCAGGAACGCGAGGAGATCTTCCGCCTCAAGAAGATCAAGGCCAAGAAGGAAAAGGAGGAAGAGGAAATCGAGGCCGAAGGCGAACACGGCGCCGAAACCGCGACGCCCGCCGCCGACTGAGCCCGTGTCCTGCCCGGAGTGTGGCGCGCCGGCCGTCGCGTTCACCGTCCCCGAGTCGCTCCGGGAACACGCCCCCGCCGACCGGACCGGCATCTGTTCTCGCTGTCTCGAAACGTTTCCCGTCAGCGACGCCGCGGACGCCGACTTCTCGGCGGTCCACGAGTCCTTCCCGAGCGGCCGGGCCGGCGTCGCGTTCGCGCTCGCGCTGGGCAAACTCGGCTCGCTCGCGCTGGAGCGAGCGGCCATCGAAGAGCTCTGTGAGACCGCAGAACGGGAGGGAGCCGACGTTCGGCTGGCGCTCGACAGGCTGAGCCGCGCGGATAATCTGGAGCCGCATTTCGACATCGCCCGGCGAACCGAGCAGTTGGCCTCCTTCCGGTAAGGGTCGCCTCGACTGCGCTCACTCCTCCTCGGAGACCCGCGGGTCCACCGCGCCGGCGACGAGGTCGGCGAGCAGGTTGCCAAACAGGCCGACGAACGCCGGGAGCATCACCGTCGCGAGCACGAGGCCGACGTCCCGCTCCTCGAACGCTCGGAGCGTTACCGCGCCGATACCCGGAACGCCCAGGATTTCCTCGACGACGTACACCGTGAGCAGCAACACGACCAGGAGTTCCCCCGTGAACAGCGAGGCGAGCGGCGCCGTCGCGTTCTTCGCCAGATGCCGGCCGAGCCGAACTACCGACGCCCCTTCGGCCCGGAGCGCCGTCACGAACTCCTGTCCGGCGAGGTCGAGGGACTCGGTGCGCACCGCACGCCACTGCACCGCGAGGAGGCTGAACGCGACGAGCGCCGAGGGCACCGCCAGCGCCGCGAGGTTCTGCGGCGCCAGCAGCGCCAGCGAGGGGTCGAACGCCGGGTAGGAGAGCACCCCCTCCCGATCATAGGTGACGAGCGCTTGCGCGACCACCACCGCGGGCAGGCCGATGCCGAGATACGTCACCAGCCGGCCGATCCGGTCGCTGATGCCGCCGCGGAGGCCGGCGTAGATGCCGCCGACGAGGCTGACTACCCAACTCAGGACCACGGCGGGGAGGAGATAGAGCGTCGTCACCCGGAGTCCACGAACCACCGCCTGCTCGACCGGCGTCTCGTAGGCAAACGACCAACCCCAGTCGAGGGTCGCGTAGCCCGCCATCCAGTCCCAGTAGCGGAGCACGAGCGGCCGGTCCCGGTTGCGCGCCTCGGCGTAGGCGGCGCCGGCCTGCTCGACGTAGGCCTGCTTGTCGACGATGGACTCGTTGCTGAGCGCCTCCCCCGCCGCCGCCATCTCCGCCATCCGCCGGTTGGGGTCCGGCGTGAGCGCGACCGCGAGAAACGCCGCCGAGAGAAGGAGGTAGGCCGCCAGGAGCGTCCAGCCCAGCCTCGCGAGCAGGTAGCGCTTCATGCCGGGGGCCTCTCCGTGAGAGAGAATAAAGCACAGGGTCGGTGAACCAGCGGTTTCACCCATCGAAAGCTATACGCCACGCCAACGTATCCCACAGAACTGGTGAAATGAACGACACCGGCGTGGATGCGGGCGGCGTGGCGACGTTCGAGCAGGTTGACTGGGACGAGTACGAGGCCAGCGGTCACGTCGTCGACCTGCGGACGGTCGGCTTCCTCGTCGCTGTCGGGGTTCTCGTGGCGGTGTTCAGCTACGACTACCTCGTCATCGTCAAGGCGCATTCGCTTCCCGGCGGTTTCGACCCCTCGCGCCTGGAGTGGCTCTCCCTGCTCTCGGTCGTCGTGCTCGCGTTCTACGTCGTCTGGCCGCTGGCGGCCAACCGCGGGCTGACCCTGCGCTACTGGCGACGGCTCCGCAAGCGCCCGTTCGCGCTCGCGGCGGCGGCGTTCCTCCTGCTGCTGACGGCGGCCGCGCTTCTCGGTCCGTTGCTGCTCGATGAACCCCGGAACGTGGTCTGGACCGGCGAGGTGCCGCCCCGTGGGCTGATGCTGGCTCAGCCGCCGGCGTTCTCCAGCGTGGAGATGACTCGCGAGTCGGGGGTGCTGGCCTGTCGCGGCGCGGTGCGGGACGGCCGGTGTTTCGGCACGCTCGCGCACCCGCTCGGGACGACCCGCTCGGGCGTCGACGTGCTCGCGTTCCTGCTCTACGGCGCGCGGACCACGCTCCAGATAGCGCTCGTGACGGCGGTACTGCTGGTGCCGTTCGCCACCATCGTCGGCACCGTCGCCGCCTACGCCGGCGGGTGGCTCGACGAGGTGCTGATGCGCTACGTCGACCTCCAGCAGGTCGTCCCCGGCTTCCTGGCGTACCTGCTCTACCAGTATCTCTACGGCCCGAGCCTGTTCGTCATCGTCCTGCTGTTCGGCCTGCTCGACTGGGACCGCATCGCCCGGCAGGTCAGAGGCGACGCGCTCCGCAAGCGGGGGGCCGGCTACGTCGTCGCCGCCCGGAGCGCCGGCAGCACCCACCTCGATACCGTCCGGCGGCATCTGGTCCCGAACGTCGCCGACACCGTGGTCTCCCGGACGACGCTCCAGATTCCGTTCGTGCTCGTCGCCGAGGTGACGCTGACGTTCCTCGGCCTCGTCCAGATGGAAACCGCGTCCTGGGGCGTGCTGTTGAAAATCGGCTTCGGGTCGCGGTTCCGGGGCGGTCCGCAGTGGTGGAGCCTCTACCCGCCGCTCATCGCGCTCGTCGTCACCATCGCCGCCTTTGCCGTCTTCGGCGACGCCCTGCGCGACGTGCTGAACCCACGGGGTGGGGGGCAATGACCAGCAACCCCGCGCGACCGTCCAGCGGAACCGCCGAGCGGCGGCCGACGGAGTGTGAGCGCCGATGACTGACCCGCTGCTCGCCGTCGAGGGGCTGTCGGTCGAGTTCGATACCGACGGCGGTCTGGTGAACGCCGTCGAGGACGCCTCCTTCGAGGTCAGGCGCGGGGAGACGCTCTGTCTCGTCGGGGAGTCGGGGTCGGGCAAGAGCGTCACCTGCGAGTCCCTCACCCGCCTCGTGGACGGCGACATCACCGGGAGCGTCCGGTTCGACGGTGCCGAACTCACGGGGCTGGACGAGCGCGCGCTCCGGCGGTTCCGCGGCGGCCGCCTCGCGTACGTCTTCCAGAACCCCGGCAACACGCTGGACCCGGTCTACACCGTTGGCGAACAGGTCGCCGAAACCGTCCGGGAGCACGACCCGGACGCCGACGCCGAACGTGCACGGGAGCGCGCGACGGCATTGCTCGACCGGGTCGGTATCCCGGACGCGGCCGCCCGCGCGGACGACTACCCACACCAGTTCTCCGGCGGGATGCGCCAGCGGGTCGCCATCGCCCGTGCGCTGGCCGGCGACCCCGACCTGCTGGTGGCCGACGAGCCGACGACGGCGCTCGACGTGACCACGCAGGCTCGCATTCTCGACCTGCTGGCGGATCTCCAGCGCGAGCGGGAGATGGCGGTGCTCTACGTCACCCACGACATGGGCGTGGTCGCGGAAATCGCCGACCGGGTGGCCGTGATGTATGGCGGGAAACTCATGGAACGCGGCGGCGTCGCCGACGTGCTCGACGACCCCGCCCACCCCTACACGCGGGCGCTGCTGCGAAGCCTCCCCGACGGTGGGTCGCTCCCGGAACCCATCGGCGGGTCGCCACCCGACCCGACTGCCCTCCCCGACGGCTGCCGGTTCCACCCGCGCTGCCCACACGCAGTCGGCGCGTGCCGGAGCGGGAGCCATCCACCCGCCTATCCGCTCGGTGGCGTCGGAACGGCAGAGCGACCGGACCGCGCCGCTGCATGCATCCACTACGAGGGCGCGGCGACGCCCGCTGAGGCACTCGGGGAAGCGTGGTCCGGGAGAGGAGATGACCGGCCCGGCGTGGAAGGAGGTGAGTCACCGTGAGCGAGCAGGCGAGCGACGAAGCCCCGCTGCTCGATGTGCGGGGGCTCCGCAAGGAGTACCCGATAACTGAGGGGATTCTCCGCCGGGAGGCGGGACGGGTGAAAGCGGTGGACGGCATCGACCTGCAGATCGGCCGAGGCGAGGCGCTCGGCCTCATCGGCGAGTCGGGGTGTGGCAAATCCACCGCCGCGACCAGCCTGCTCCGCGTCGAGGAGCCGACCGACGGGGAGCTCCGGTTCGACGGCGAGGACCTGACAGCGTTCTCGGAGTCGGAGCTCCGGGCGTTCCGCCGCCGGGCAGCCATGGTGTTCCAGGACCCAAACGAGACGTTCGACCCGCGGATGCTGGTCGGCGAATCCGTCGCCGAACCGCTGCGCATCCACGGCATGCGGGACCGGAGCGACCGGCTGGACATCGTGACCGACCTCCTCGACCGGGTCGGCCTCGGCGAAACGGTCTGGGACCGGTTCCCCCACGAACTCTCGGGCGGGCAGAAACAGCGGGCCGCGCTCGCCCGGGCGCTCGTCCTCGACCCCGACCTGCTGGTGCTGGATGAACCGACCAGCGCCCTCGACGTGAGTGTCCAGGCGGAAATCCTCCATCTGCTCGATGATTTGGCGACGGAGTTCGACCTCTCGCTGCTGGTCATCACCCACGACATCGGCGTCGCCCGCGTCATCTGTGACCGGGTGGCGGTGATGTATCTCGGCGGCATCGTGGAGCGTGGCCCCGCCGAACAGGTGTTCGAGACGCCCAAGCACCCCTACACCGAAGCCCTGGTCGGGTCAGTCCCCTCCCGGCGGGCCGACGCCGACGACGTGGAGCTCTCCGGCGAGGTGCCGGACGCCGCGGACCCGCCATCCAGCTGTCGGTTTCACACCCGCTGTCCGCAGGTGATTCCACCCGAGAAGTACGCGCTCCCGCAAGCGGAGTTCCGCCGGGTTATGGACCTCCGGGACGCGCTCGACCGGAGCGGCTTCGACCGGACGGCGCTCCCGAAGCGGGGGGACCTCCGGCGGGCGGTTCGTGACGCCTACGACCTGCCGGCGTCGCTCGGGGACGCCGACGCCGAGGCGGTGCTTTCGGAGACAATCGGGCTTATCATCGACGGCGACGCCGACGCCGCCGCGGCGCTACTGGAACGGGAGTTCGCAT
>JBDGQC010000003.1:0-1702 GCA_042219375.1 Halolamina sp. | reverse complement strand
ATCATCGACGGCGACGCCGACGCCGCCGCGGCGCTACTGGAACGGGAGTTCGCATCGGTCTGCGAGCGGGAGCCGCCGCCGACCTACGACGTCGGGAGAGCCCACGAGGCGGCGTGTCACCTGCTGGGAGAGGAAGCGGAGACGGTGGACAGGGCGTAGACAGCCGTTCCAAAATTGACAGTCAGGACGACTGTTCCTCGCCGGCCCGCTCGACGCGTTGACGATGTTCCGCGTCGACATCGGACTGCCGGGCGGATTCGAGCTGGGAGTTCACGAGCCGGTTCTGCTGGGCACCCCACTCCTCGGGGTCGTGCGTTTCGATATACTCGACCCAGCGCTTGATCGCTCGGAGCCGCTGCTGGCGGTTCCGCTCACGTTTCTCGTCGAGCGCGTCAGGTTCGCTTGAGTCGTTCATACTCTTCTTCCACGTCCAGTTTCCTCACGTACGTTTCGAGCTGTGGGGTGCTAAGCGTTTCCTCGAAGGTGAGATAGAGGTGTGTGGCGTCCTCAAAATCCGTCCGCGTGCCCAGATATAGCTTGTACGCGATACCGAGTTCAATAGGGCCGACCGGAACCTCCGCAGCATCGCCGATTCGAGCGGTGATGCTGTTTTCCAGGGAGATGCGGTCGTACTCGTCGTCGACGAACTTGACCTCCAGATGGGGGACCATCTCCCCGTCCCTCGCCACCCAGATGTTGTCTTCGAGCAGCTCGTCCATCCGGTGAAGCGGCATCGCCGGTCCCCACATCCCCTCGTCTTCGAGTCGTTCGATCAGCCGGTCTATCGTTTGCGAGTCCACACGTTCGAGCAGCACGTCGATGTCCTGAGTAGCTCTCGAACGACCGGTGAGAATGGCGACGTACCCACTAACGAAGACGTGTTCGACGCCGACGTCGTCGAGGATTCCGGAGAACCGAATCGCGAGTTTGTCGAGTTCGTTCGGCTCCCGGTCGACGACGAGGGTGTCGTCCCGGAGTTCGATGCCGCCCATAGCCCGGGGTTGTGGGGAAGGGTAATAAACAGCCGCGTTAGACGCCAGTTTCGTAGCGTAGGATGCCCGCGATGCCGCCGAAGGCATTGAGGAGCTGTTCGCCCTTCTCGAAGTCTGTACTGATGAACTTGGTCTCGGTGCCGCGCTGGTCGGCGATGCCCATCAGGTGCTCGACCACGTCCTCGCGCTCCTCGACTTCCGCCGGTTCGCCACACTCCGAGCACTCGTGGCTCGGGGTGGAATGGCGGCGCTCGACGGTCTCGTACTCGGTGTGGCCGTTCGGGCACTCGAAGACGATGACGTCCTCGGAGAGGTCCTCCGAGAGCAGCAGGCGGTCGACCGAACCCATAATCAGGTTCTCGCGGGTCGGCTCCAGCCCGTAGGTCGCCTGGTTGCCGGTGTGGAGGTTCTTGAAGAACTCCTCCATCTGGTTCTTGTCCTCGACGAGTTCCTGGTCGGCCAGCGCCTCCTGGCCCTTGTCGACGAGGTCGTAGAGGCCGGACTCGTCGGTGTAGGCGATGTCGAACTTCCCGAGCACTTTGTCCTGGAGTTCGTGATGGAGATAATCGCCGTCGAGGAACTCGTCTTTGGTCGGCGACGGCCCGCCGACGAGGATACCGTCGAGTTCGTGGCGTTTGGGCACCATCAGGTCGTCGGCCATCTCCGCGACCTCCTGGTAGAAGTTGTCGATGGCCTCCAGCCGCAGGCGG
>JBDGQC010000011.1:0-8581 GCA_042219375.1 Halolamina sp. | reverse complement strand
GCTGGTCGTCGATTCTGATACCGACGAGAAGGAGAGGAATCAGCCAGCGACTTCGTAGCCCGCGTCGTGGACCACGGCGGCGAGGTCGTCTTCCGCCACGTCGTCCTCGGCGGCTACCTCGACGGTTCCGGCCTCGTGGTCCGCCTCGACGCGGCGGACGCCGGCCAGGTCGCTCAGCGCGTTCTCGACGTTCTGTTCACAGCCGTCACAAGCCATCCCGGAGACTTCGATTGTCGTTCGCTCGGGCATAACCGCCGGTAGGTTTGGGGAGGCCTTGATACTTCTGTCACGGGCAGGAGCGCGTTCGCGCTCAGACCTGGTCCAGCGACGTCGAGAGGTCCCGAACCAGGTCGTCGGTGTTCTCGATGCCGACCGAGAGCCGCAGGAGCGAGTCGGAGATACCCGCCTCGGCGCGTTCCTCCGCCGAGAGCGCCGCCCCGGACATGCTGGCGGTGTGTTCTATCAGCGATTCCACCCCG
Organism: Halolamina sp.; assembly: GCA_042219375.1. GTDB lineage: Archaea > Halobacteriota > Halobacteria > Halobacteriales > Haloferacaceae > Halolamina. The sequence goes on along the minus strand of JBDGQC010000011.1, from coordinate 8,102 downwards.
CCGAGGCTGAACGCGAGATTGAACACGTCGAGGTCTTCCGCGACGGCACGGGCCTCCGCGCCGTCCCCGGCGAGTTCGAACGAGACCATCCCCCCGTAGCTCTGCATCTGCTGCTTCGCGAGTGCGTGCTGGGGATGCGTTCTGAGTCCAGGGTAGTTGACCGACTCGACCGCCTCGTGGTCCGCAAGTAGGCCGGCGACGCGGGTGGCGTTATGCTCGTGACGTGCCATCCGGGCCGGCAGCGTCTTCAACCCGCGGAGCACCAGATAGCTGTCGAACGGCGAGAGCGGCGCGCCGAGCATGTCCCGGAGCACAAACGCGAACTGGTCGAACAACTCGTCGTCGTCGGTCGCTATCGCGCCGCCGACCGAGTCGGAGTGGCCGTTGACGAACTTCGTCGTGCTGAGCACCGACACGTCCGCCCCCAAATCGAGCGGTCGCTGGCCACAGGGCGTCGCGAACGTGTTGTCCACGACCAGCGTCGCCCCGGCGTCGTCTGCGAGGTCACCCAGGGCGTCGATGTCACAGAGTTTCAGCAGCGGGTTCGTCGGCGACTCCACCCAGACGAGGTCCGTCGGCGCCTCCAGCGCCTCCGCGACGGCGTTCGCGTCGGACGCATCGACGTACGCGACCTCGACGCCGAACCCGTCGAGGAACTCTTCGAAGAAGTTGGTCGTCCCGCCGAACAGCGCATCCGATGCGACGACGCGGTCGCCCCGGCGCAGCACCGAGAGACAGACCGTCGAGATGGCGGTCATGCCCGAGGCCGCAGCCAGCACGTGCTCGGCGTCGGCCATCCCGGCGAAGCGCTCCCGGAGTCTGTCCCGCGTCGGGTTCCCGTGCCGGGTGTACGTGTATCCCGACTCGGGATAGCCCGCGGTTTCGACACCGTACGTCGCTGAGAGGTGCAGCGGGGTCGCGATATCTCGCGTCCCGGTCGCCGTTCGCTCGTCGGCCGCGCCGACAGCGATGCTTTCGGCGCCGTACGCCGTCTGGTCGTTAAGTTGGTCGTCCATGTTGGTTGTTCTGCGGCGTCAGGGACTTTCTACCTGCCGTGTTCGACCTGGGGTTCACCGACGTGACGGAACGGGGAGACTACTCGTCGCTGTCCTCCTCGTCCTGTGCTACAATCAGGTCGCTCTCGTCCCGAACCGCGAGGCTCAGGACGGGGTCGCCCTCGTAGGCGACGCCGCCCTCCATCCGCCCGACGACGTAGCCCGCGTGTTCGGATTCGACGGTCGCCTTCACGTCCCCAACGGGGGTGACGACATCGGCGACAGGTGTCCCGGGTTCGACGGTGTCGCCCGTATCGACGCGGTGGCGGACGACGCCGGGCGTTTCCGTCCGCGGCCCGCGGTGGCGGCGGACCGGGAACTCCACGGGGTCGCCTGGAGCGGCGTCGTTCTGTACCGGGTCGCCGGGGAGCATCCCCATCACCCGCATCACGTTTCGCACGCCCACCACGCCCGCCTCGCGGTTCTGTTCGTCCACCACGCTGTGGCTCCCGAGTTCGGGCGTGAACGCCGGAACCCCGGCGAGTTCGCGCAGCGCGGGCGAGAGTGCGCGGTTGAGCCCGAGCTCCTCGTACTCCTCCTGTGCGTACTGGTTGATGACCGGGACTCCGAACGCCTGTACCATCTCGTCGAGTTCGTCGGCGACCGCCTGTGCCTCAGCCTCGTCGCGGCGCTCGCCGTAGGGGACCCGCCCGCGGATGAGGAACGCCCGGGAGCCGATGCCAGCGGTGTGGAGGTTCACCGCGGCGTCGGCGCTGGCGGCGATTTCGTCGTAGAGCCGCCGGTTGATGCGTTCCTGTACCTCCGGCGGGCGCACTCGCTCGTCCGGTTCGTGCTCGCCGTCGGGAAAGTACCGGTTGGGGTCGTCATCGCCGTAGTAGGACGTCCGGGCGTTGCGCCGCAGTCCTGCCGGGTTCAGGTTCGGCAGACAGACCAGCGTCCCGGAGAGCTCTTCCGGGAGGGATTCGGTGAGGAGGTCCTGTGCGACTGCCATCCCGGTGATTTCGTCCCCGTGAATCGAGGCCGTCACCCAGAGCGTGGGGCCGTCCGCCTCGCCTTCCGCGATACAGACCGGGATGCGTTCCTCGGTGCCGGTGGGTAGTTCGGTGACTGTCAGGTGTCCTTTCGAAAGCTCGCCGGGCGTCCCGCTCGCGGTTCCGATATCCATGGGTCCGCTCGGTACGGGGGCGCAAAAGGCCCACCGGCGTCGGACGCTCTCGCCGGTGTGTCGGAGCGCAGATTGGCGCCTCACCGCAGACGACTTTTAACTCGACACGGTATCGCGCATCCAGCCCGGGTCACGACCGGTTCGCTCGATGTGGTCGGACCGGCACGCCGGACAGTAGTCGGGAACCTCGGGTTCGCCTCGGGGAACGTACACCGCGCCGGCACAGCCCACACACGCATCAGCAACGACGGTCGTACAGTCGGCACAGACGTTGAAGTCGTCGGCCGTAAGCTCACGCAGCGGTTCGAGCTGTTTGTCCAGGAGGTACTCGTCGATTACCGTCTGACAGTTTTGGCACGGTTTCATGGCGATGCCTTCTGACAGACGAAACCAATCCACGTAGAGCTACTCCCGGCTTCGCGTGTCCGACAGCTGTTCGCCGACGCCGTCGGACCGCGTAACGCTTTAGACAGGAACCGCCGACAACCGTATGCTATGACAAATCTCACCACACACCTGCGCGAGGCCGTGGCGGACCATCCCGACCGGGCCGCGGTCGGGTTCAAGGGACGGGAAATCAGCTACACCGCACTCTGGACCAGAGCCGGGCAGTTCGCCGCAGGGCTGACCGAGCGCGGTATCGGCGCGGGCGACCCGGTGGCGGTCTACCTCCCGAACCTGCCGCAGTTCGTCACGGCGTTCCACGGGACGCTCCGCGCGGGTGGCGTGGTGGTGCCGATGAACCCCCAGTACAAATCCCGGGAAATCCGGCATCTACTGGACGACAGTGGCGCGAAGGCCGTCGTGACGATTCCCGACCTCGTCCCGTTCGTCGAGGAGGTCCGCGAGGAGACGGACGTGGACTGGGTCATTACTGTCGGCGAGGGAACTGCGGATTCGACCGCGTTCGAGGGGTTCCTTGGGGACGGCGCGCCCGATGTCGTAGCCCGCGACGACGACGAGTTGGCGGTCCAGCCGTACACCAGCGGGACGACCGGCCAGCCCAAGGGAGTCCGCCTGACCCACGAGAACCTCGCCTCGAACGCGCTCACGTCGGCGGACCTCGTGCCCGAGGGGACCACCCCGAGCGACAAACAACTGGGCGTGCTGCCGCTGTTTCACATCTACGGCATGACCGTCGTGATGAACGCGACGCTGTTCAACGGCGCCACCTACTACCCGCTGCCGGCCTGGGACGCCCCGGAAGCGGTCTCGCTCATCGAGGACGAGGAACTGACGCTGATGCACGGCGTGCCCGCGATGTACAACGACATCATCAATCAACCGGACGCCGCGGGGTTCGACCTCTCCTCGCTGCGGATGGCCGGCGTAGGCGGGTCGGGCATCCCCGCCGAGGTGCTCCGGCGGTTCGAGGACCTGTACGATACGACCGTGTACGAGGGGTACGGGCTCACCGAGACCAGCCCGGTCACCCATTTCAATACGGAGGAGCGCGGGCGCCGTGTCGGCAGTATCGGCAAAGTCATCCCCGACGTCTCGGCGCGCGTCGTCGACGACGAGTTTGAGACGGTGCCCCCGGTCGAACGCGGACCGGTCGACGACGACGCGGACCTCGACGACATCACCGGCGAACTGGTCGTCGCTGGCCCGAACGTGATGGCGGGCTACGCGGGCCTCCCGGAGGCGAACGAGGCCGCATTCACCGAGCGGGACGGGAACCGGTGGTTCCACACGGGTGACCTGGGCTACCACGACGCGGACGGCTTCTTCTACGTTGTGGACCGCGAGGACCACACCATCAACACCGCGGGTTACAACGTCTACCCCCGTGAGGTGGAGGAACTGCTGTTCGAACTCGACGGCGTCGCCGATGCCGCTGTCGTCGGTATTCCCGACGAGCGCCGCGGCGAGACGGTGAAAGCGTTCGTGGTTCGGACCCCCGACGCGGACCTCACGGCCGACGAGGTGCGACAGTTCTGTCTCGACCGTCTCGCCGAGTACAAACACCCGCGCGAGGTGGCGTTCGTGGAGGAGCTTCCACGAACCACCACCGGGAAGGTTCAGAAGTTCGAACTCCGGGGCGAGTAGCGTCTCGGCCGTCCCGGGCCGGCGGGCAGCGAAACGCCGCTCCCGCGTTCGCCCAAAACTACATTCCGCTACTGTTCTCACCGTGAGCCGTGACGTTTCAACTCACCGAAGAACAGCGGGCGATACGCCAGGCCGTCCGGGAGTTCGGCGAGAACGAGATCGCGCCCGTTGCCCGCGAACACGACGCGGAGAAGCGCTATCCCCACGAAATCGTCCAGAAAGCCGCCGCGTTGGACCTCGTCGGGCCGGACATCCCCGAGGCGTACGGCGGCGCAGGGATGGACACCCTGACGACGGCGCTGGTGACCGAGGAACTCTGGCGCGCAGACCCCGGCATCGGGAGCGCTGTCGGGAGCCGCGGGTTCGGCTCCAAGATGCTGGAGGCCTACGGGGACGAGTGGATGAAGGAGAGGTGGCTCACCCGCATCGCGGCAGGCGAATCCGCGTGTGCGAGCGCCATCAGCGAACCCGGACACGGCTCGAACGTCGCCGGGATAGAGACTACTGCGGAGAAACGCGAGGGACGAAGCGCCGCGGAACAGAGCGGTGCAGCCGCGGAGAAAGACGGGGACGAGTGGGTCATCAACGGCACCAAGACGTGGATAACCAACGGCACCGTCGCCGACGTGGTCATCGTCATGGCGAAAACCGACCCCGGCGCGGGCCGGAAGGGGATTAGCGCCTTCCTCGTCCCCACGGATACCGAGGGGTTCGAGGCCGAGAAAATCGACAACAAGCTCGGTATCCGGGCGTCGGACCTCGCGGAACTGTTCCTCGACGACGTGCGCGTTCCGGCGGAGAACCTCATCGGCACGGAGAACGAGGGGTTCTACCAGTTGATGGAGTTCTTCGCCGACGGCCGGGTGAGCGTGGCGGCACAGGCCGTCGGCGCCGCACAGGCCGCGCTGGACGCCGCACTCGACTACGCGGGGGAGCGCGAGCAGTTCGGCCAGCCCATCGGCGAGTTCCAGGCCGTCTCCCATAAACTCGCGGAGATGGCCACGGTCATCGAAGCCGCGCGATCGCTGGTCTACCGCGCGGCGACCCACGTCGAGGACGGCGAGCGCGAGGCGGCGATGCGCTTTGCGAGCATGGCCAAACTGTTCGCCAGCGAGCGGGCCGTCGAGGTGGCCGACGACGCCGTGCAGGTCCACGGGGGTGCGGGCTTCGTCTCGGACTATCCCGTCGAGCGCTACTACCGCGACGCCCGCATCACCAAAATCTACGAGGGGACCAGCGAGATTCAGAAGGAGGTCATCGCCGACAATCTCGGGTGAAGGCTCGTTAGTGCGTCCAGAGACGGTTGATTCGCTCCGCAGCCTCGGGGTTTTCCTCCCGCAACGTCGCCGGGTCAGTCGCACCGTTGACGTTGATGACGTGAACTTCGCCGCGCCTACCCTCGTAGGCGTCCTGGAAGTCGTAGACGACGCCGAAAACGTCGACGCTCGCGGGTACGTCATCGCTGTTGAGGAGGAACGCCACCTGCCGGTCCACGTTGTACTCGACGAGACGGTTTATCGCGTCCGCCCGGGCGAGCCCCTCCGGAAGTTCGTCGATGCCGTCTTCGAGATGCGGCGCCAGCAGGTCGATACAATGTTCGATACCCGGTGGCTCGGAGAGACCGTCCGTGAGGGAGTCGTACGTCGCGGTGACGGCGCCACAGCCTGTGTGGCCGACGACGACCACCGTGTCAGTTCCGGTGTGTTCGACCGGGTAGAGCACGTCGCCGGACACCACCTCCTTCCCGTCAGTTCGCTGGAGGACGCGGTTGCCGATGTTGCCGCAGGTGAACACCCGGCCCGGTTCGTCGTTGCCCCAGATGTGGTCCTGTAGCACCCGCGAGTCCGCACAGCAGACAGTAACGGCGTCTGGTTCTTGTCCTTGCTGAAGCCCTCCGAAGCGGGAGTCGAACGCGGCGGCGTGGTCGGCGTTCCGGTCGAGCATCGTGAGGAACCGGTCGTTCATGCGGGGGGCAACGGAACCGCGCGAATAGACTCCTTCGGTTGCGACCGGGATGAAGGCAAAAAAGTTAGGTAGTTGATTGAACAACTGCCTGCCATGTCACGCGGGGGGTCCGCACCGCGATGGGTCGCGCTCGCGTGGGCGCGAGCGACTGCCGTCGTCGTCGGTCAGATAGCGGTCCTGCTGGTGTTTCTCTGGTCGGTCGCCCACACGGGCAACGGCGCGCTGCCGGAATACCTGGCGTGGCTCCCGCTGCTCGCGTTTACGGGGCTCCTCCTGATGGCTGCGCGGCGACACTACCGCCGCTCCGAGGGCGAGAACCCGGCATGGGCAGGGTACGTCCTCGTCGCCGCCGCGCCGTTCACGGCGTTCGGCGGGGAGTGTGCGGTCGAGACGACGTTCCCGACGGGCGCCCGGCTGGTTCGGAGCGGGGTCCGCCTCGGCGTCGAGTTGGGCGGCGGTGACTGTCACACCTACCTCAACGGCGCGCTACTGGTTCTGGGGTACGCGATGCTGGGAATCGGGTTGCTCGTCAGCGACGGCGGGGTCGGCCGCCTCGGAGGGCGGCTGGTCAATTAATCCCAGGCGATACGGAACACGTCCACGTCGATGGCCGTCTGCTCGCGTTCGTGGTGGTCGTAGAGCCGCGGAACGTCGAACTCGGCGCGGAACGCGTGGGTCACCTCGCCGCCCTCGTCGGCGGCGAAGGACTCGACGAACGACTGGCTGCCGGCGTTATGAACGGAGTAGGAGACTGTCGAGAGCGTCGCGGCCGTTTCGAGGAACGCGCGGTCCGCACCTTCGCTTCCAGACCGGGCGCCGAACGGCGGGTTCATCAGGACAGTCGTCGGAGCGGAGGGACAGAGCGGCGGCCGGGTGGCGTCGCCGAGCAGCCAATCGACTGAGCGTGAGGGGTCGACCGACCGCTCGTTTTCGCGGGCGACCGCGAGCGCATCCGGGTCGCGTTCGAGGCCGACAACGCGGTCGGGCTCGCGACAGGCGGCCGCGAGTGCGAGCATTCCCGTACCTGTGCCGAGGTCGATGACGGTTCGGCCGGAGAGGTCGCCGTGGAGGTCCGCGAGGTGGACCAGATGTGCCGCCAAATCCGGCGGCGTCGGGTACTGTTCGAGGTCGAGCCTGGGGGTGTCAAAGCCCGCGAGGCCGTGGAGTCGCTCGGCCAGCGCGCGCTTCTGTCCCATTCAGGCTGGAACGTCGAGGCCCTCCACCGTGAGTGTGACGCCTTCCCGGCGGGCGCGTTCTTCCAGCGCGGACACCGCCGGTCGGACCTTCTCGGCGTCGCAGACCTCGTCGACGGTCACGGTGAGGCTTCCGGCGCCGAGGAACGACGCCGCCCGGACGAAGTTTCGGAGGCGGTCGGCCTCCTCCTGGGTGGCCAGCGAGCAGTCCTGGTCGAACCGTCCCTGGACGGTGAGTTCCGCCGGCTGGTAGCCTTCATCGGCGAGCTCTCGCTTCAGTTCGCGCAGATACTCCGGGGCGGTCGTTTCGAGTGATTCAGCCGACAGTTCGACCGGTTCGATTTCCGTCGGGCGACACGCCGCCACCGCCTGGTCCACGTTCGCGCTCATGTTACTCCTGCATATTCACTAGTTATACAAAAACCTTTGTAAATGCCCAATAGTAATTAGACTCTTCACCGGGGGTGTAAGCGTTCGACAACTTCCAACGACGGCGGCGTTCACGGCTCACCGGGGCTCCGTCCGGGCAATCGCTTTAGTCGTTCCCATGGGGTCAGATAAAGCCTTAAATGTGGGTATCACCAGAAATCTTTTAATGGAACGTCCCACCCGGGAGCGGCAACAGGAGTCCGAATCCGAGGAGGAGACCGCCGACGAAATCGTCTCCTGTCCGGAGTGTGGCTCCGACGAGGTCGTCACCGACGACGACCAGGG
>JBDGQC010000095.1:0-8636 GCA_042219375.1 Halolamina sp. | reverse complement strand
CGCGAAGAACTCGCCGTCGTTGATTTCGAGGTCGACACCATCCACCGCGGTCACGTCGCCGAACTCCTTGCGAAGGTCGGAGGTTTGGATTCGTCCCATGTCAGTAGAGTTGTTCCGCCATCGATTGACTTCCGAAGCGATACGCGAGCAGGAGGATGCCGATGAGGCCGAACATCACAATCGAGGAGATGGCGTTGATCTTCGGCGTGAGTTCGTGGTTGAGCATCGTCCACACCTTGATGGTGAAAACGACCTGGCCGCCGCTGACGAAGTACGCCCGGATGAACTCCGAGAACGACCGGATGAACGCCAGCAGCCCCCCGGCGGCGATGGATGGTGCGAGCTGTGGGAGCGTGATGGTCTTGAGCACCTCGCTCCGGCTCGCGCCCATGTCTCGCCCGGCCTCCTCGACGCTCCGGTCGAAGCCGTAGAGCTGCGAGGAGATGGTCAGCAGCGCGAACGGCATCACGTAGAGCGCGTGGGTGATGATGACCGTAATCAGCGACAGCAGGCTGCTGGCGATAGTCTGGAACAGCACGAGCAGCGCGATGCCCATCACCACGCCGGGGATGATCATCGGCACGATAGTCAGGATACGGAACCCGGACTTGAAGCTGAACTCCCGGCGGACGAGTGCGAGCGCGCCCATCAGCCCCAGCACGGTCGCCAGTACCGCCGAGATGCTGGCGACGATGAGCGTGTTGAGAATGCTGATGAGGAGTTCCGTGTCGGCGAACGCCGCCTCGTACCACTGGAGTGTCAGGTCCCCCATGGGGAACGTCGCGTAGGCGTTCGAGCCGAACGAGAGCAGCACCATCACGATGAGCGGGAACCAGAGGAACCCGATGACGGTGGCGCCGGCCCCCTTCAGGAGCCGGTTCCGCCAGCGTTCGCTGAGCAGGCTCATGCGCCCCCCTCCCCGCTGAAGATTTCCTCGACGCGGACGATGCGGAAGATGACGGCCGTGGCGATGACCACGACGGCGAGCATCAGCATTCCGCCGGCGGCCGCCTTCGAGATGTTGAGCGTGAGGTTCATGAACTGGTCGAGAAGCGGCGCGACCATCGGCGTGCCGCCGCCGCCGAGGATGAGCGGCGTGACGTAGGCGCCGAAACTGGGGACGAACACGAACAGCGACCCCGTGATGACGCCGGGCAGCGACTGCGGGAGCGTGATGTCGCGGAACGTCCGCAGCGGGCTCGCGCCGAGGTCACGGGCGGCCTCCAGTTCCGAGCGGTCCAGCCCCTGGAGGGTGGCATACAGCGTCAACACCAGGTACGGGAGGAACGCGTGAACCAGCCCGATGATGACCGCGAACTCCCCGTAGAGCAGCCAGCCGATTGGCTCCTCGACGATGCCGAACTTGGTCAGCATGATGTTGATGGCGCCGTTCTGCCCGAGTACCGTGAGCCACGAGAACGCCCGGATTAGATACACCGTGAAGAACGGACCCAGCACCAGCAGCAGCCAGACCTGCGGGCGCTCGACTTTGTAGGCGATGACGTACGCGAGCGGGTAGCCGATGAGCAGGGCGATAACCGTGACCGTCAGCGCGATCTGGAGCGTGTTGACGAAGTAGGTGATGAACACCCCCTCGAACAGGAGTTCGGAGTAGTTCGCGAGCGTCGGCTCGAACACCACCTGATAGTTCCTGACGGGCAGGAAGCTGTAGACCACCATCATCGCCATCGGGAGCGCCAGGAACAGGAGGAGATACGACAACGGGAACGCGAGGAACTCCGACAGCGACTCCTCGCCGACGAACGGCACGTACCGCTCCCACGACCGAGCCGACTCGTCGGTCGGCCGCATGGTTTCGTTGGACATGAGTGAAAAAAGAGGGGGCCGCTCAGATCTTGGTCTTGAACTCGTTCATCAGGCTCTTCCACTTCTCGGGTTCGGCGAACGGCTTGTCCTGAATGACGTCCTGAACGTCCTCGGGCGGGATGTAGAACAGGTCGATCTCCTCCTCGGACATGTGGTCTTTCGACCCCGAAACGGTCGACGGAGCGAGGTCCGCCGTCGCGAGTTCGGCGCCGATTTCGGGCTTGAGGAGGAAGTTCATGAACTCCTTGGCCGCGTCGGCTTTGTCGGATTCCTTGGGCACGAGCATCGCCTCGGTCCAACCGAGGGCACCCTCGGAGGGCGCGACGAACTCGAACTTCTCGTTGCCCTTCTGGATGAGGTTGATGATGTCGTTCCGACCGGGGCCGACAGCGGTGTTGTAGGACTCGGACTTGAGCGCGCGGCCGACTTGGGCCTCACTCTCGAACATCGCCCGGGTGTAATCAGCCATTTCGAGGAACTTCTCCCGGGTTTCCTCCCACGCCGAGCCGGTGACTTTCATCTCCTCCCCGCGGAGTTTGTCAGCGTGACCCGCTGCACGGGCGGCGTGGGTGATGCTGTGGACCTCGTCGACGTTGACACCGACGTCGCCGCCGAGTTTGTCGCGGTTATCCCAGAGGTCTGCCGACGACTGCACGTCATCGGGGTTGACCTCGTCCGTGTCGAGGCCGATGCCGTAGAGGCCGAACCGCGGCGGCGCCCCGTACCAGCCGTCCTCACCGCTGAGGTGGCGGGCGATGGTGCCCTGCTGGAAGTAGTCGTAGGTGTTCCCGTAGTTGGGCACCTCCTCCATGAACGCCTCCTTGCTGTCAGCCAGCGACTGGATCAGGTCCGCGTCGCGGAACCGGGCCGCGTAGCCGGAGTTGGGAGTGACGAGGTCGTACTCCCCGGGGGCGTTCTTGGTCTTGGTGAACATGTTGTTCGTGCTCGTGGCGTTCTCCTGCTCGACGGTGATGCCCGTCTCCTCTTCGAACTTCTTGACGACTGGCTCCCAGCCTTCCCAGACGAACACTTTGATGCTGTCGGCGGTGCCGCCGCCGCCACCGGTACACCCGGCGAGTCCGGTTAGCCCGAGTGACGAGAGGGCCGCACCGGTCTTCAGAAACGTTCGACGGTCAGCCGCTCGATGCTGCCGTTCGTGGTTGGAATGGTCTGCCATACACGTAAAGGCGGTAACTCATCATTTATTAAATCCCCGGTCATGCGACTGTAGGACGCAGTTATCAGCTCTCAGCGGCCGTCAGAGCGCCCTCCGAGTAGTTCGAGCAGGAGCGCCTGTTGGGTCGGCATGCGGTTGCCCGCCTGCTGCCAGACCACCGACCGCTCGCCCTCCAACACCGGGTCGGTCACTTCCTGCCCGCGGTTGGCCGGAAGACAGTGCAGCAGTTTCGCGTCCGTCCCCGAGAGCAGCGTCTCGTCCACCTGATACCCCTCGAATGCGGGGAGTTTCTCCGTGCGCTCGCCCTCTTCGCCCATGCTCACCCAGACGTCCGTGTAGACGGCGTCAGCGCCATCGACGGCCGCCGATGGGGCGTCGACGAGCGTCGGTGACCCACCCAGTTCGGACGCCGTCGTCAGCACGTCGTCCCCGACGCCGTACCCCGGCGGCGTGGCCAGGCGGAGGTCAACACCAGCCAGCGCGCACCCAACCACGAGCGAGCGTGCGACGTTGTTGCCGTCGCCGACCCAGGCCACCGTGGCGTTCTCGCCGGCGATTTCGCGGAGGGTCAGCAGGTCCGCGAGCGCCTGGCAGGGATGGGCCTGATCGGTGAGTGCGTTCACCACCGGCACGTCGGCGTAGGCCGCCAGTTCCTCCAGGTCCGCGTGGTCGTTCAAGCGCGCGACGAGCACGTCCACGTACTGCGAGAGCGCGCGAGCGGTGTCTTTCAACGGCTCGCCGTGGCCGAGATGGATTTCGTCCGGGCCGAGGAAGGTCGGATGAGCGCCCAACTGTGTCAGCCCTGCCTCGAACGAGGTGCGGGTGCGGGTCGAGGGTTTCTCGAACAGCAGTCCCGCGCTCACGCCGGGGAGTCGAGTCTCCCCCTCGCCCGCTTTCAGCGCCGCGGCACGGCCAAGCACCCGCCGGAGCCCCGCGGGTGTCAGGCTCTCGATGGTCAGGAAATCGGTCGGGAACTCGGTGGTGGGTGTGTCGTGCATTGTCTGTCTCATCTTAGTCGGTTAGCTGTTCACAGGCTGTCGTCAGCACGGTGACTGCGTCGTCAAACGCGGCGAGGGGCAGGCGCTCGTCGGGCGCGTGGTCCAGCGCGGAATCCCCGGGGCCGTAGGTGACGACTGGAACACCCCAGCCGTCGGCGAACAGGTTCGCGTCCGCGGTCCCGGTCTTGTGGAGGTGGGTCGGGTCCCCGCCGGCCGCGCGAATACCGTGACGGAGCGCTGCCGCCGGCGGACTCCTGGCGCTGGCGACGTGGGCGGGGATTTCGTCGGTCCACGTCAGGGTGCCATGGGTCAAACACGCTTCCGCGGCTTCCCTGACGGTGGCTGGCGATTGGTCGGGTGGAACGCGGAACTGGGCCGTGATATCGGCTTCGACGGCCGCACCGTCCGCCGCCAGACCGCCCGAAATGTCGGTCGCCGTCGCGGTGACGGTTTCGAACACGTTCGTATCACTCCCCGTGGCACTTGCTGCCTCGTCTACGGTCGCCTTCACCGCTTCCCACCACGCAGTCGCGCGGTCGATAGCGTTCGGCTCAGGGCGGGAGCCGTGGGCCGCGGCGCTCTCGACGGTGTAGGCTCCGACGAGGATGCCGCGGTAGCCGAGCGTTAGTGCGTCCCACCCTGAGGGCTCGCCGTTGATGACTGTCCTCGGGGCGTCGCGGTCCGCCAACAGGTGGCGCGCGCCAGCGGAGTCCGTCTCCTCGGCGACGACGCCAGCGAAGGACACGCCGGTTTCGACGGCCGCCACGGCCATCGCCGCGAGCGGACCGGTGGCATCGACGCTCCCGCGGCCGTGGAGCACTGGGCCGGCAACACCGAGTTCGTCGTCGCCCTCCGTGATTTCGACGGGAATGTCGCCTGGCACGGTGTCGATGTGAGAGGTGAGTAGCACCGCGTCGTCGGCGGGTGCGCGGACGTTGCCCGCGTCGTCGATGAACGCCTCGCGGCCGTTGGTATCGAAGAACTCACACAGGTGCGCGGCAGCCTCGCCCTCGCTGCCGGAGGGCGACGGTGTCGCGACCAGTTCCGTGAGCAGACGGCGGCCGGGCGTGTTGAGCGCACCATCGGGCGCGGCGATGGTTTCGCTCACGCCAACACCTCCACGAAGCTCTCGACGAACGCGTCTGCGTGGGCCTGGTCGGCGATGAGCGGCGGCAGCAGACGGACGACTGAGCGACCGGCCGGCAGCGCCAGCACCTGCTCCTCCAGAGCGAGGTCCCTTAGCACGCTCATCGCGCCGTGTTTGACCTCGACGCCGACCATGAGACCCTCGCCACGCACGTCCCGCACCGGGAGGCTGTGGCGCTCGACGGCCGCCGCGAGTTCGGACTGGAGGTAGCTTCCCACCCCTGCGGCGTTCCCGGCGACATCCTGCTCCGCAATTCCCGCGAGCGTGGCGTCCGCGGCGGCGGCGACGAGGGGGTTCCCAGCGAAGGTCGAGCCGTGATTCCCCGCGTCCGCAGCAATCCACTCCTTACAGAGCGTTGCGCCCATCGGGAGCCCCGACGCGATGCCTTTCGCTGCGGTGACGATGTCCGGGACAATTCCTGCGGCCTCGGCGGCCCAGAGCGTTCCCGTCCGGCCGAGGCCGGTCTGGATTTCGTCCATCACGAGTGCCGCGTCCGCACCGGCAGTTACCTCGCGGGCGGTCTGAAGGTACTCCTCGCCGGCGGGGTGAACGCCGCCTTCGCCCTGGACGGGTTCGAGGAACACCGCCGCAGTCTCGGTATCGACGGCCGTCGCGAGCGCCTCAGCGTCGCCGTAGGGGACGAACTCGACCGCCCCCGGGAGTGGCCCGAACGGGTCGCGGTAGGCGTCCTTCCAGGTCAGCGAAAGCGCACCCAGCGTACGGCCGTGGAAGGCGCGCTTGGCGGCGACGACTTTCTCGCGACCCGTCGCCGAGCGAGCGAACTTCAGCGCAGCCTCGGTCGCCTCCGTCCCGGAGTTACAGAGCCAAACGTGCGATATTTCTCCGGGTGCAACCTCGGCTAACCGTTCGCGCAGCGCGGTACGGACATCGACGGGGTAGGAGCCCTGGACGTAGAGCAGGTTCCCCGCCTGTTCACGAATGGTCTCGACAACCGCCGGCGGTGAGTGCCCGAGGGGCGTGCAGGCGTACGACGCCCCGAAATCCAGATACTCCGTCCCGTCCGTCCCGACGAGGGTCATCCCCTCGCCGCCGGCGATGTTCAGCGGTTTCTCGGAGAACACGAACCCCGGGTCGACCATCAGTCGTTACCCCCGAGCGCGGCGATGTCCGCGGCGTCGATGCCACAATCCAGACGGTCGTCCGCGACCGCAGGCTCCTGTTCGACGCCGCCGTCGGTTTCCACGCCGACTGCCCCAGGGTCCACGTACGTTCCGTGCCCGGTGAGGGCGGCAACGAGCGGTTTGCGAAGTCCAGCATCGCCGATGGTGACACCTCCTGCGCCGCCTTCAAGCGCTTCCCTGGTCGCGTGGACCTTGCGGGACATGAACCCCTCCGCGGCGTCTTCGAGGTCGTCCATCGCCGCCGGGGTTTCAGCCGCCTTGATGAGCGTCGCCTCGTCCTCGGGGTCAGCGTACACGCCCGCAACGTCGGTCAGCAGGACGAGATCGGCGCCGAGTTCGGCCGCCAGGAGCGCCGCCACGCGGTCGGCGTCTGCGTTGGCCACGGTACCGTCGTCAGCGAACATCGGGGGACAGACCGTCGGGACGTAGCCGTCCGAGAGGAGGCTCTCCAGCAGGTCGGTGTTCAGGTCAGCCGGCCTGCCAGCGTGGTCGCCACGGCGGATTTTCTTCGTTCCGTTCTCGACCACGCGGACCGCGGACTTGCGCGGTCCCGTGACGAGGCCGCCGTCGACGCCCGAGAGGCCCACCGCATCCACGCCGACCCCGCGGAGGTGAGCGACGAGTTCGGTATTGAGTTTGCCCGGCAGCACCATCTCGAACGTCTCCAACGTCTCGTCGTCGGTGAAGCGGCCCGAGACGCCCGCCGGCGTTTCGACGTACTCCGGTTCCTTGCCGAGGGCCTCCAGCGTGTCGTCCACCGCGGTCGAGCCACCGTGGACGACGACGACGGAGCGCCCCGTCGCGGCGTAGTGGGCGATGTCGCCGACGACACCCGCCGGGTCGACCGCGCGTGCGCCGCCGATTTTCACCACCAGCGGGGGCGCGTCCGTGGGGTCGGGCGCCTGGCTCATGGCGACCCCACGGGGTGGAGTCCCTGGTTGTCGAGTCCGGCCGTCTGGTCCAGTCCGAGCGCGATGTTCGCGGCGTGGACCGCTTGCCCGGCGGCGCCCTTCATCACGTTATCGATGGCCGCGAAGGCCACGACGCGGTCGTCATCAGGCGCGGTCGCGAACCCGACCGCCGCGCGGTTGGTTCCCGCGACGACTTTCGGCTCGGGGTAGCGGTAGACACCACCCCCACCCGCGACGAGGTCCACGAACGGTTCCTCACCGTAGGCGTCGCGGTACGCACCCCAGAGGTCGGCTGTCTCGACGCTTCCCTGCGCGCCCGGGCCTGTCGGATACGCGTGGCAGGTCGCGGCCGCGCCGCGAACCATGTCTACCGCGTGGACGGTGAAGTCGACCCCGAGGTCGAGTTGGTCGAGCAGTTCTGCCTCGTGACGGTGGCCGTCGGGTGCGTACGGGCGAACGACGCCCGAACGCTCCGCGTGGGACGCCGCGGCGCCGCCGCCGGCACCGCCTTCCGAGGAGCCGGCCTTGATGTCCGCCACGACGCGGTCGCCCGGCACGAGCAGGTCCGCGTCGACGAGGGGTTTGAGCGCCAGCATCGTCGCCGTGGCGTTACACCCGCCGCTGGCGACGATGTCCGCGGATTCGAGCCCGTCGTGCCCGAGTTCCGGGAGCGCGTAGGTCGCGGCTTCGAGATACTCCGGCGCGACGTGGCCGTCGTACCACTCGTCGTAGGCCGCCTCGTCGTTCAGGCGGAAATCCGCCGAGAGGTCCACCAGGCGGTCGGCCGCGTCGAGGTAGTCCTCGACGCGTTCCATCGTGACGCCGTGCGGGGTCGCCGTGAACAGCACGTCCACGGTATCGAGGGAGTCGGGCGAACTGAACCGCAGGTCGAGGTTCCGCAGATTCGGATGGACGTGGCCGACTGTCTTGTGCTCGTGCTCGCGGGAGGTGGCCTGTACCAGTTCGAACTTCGGATGGCCCGCGAGCAAACGCAGGAGTTCCCCGCCGGCGAACCCGGACGCGCCGACGACGCTGGCGGCGACCGTCACGCTTCCACCTCCGTCTTCGCACCCTGTTCGGGGACGGTCTCCAGCCAATCGACGACGGCTGCGGGGACGTCCACATCGACAGCACCATTCAGCGCCTGGAACTCTACCGTGTGATTCACTTCGTGGACGGTGTACCCGGTCGCGTTGCCTGCGGCATCGACGCCGGTTTCCATCAGGTCAACCCCGAGCAGGCCGCCGCCGACGGCGTCGCTCGCCGCCTTCGCCAGGGCCGCCGCCTCGTCGTCGAGCGCGAATGCCTCCGTCTCGGCGCCTGCGGCAGCGTTGGTTATCCAGTGGTCCGCGCTCCGGGACATCGCTGCCACAGGCTCGCCGCCGGCCAGCAGCACGCGCACGTCGCGGCCCGGCTTCTCCACGAACTGCTGGA
>JBDGQC010000181.1:0-8778 GCA_042219375.1 Halolamina sp. | reverse complement strand
ATGAACTCCACCAGGCATCGCAAAAACATCCTGAACCCGGACTACGAACTCCAGGGAATCGGCATCTTCGTAGACGAAAACGGGTCCGTCTACCTTACCCAGGAGTTCTGCGGTTAGTCCTCGTTCCGGGGGCTGCTCGGGTGGTACGGCGTATCGTACTCCCCCGGATTATCGTCGAGTCGGTCCGGGTTAATCCGCCCCCCAAGCAGCATGAAGTCCAGCACCGTCAGCGTCACCATCGCCTCGACGACCGGCACCGCTCGCGGCGGCAGCACCGGGTCGTGACGGCCGACCACCTGAATCTCCTTCTCCTCACCAGTCTCCCAGTCAGCCGTCTGCTGGGTTTTCGGAATCGATGTCGGCGCGTGGAGTGTCACCTCGCCCGTGATCGGCTGGCCCGTGGTAATCCCACCCTGAAGGCCGCCGTGGTCGTTACCGACCGGGGTCGGGTCCTCCTCGCCTTCTGGGAACTCCCAGTCCTCGTTGCGTTCATAGCCCGTGACCGTCCGTGCCTCGCGGCCGAGGCCGTATTCGATTGCCGTCGTCGCCGGCACCGAAAGGAGCGCCTGGCCCAGGCGGGCGGGAACGCTGTCGAACCGCGGTGCCCCGAGACCGCGCGGGACGCCGTGGGCCTCGAAGGCGACACTACCGCCGATGGAGTCGCCGGCCTCCTGATACTCGTCGATGCGTTCGCGCATCTCCGCGGCCGTCGCCGGGTGGGCACACCGCACTTCGTTCTCCTCGCTGTGCTCGAGCATCTCCTCGAAGCTGACCGGCGGCGCCTCAATCTCGCCGATCTGATTGACGTGGGCTTTGATTTCCACGTCGTACTCGCTCTGGTCGAGCACCTGTTTGGCGATTGCGCCCGCCGCGACCCAGTTTACTGTCTCCCGTGCGGAGGAGCGGCCGCCGCCGCCCCAGTTCCGGGTGCCGAACTTCGCGGAGTAGGTGAAGTCGCCGTGGCTGGGCCGGGGGGCGGTGACGAACGGCTCGTATTTCCTCGAGCGGGCGTCCTTGTTCTGGATAGTCATTCCGATGGGGGTGCCAGTCGTGTAGCCGTCCTGCAGGCCCGACTGGATGCTCACCTCGTCGGGCTCGCCGCGGCTGGTAGTAATCATCGACTGGCCAGGCTTACGACGGTCGAGGTCGCGCTGGATGTCCTCCTCGTCAAGTTCGACGCCGGCAGGGCAGCCACTCACCGTACAGCCCATCCCGGGACCGTGGCTCTCGCCGTAGGTCGTCACCTGAAACAGGCGACCGAACCGATTGCCGTTCATTACCGGAGACTGGGTGGGCCGTCCATTTAGGCTTAGTCCTGTAGGTCGCTCACTCGCGCCGCCGCGAACGGGACGAGCATCTCCTCAGCGGTCATGCCGCCGTGGACGCCGATTTTGTCGTCCTCGTGGTACCACATCACCGTCTGCTTATGGACCGCGACGAGGTCCGGCGCCCGGCGGTCGAACGTCTCGCTGGGCTCAGCGTGGTCCTCACCGAACAATCCGCGCTCGGTGTACTCCTCGCGGTCCAGCGCGAGCACGTCGTGGGTCGCTTCGAGATACTCGCGGAGTTCCTCCACACGGCCGTCCCGCACGTGAAACTGGAGGTTCCGCGGGCCGCCGACGGGCGGAATCGGTTCGCCATCGGCGTCGCGTTCGAGCGTGTCCAGCACTTCGGGAACGGCGAGTTCGACGCGGTTGTTCTGGTCAACGTTGGTGTGACCATGATCGGCCGTCACCAGCAACGCCGTCCGGTTCGCCGTCTCGGTATCGAGCCCCTCCACGAGTTCTGTCCGAACCGCCTCGGTGACCATGCGGACCTGTGCGTCGTAGCGGTCCGCCTCGGTCCCAGTAACGTGGGAGATGTGGTCAATATTGGAAACGTAGGCAGTCACGTGGGTCGGCCTCTCGGTGTCGGCAAGCGTATCCCGGATAGTGACGGCCATGTCGGCGACGTTCCAGTAGGCGTTCGTCTCCGCGCCGGCGGTCGTCAAACGAGAGGAGGCCGAATCGGCGATATGCTCTGGCTGGGCGGTATGGGCATCGATACCGGCGTCTTCGACCTCGTCGTAGATAGCCTCCCCTTCGAACAGTTCGCGGGCGTTCGCGAGCGGGTCCTCGTCGTGAATCGGGGTACCGTCCTCCAGTAGGAACGGGAGCGTCTGGATGGACTGGTCGACGCCCTCGAAGAACTGGTGCCAGCCGAGCAGGCCGTGTTCGGCAGGAAGGAGCCCTGTGTGGAGCGTCGTGATTGCGGCGGCAGTCTCGGAGGGATAGACCGAAGTCAGCGGCGTCACCGTCCCGGACTCCTCGAACCGACTGATGAACGGGAGTTCTCCGTTGAGGCGGTTCCACTGGTCGAGGCCGAGGCCGTCGAGTACGAGCAGGACGACACGGTCGATATCGTCATCCAGCAGGTCGCCGAAGGCGTCTTCGGGGATGCCGCGGTCGAACTCCTCGGAGAGCAGCGAGAGCGCGCTCTCGGTAACGTCCGCGAAACAGCGGTCGCCGTAGGCCGGAAAGACGTAGCCGTCCTCCTCGTGGGCCGCGAGAAGGTCGTCGGAGTCAGTCATGTAGCCGAGTCGACGGTGGACCGGTTTAGGAGTACCGACAACCGGTTGCCGGCACCCGCGGATGGACTCGACTCAGTCCCGCGCTGGCTCGGGTGCGGTCACGGTTGCGCCGAGTTCCTCCAGCACCGTCCAGAAGTTCGGGAACGACACGTCCACGTGCTCGGCGCCGGCGATGGTTGTGGTCCCTTCGGCGACGAGGCCCGCGACGGCCAGCGCCATCGCGATGCGGTGGTCACCGCGACCGTCAACCTCGGTGCCGACGAGGTCCGACTCCCCCCCGTGGACGGTGAGTGTGTCCTGTTGTTCGGTCGTTTCGACGCCCATCTTCCCGAGTTCCTCTGCCATCGCGCTCACGCGGTCGGTTTCCTTGAACCGAACGTGCTCGCAGTTGACGATACGGGTTTCCCCGTCGGCGATTGCGCCCACCGCGGCGATTGTCGGGAGCAGGTCCGGAGTGTCGCCCACGTCGACCTCGATGCCCGTGAGATCGCCGCCGGCCGTGTGGATTTCGCCGGCCGCCTGGTCCCACTCGACGTTCGCGCCCATCCGGTCCAGTACGTTGACGATGGCAGTATCACCCTGAGCGCTGGGCTGGGCGCCTTCGACGGTTACCTCGGTCCCCTCTTCCGCAGCGACAGCGCCTGCTGCGGCGAGGTAGGAGATAGAGGAGAAATCACCCGGGACCGCGTAATTTCCGCCCTCGGGACTGTACTGCTGGCCGCCCGGGACGCGGAATCCCTCGTCAGTCTTCTCAGTTTCGACGCCGTAGGCGTCAAGCACTTCGATGGTGATATCGACGTACGGCGCGGATTTGAGCGCGGTTTCGAGCTCGATTTCGAGCCCTTCGTCAGTAACGGCGCCGGCCATCAGCAGCGCGGTGATGTACTGCGAGGACACGTCGCCCGGAATCGATACGTCGCCGCCGGATAGCGGGCCGCCGACGACCAGCGGCGCCTGCCCGTTGTCCCGGGTGCTCTGGGCGCGGGCGCCGAGGTTCGACAGGGCATCGAGCAGCGGGCCTTGCGGTCGGGAGCGGAGCGACTCGTCGCCGGTAAGCACCGACAGCCCATCGCCCAGGGCCGCGCAGGCGGTGACGAGACGCATCGTCGTCCCCGAGTTTTCACAGTTGATGACGTCTGCGGGCGTATCGGGTCGGCCATCGAACCCCTGTACTGGGAGGGTATTGTCGTCTTCCAGGCGCAAGCGGTCGGTTTCCCCGCCGAAGGCCTCGACGGCCCGCATCGTTGCCTTCGTGTCGGCACTAACCAGCGGGTCCTCGACGGTCGCGCTATCGGCGTAGCCCGCGGCCAAAATCGCGCGGTGGGTGTAACTTTTCGACGGCGGCGCTCGGCAACGGCCGGCGACCGCTGAACGGGAGACGTGTCGCTTCATACCAGACCCTGCAAGCGCAGGGGAAATGAGTCCACCGGCCCGTCGGTGGTCCGCCTTCGGAACGAACTTGTAGCCCGACATTCACCCGCACGTATGTCGATAACTGATTACGACCTCTACGAGCGCGACGTGCCGGCGCTTTCGGGGCTTGAACGTGAACTGTACGACGAGGTTTCGGCCGACGTACCGTGGGAACTGGTGGAACGGTTCGCCGAACTGGAGCGGGTTTCGGGGAGCGACGACGAGGTGGAGGCCGCCGAGTACGTCACCGACCGGCTGAACGATTTCGGCGTCAGCTACGAGCGCCACGACCCCGAACTCTACCTCTCGATTCCGGGCGACGCATCGCTCGCGGCGGCGGGTGAATCGTTCGACGCCGTAAAGACTGTCTCCTTCGGCGGTGGAAAAGCGGCCGGCGAACTGGCGGACTTCGCGACCGGCGAGGCGAGCGTCGATGACCTCCTCTCGACCGATCTGGGCGATGTCGGTGACATGACCGGCAAGGTCGCGGTGCTCGACGGACTGCTGCCTATCGAAGCTATCGGCGACCTGGAAGACGCTGGCGTCGAGGGCGTCGTCGTCGTGCATCCACACGAGCGCGAACCACACGAGGGAATCGCCACGCCGGTCTGGGGCGGTGCGCCGGAGCCCGGTGAGGAACACCGTATCCCGGACGTGCCGGTCGTCGTCGCCGCCGCGCCAGTAGGCGAGCGTCTTCGGGAACTCGGCGAGGGGACGGCTGTCGCGCTGACAGCCGAAACCGAGACGGGCTGGTTCGACTGTCCGGTCGTGGAAGCGCGCATTCCCGCCGGTGGTTCGGAAACCGGAGATGCGGGCGACGATGGCGCGGAGACTGACTTCGTGCTGCTCCACGGCCACTACGACTCGTGGCACGTCGGCATCGCGGATAACGCGACCGGCGACGCCGCGCTGCTGGAACTCGCCCGGGTGTTTCAGGAGAACGCCGACGAACTTTCACGCGACCTCCGGGTCTGCTGGTGGCCCGGCCACTCCACCGGTCGCTACGCCGGTTCGACGTGGTACGCCGAGGAGTTCGGCCTCGACATCGAGGCGAACTGTGTCGCACAGGTGAACGTGGACTCCCCGGGTGCCGTTCACGCCACGGAGTTCGAGGACATGCTGTGCTGGATGCCCGAGGCCGACGCGCTCGCCCGGAGCGCCATCGCCGACGTGTGCGGGAAAGACGCGACAGAGGTCCGGCCACCGCGGGCGGGCGACTACTCGTTCAGCAATCTCGGCGTTACCGGCTGCCTGATGCTCTCATCGAACATCCCGAAAGAGGTGCGAGACGAGCGGGGGTATCACGCCGTCGGCGGCTGTGGCGGCCACAGCAACGCGTGGCATCTGAGTACGGACACGCTGGACAAGGCCGACCCGAACGTGCTGGTGCGGGACATCCGGGTGTACGCCACAATCGTCGCGCGCCTGCTCGACCGGGAGGTGCTCCCGCTCGACTTCCGCCATACGCTCGACAGCCACCGCTCGACGGTCGCGGAGTACGACGCGGCCGCCGGCGACGCATTCGACCTCTCGTCGGTCCGGGAGACGCTTGCCGACCTCGACGACGCCGTCGATGAGTTCTACGACAGTCTCGACTCCGGTAGTGCGCCCGCGGCGTTCGCCGCCGGCAGCGTCGGTGCCGAGAAGGTAAACGAGAGTATCAAGGGGCTCTCGCGTGCGCTCGTCCGTGTCGATTACACGACGGAGGGACAGTTCGAGCAGGACCCTGCAACCGACCGGCCGTCGTACCCCGGACTCGCGGCCGCGGCTGAACTCGACGGGATGGACGAGGACGAACGTCGGAAACAGTTGGTCGCACTCCGACGCCAGCGCAACCGCACGGTGTCACTACTGGAGGAGGCGCTGGACGCGCTTCCCTGAGCAGCCGAATTTAAGTACGAAGACGGGACCACGTTCGCCGTGACATGAGACTCGCGGCGCGACGAACACGGCGGGAGCCCGGAGCCCGTCGCGCCGATTCCGCCGCTCCGGCTGTTCGCTAACTCTCTCACCCGCTGTCTTCCACCCCAGCGATAGCTCGCAGCCCCTACTGACCGTCTGCTCCCGCAGCGTCGGCCATCGCCCCGGCGAGCACGCGGGTAGCCTTCGCGCAGTCCTCCCAATCCGTCCACTCCCGCGGGTTGTGGCTGATGCCGTCCTTCGACGGCGAGAACAACAGCGACGCGTCCGTCACGTCGGCGATGTGCATCGTGTCGTGGGCTGCCCCCGAGTGCAGGTCAATCGTCCGAATCCCGGCTGTCTCTCCGGCACGATGGGCCGTCGCACGGAGGGTGTCGGACATCGGCGTCGGTTCGAGGTCGAAGGGCCGTTCGAGAGAGGTTTCGACCCCGCGGTCGGCCTCGACAACGCCGAGGCTTGCGCGGGTCGCTTCCACGATGGTTTGCATCGACTGGTAGTCGATATCCCGGATATCGACGCCCATCTCTACCCGGCCTGGAACGACGTTCGTCGCGTTCGGCGAAACCGAGAGCGAACCCACAGTCCCGACTGCCGTCTCACTTTCTTCCGTGACTACGTCGTTTGCGGCGGCCTCCACGTCGAGAACTATCTCAGACGCTGCGGCGAGCGCGTCGGTCCGTTCGTCCATCGGCGTCGCTCCGGCGTGATTGGCCTCGCCGACCACCTCTACCTCGCAATGAGTGATGCCGGTGATAGTGGTGACGACGCCGACCGGGACGCCTTCGCGCTCAAGTCGTGTGTCCTGCTCGATGTGGAGTTCGTACCAGGCATCCCACTCGCTGGCGTCGAGCCGACCCTTGCCGCTGAAACCGATAGCGTCGAGCGCGTCCCCGAGCGCGACGCCCTCCTCGTCTTCCAGGGCAAGTGCCTCGTCGACGGTCCGTTTCCCGACAGCGACCGAGGACCCGAGCAACCCGGAGAACCGCTGGCCCTCTTCCTCGGTGAAGCAAACCACAACCAGCGGACGCGTCGGCTCGACATCCGCGTCCTGCATCGCGCGGACCGCCTCCAGCGCCGCGTAGACGCCGAGCGGGCCGTCGAAAATCCCACCCTCCGGCACCGAATCGACGTGGCTCCCGGCAGCAACAGGTGCGGCGTCGGGGTCTGCCGACTCGGGCGTCCACGTGCCGGCGATGTTCCCGACGGCGTCGACTGTCACGTCCAGTCCTGCGTCTTCCATTCGCTCGACCAGGTGTTCGCGAGCACCGCGGTCCGCTCCCGTCCCGGTGAGCACCGTCCGGCCACGGCCCTCCTCGACGGCGACCTCGCCGTGTTCGGCGCTGGCCTCGATGTCAGCCCTGAGTCGGTCTTCATCGACGTTCATGGCTGTCGGTCCGAGCCGCCACCACCTTACCTTTGCCTTCGCGGAAGCGCGGACCCGGATACAGAGCCACCCCCGGAAGCGTGGTGCTTAACCCCTGCGACGCCCTCCGTTCCACCGATGGAGAACGCCGGCGCTGACGCGTTCACGCATCTCGGCCCGGCAGTACGGTCGGCCCTCTCCGAACGGGGGTTCTCGACCCCAACGGAGCCACAGCGGCGGGCGATTCCGCCGCTGGCAGCCGGCGAGAACACGCTCGTCATCGCGCCGACCGGAACCGGAAAGACGGAGACGGCGATGCTCCCCGTGTTCGACAGCATCGCGGCCGCCGAGCAGCGCCACGGGATTTCGGCGCTCTACATCACCCCGCTTCGCGCGCTCAACCGCGACATGATGGAACGTCTGGAATGGTGGGGGGATACCCTCGACGTGGCGGTGGACGTGCGACACGGTGACACGACCGACTACCAGCGGAGCAAGCAGGCTGACGACCCGCCGGACGTGCTCATCACCACACCCGAGACGGTGCAGGCGATGCTGTCCGGCGAGAAGCTTCGGCGAGCACTCGCGGACGTGGAGCACCTCATCGTCGACGAGGTGCATGAACTCGCGGCCTCGAAACGGGGGACACAGATGACCGTCGCGATGGAACGGGTACAGGAGCTATCCGGTCCGTTCCAGCGTATTGGTCTCTCGGCAACCGTCGGCGACCCCGACGAGGTGGCGAAATTCCTCACCGGCGCGGTTCAGGGCGAAACCCGTACCCGGCGTAGTTATCGGATTGTCGAGGTGGACGCCGGTTCGAAGGTGGAATTCGACGTGGTACAACCGGAAACAACCGCGTCGGACCGCCGGCTCGCGGGGGAACTGGCGACGGAACCCGAAATCGCCAGTCATGTCCGGTTCATCCGTGACCTGGTCGCCGACCACGAGTCCACGCTCGTGTTCGTCAACACGCGCCAGACCGCCGAGGCGCTGGGCTCTCGCTTCAAAAGCCTCGATGCCCCCATCGGCGTCCACCACGGTTCGCTCTCGAAGGACGCCCGTATCGAAGTCGAGGAGGCGTTCAAAGCCGGCGACATCGACGGCCTTGTCTGCACGTCGTCGATGGAACTCGGCATCGACGTGGGCAGAGTCGACCACGTCGTCCAGTACGGCTCACCGCGTGAAGTGTCGCGCCTGCTCCAGCGGGTCGGACGGGCGGGCCACCGCCGCGGACGGGTTTCCCACGGAACAATCGTCGTCTCGGACCCGGACGACGCCAGCGAAGCGATGGCCATCGCCCGGCGGGCCGCCGCCGGCGAGGTTGAACCCGCGGGCATCCACGAGGGGAGTCTCGACGTGCTCGCCAACCAGATTGTGGGGCTGTTGATGGACGAGGGCGAAATCGACGCTCGCGAGGCGTTCGAACGAATCCGCCGTGCGTACCCGTTCCGGGACTTGACGGAACGGCAGTTCCGGGAGGTGGTCAGGGAGCTATCGGACAACCGCCTCC
>JBDGQC010000005.1:0-8809 GCA_042219375.1 Halolamina sp. | reverse complement strand
ACGCCAACGGCAACGAGGCGGCGGTCTACTTCTGTGCGCCCTACTGGCCGGAGTTTTCGAAGGTCGACCTGCTACGGGGCATCCGCACGTACCAGTCCCGCGAACGCTCCTGGCAGCGCACCCGCCGGGAGCGCGCTGTCGCGTTGGTGCGCGCGGTCGCGGAGGTAGAGGTCGAGGACGCTCGCACCGTCGCGGGCCGCCTGCGCGAACAGCTCCCCGGCTCCGCCGCCGACGAGATGGAGGAAGCGCTGGCGGCCCGGGAGCAGCGCGCGGACTGATTACCGACCGAACCGGCGCTTGCGGTCCTCGAACTCGAGTACTGCCCGCAGGTAATCCCGCTTGCGGAAGTCCCGCCAGTTCACGTCCGTGAAGTAGAGTTCGGAGTAGGTCGACTGCCAGATGAGGAAATCCGAGAGCCGCTCGGCCCCGGTCTTGATGAGCAGGTCCGGCTCCTCGGGGAACACCAGATGCTTCGTGACCGTCTCCTCGTCCACGTTCTCGGGGTCGAGGTCGCCGGCCTTCACGTCCTCGGCGATATCCCTGACCGCCCGGGCGAACTCGCCACGGCCGCCGAGGCCGATGTTGATGCGCACGGGGGCGTCCGCGCGCTCGTCGCTGTCAGGTCCCCGGACGGCGACGGGTTCGGGGCTCTCCAGCGACCGGAGTTCGCGTTCGAGCGTC
Organism: Halolamina sp.; assembly: GCA_042219375.1. GTDB lineage: Archaea > Halobacteriota > Halobacteria > Halobacteriales > Haloferacaceae > Halolamina. The sequence continues at coordinate 8,128 of JBDGQC010000005.1, read as the reverse complement.
GGCACCACCGCCTCGTCGAGCACCGACACCGAGACAGTAACCCGCTCGGCGCCGTAATCGAACGCCCAGCCTAAAAACGCGGACAGCGTCTCGTAGGCGCCCTGCTCCAGCAGGTCGCGTTCGGTAATCACCAGCGCGACGTGGGCCGGGCCGTCGGCGTCGCGGAGGCGGTGCCGGAGGGCGAGATAGGTGTCGTACGCTCCCACAGTTGCGCTATCGTCTCATCCGTCGAAAACCCTTCGCCCGAGCCCCAGCCCGGAATTCATCCGATTCGTGGGTTTCAGCCCGTATAACTGGCTTTTTCAGGGGTTTTGGGACTGATGTGGTGTCGAGAGGGTTAAGTGCGCGTCGCCGAAACGCGACGACGTGACTCGGAGGCTCACGCGGGAGGGCGGGTTCGCCGCCGTCGCCGCCATCGCGCTCGCGTCGCCGCTGCTCGGGCGGGCGACGGTGCTCCCGTTCCTCCTCGTGGCCGGCGCTGCCGCCTTTGTCATCGACGAGGGACCGCTGTTCGACCTGTTCGCGCGCCCCCCCGACCGGCGGGAGGGCCGGCTCTACGGCCTCGCGGGATTCAGCCTCGCGGCGGCCGTCCTCGCCTTCCTCGCAACCGCCCCCGTCGGCAACCCCCAGTACACGATGGGGTTGCCGTCGTTCGCCGCCAGCGTCTTCGGCGTCGCCGTCGGGAACGTCGGCACTCAAGCCGTCCGGGAGACACGCCCGGAGCCGTTCCTCGTGAGTTCGGGGTTCGCCGTCGCCGCCTTCCTCGCCGCCGTCGTCGCACAGGTAGTGGTCACGGTGCTCAACGGGGCGGCGCCCCTGCTGCCGGGCGTGGCGTTCCATGCCGCGCTCGCCGCCCTCGTCGGCGCGCTCACCCGCTCGCTGTTGTTCGAGGGTGACGACGCCGCGGTGGTGTTCACCGTCGGCGCCGCGATGCTCGTCTTCGACGTGCTCGACCCGGCGGTTCAGGTCTTCGACGTGGGGCTGGCGCTCGGGGTCGCCGTCGGCCTCGGCACCGTTACCTATACGACCGGTACTGCCTCCGTCGAAGGGATGCTCTCGGGCGTGCTGCTCTGTCTGCTGACCATCGTGCTCGGCGGCCCCGGGTGGTTCGCCCTCCTCATCAGTTTCTACGGCATCGGCGCGCTCGCGACCAAGTTCCGCTACGAGGAGAAGGCCGACCGCGGCGTCGCCGAGGAGAATGAGGGGGCCCGCGGCACGGGCAACGTGCTCGGCAACTCCGCGGTGGCGCTCGCGGCGGTCATCGGGTTCGCCGCCGCGAGCTACGTCCCCGTCGACGCGGGGCTGTTCCGCCTGGCGTTCGCCGGGTCGCTCGCGGCCGCGATGGGCGACACGCTTTCGAGTGAAATCGGCGGGCTGTTCGACAACCCGCGGCTGGTGACGACCGGCGAGCGGGTGTCACCCGGTACTGACGGCGCTGTCACCTGGCAGGGGGAACTCGCGGGTTTCGCCGGCGCGGCGCTCGTCGGCCTCCTGACGGTAGCCGTGCTCCCGGTCGCGCCGCTACCGGGGGCTGGCGCGGCGGTGGCCGTCGTCACCGTCGGCGGCGTCGCCGGGATGACCGCCGACAGCCTGCTCGGGGCCACCGTGGAGGGGGACCGCGTCGACAACGAGACGGTGAACCTGCTGGCGACGCTGACCGGTGCCCTCACCAGCGTCGTGCTGGCGCTACCGCTGTGAGGCGGGGATGATTCGAGAGGCTCGTCCCGCGGACCGTCCGGCTATCGAACGGCTTCAGGAACACCTCCCAGAGCCGGCCACGGGCCTGCTCGATGACGTTGCGGGCGGCGAGATACTGGTCTCGACAGCGCCGGGACCTGGGGGAGCGGATATTCCTGTCGGCTACCTGCTCTGGTTCCCGGGGACGCCGGTGTACGCAGCCGAGTTGGTCGTCGCCCCGGAGTACCGCCGGGAGGGTCGCGGGAAACGGCTGTTCCGCGCGCTGTTCGAACGGCTGCCCCAGGGAACGGCGGTCGAACTCCTGGTCGCCGCCGACAACGAGGCAGCACAGCGGCTCTACCGGCAACTCGGCTTCGAGCGGGTCGCTATCGAACCGGACGCCTACGAGTCGGGCGAGGGCTACCGGATGCGGGCCGTCGTCCGTCGCGACCGGGAGTGACCCTGAAACGGGACGCCGGCGTCAGTCGAGAAAGCCCTCGACGGGCCGGACGTGGGGGAGGGCCGGCTGTTTCACTAACTCGCCGGTGTCTGCGGCCACCGCGTGCGTGAGTCCGGTTTCCGCGGCCACGTCGAGAAGCGGCTGGTCGAGTTCGCCGTCGATGACCAGCGCGTGCGCGCCGTCGCTCTCCTCGACGGTGTCGAACGCGTCTTCTGTGGGTACCTCCTCGATGACGCCGAACTCCTCGTCCAGCAGGCGGGCCGTCTCCCGTTCCTCCCCGATGACTTCGCGGACGTGGTCGCCGAGCGTCGGGCCGGATTCCTCAGTCGCTGGTTCGGCGGTTTCGGATCCGGCCGCGTTCGTAGATTCTGCATCCGTCGCCGCCTCGCGGTCCGCTACCGACGCGTCCACGCCTTCGAGCCCTCCGCTGTCGGAGGTTTCCGACTCCGAGACTGTCGAGTGTTTGGCGGCCTCCTCGACCTCCTCACGGATTGTGCCGACGACCGGGCCGGTTGCCTCGGTGGTTTCCTCATCGCCGGTCGGGAACTGGTGGCTGCCGCCGCCGGTGGCGACCGCGCGTGCTGACTCGGCGCTTGCGGCGCGCTGCGCCTCCTCGTACACCTCGTAGGGCGTCTTCTCGCGGAGCGCCGCGAGCAGTTCGCCGCGCTGGAGGTCCTCGACGGACTCGCCCTCGGGAGCGAACGCGACGAAGTCAACGTCGCCCACCTGGCCGAGTTCCCGGAGGATGAGTTGGCCGCCGCGGTCGCCGTCGAGGAACGCCGTCGTCGTGCGCTCGGTCGTGATGTCGGCGACGGCGTCGGGGACGTTCGTCCCCTCGACGGCGATGGCGTTCTTGATACCGAACTCAAGCAGGCGGGAGACGTCCGCGCGCCCCTCGACGACGACGATGGCGTCGCCGTCCTCGACGTTCGGACCCGCGGGGAGCCCCGCGTACTCGTCCATCTCGCCGGCCCGGACGGATTCCCGGACCTCCTCGTGGAGTTCCTCGCTGGTGAGGACGCTCTCCTCGAAGGAGTTGGCGAGCAGTTCCTTGGCTCGCTGAACGACGATGCGGCGCTTGGCCGCCCGCACGTCCTCGATGTTCGTTACTTCGATGCGTGCTTGACAGGGGCCGACGCGGGAGATGGTCTCCAGCGACGCCGCGAGGATGGCCGTCTCGACCTTGTCGAGTGAGGAACCGATGGTCACGTCGCCGAACGACTGGCCGCCCTCGCTCTCGATGGAGACGTCGATACGGCCGACCTTCGAGGAGTCCTGTAGCTCCCGGAGGTCGAGTTCGTCGCCGAGCAGGCCCTCGGTCTGCCCGAAGACCGCACCGACGACGTCGCTGCGCTCGACCACCCCGTCGGCGGAGATTTTCGCGTGGATGAGGTATTTGGCTGTGTCTTGCATAGTGAGTGCCCAGTCCGGGCTGAATGGTGATGTGAAACGGACGGCTGACCCGTCCAGTACGGAATAATTCAGGCGCGTGGATATACCTGTCGTACCGTTGAACGGCGCACGCGCGTCGGGGCTCAGAACAGCGGTTCGCCACGCGTCTCGTCACCGAACGAAAGCACCGCGAGACCGCCGAGCGCGAACGCGATAGCCAGCGGCGTAATGGCGACGAGGAACCCGGACTCCACCAGCGCACCGGCGAGGATGGGGCCGAGCACCGCAGCGACTTTGCCGACGCCCCCGGCGAACCCGTTACCGGTCGCCCGCGCCTCAGTCGGGAACAGTTCCGGGGTGTACGCGTAGATGGCGCCCCACGCGCCCAGCGTGAAGAACGAGGCCGCGAGCAGCGCGACGAAGAACGGCCAGAACCCGGAGACGCCCGCACCAAGTAGTGCGACCCCGGGCATCGCTGCGGCGAAGACGAACGTGAACACGCCCGAGAGCAGCAGGTAGACACCGAGCGTGGGCTTGCGGCCCCACGTCTCGACCAGGTACGCCGCGGAGAGATAGCCCGGCACCTGTACGAGCGCGATGAGCGCGAAGTAGAGGTAGATGTTCCCCACGACGCCCGCGGCACCGACGGTCTGGGGGAGCCAGATGAACACGCCGTAGTAGCCGAAGTTGATGGCGAACCACGCCGCCGCGATGGTGAGGGTGCGTTTGCGCAGGTCGGGTTCGAACAGGCGCGAGAACGTTGCCGCCGCCGCCGTCTGTACTGCATCGGCGGTGATGGGGGAGAACGGCTCGCCGTTCGTTTCGGCGATTTCCCTGATTCGTTCGTTGGCGGCCTCGAGTTCCCCCTGCTGGGCGAGGAAGTACGGCGTCTCGTGGAGGCGCGACCGGATGACGAACGTCAGCAGCGCCGGGAACGACGCGGCAACGAACAGCAGGCGCCACCCCTCGACAGCGCCGAACATCGGAACCGCGACGACGCCGTCGCCGCCGGGCAGCAGCGAGAGGAACACCCAGGCGAGTCCGACCGCGAGCAGGTTCCCGGCCGGCCAGAACGCGTCGAGATAGACCAGATACCGCCCACGGCGGTCGGTCGGGAGATGTTCCGAGAGGTACGACGTGTCGACAGCCAGCGCGCCGCCGAGGCCCACGCCCGTCAGGAACCGAAGGGCGAACCCGCCGTAGAAGCCGGTAGCGAGCGCGGTCAGTCCGGTAAACACCGAGTAGGTCAACACCGTCCATTGGAACGCCGGCTTGCGGCCGAACCGGTCCGCGTAGTTCCCCCACCCCCAGTTGCCGATAATCATCCCCATCAGGCTGGCCGACCCGAGCAAGCCGGCGGCGAACCCGCCGAGCCCCCACGCCTCCGTCAGGATGCCCAGCGTGAACGAGATGACGATGACCTCCATCCCGTCGAACGCCCACGCGCTCCCGCAGATAGCCAGCAGGCGATGGTGGAACCGGCCGACCGGGATACGGTCCAGCACCGTTGCGACGCCGACAGTCTCCGTTGGTTCTCCATCTCCCATCTGTCTTATTGAGCAAAACTGGCACCCGGACCATAAATATTGATGTTCAGACTTTTCGACTACCAGTATTGAAGAACTATCCTCTTCGATTGCGTTGACCCGTCCCTACGGCCAGGCGGGGCGAAATGTTTAGACAGTAGCACGACGGAGTAGAAATTATGACCAGGGACAGAGGTACCCGGGACGAGGACATTCAGGCCGACAGCGGTCCGTTGCAGTATCTCACGGTGCCGCTGGTTATCCTCGCGCTCGGGGTTATCGGCTACCTCGGCTTCCGAGGGACGACGTACGTCGGCCAGTTCCTCCCGGAGCTTCCGCTGGTCGTCGATATGCTGCTCGTCGCGGCTATTGTGGCCGTCGCTTTCTACGGCCTGTTCAGGGGTGTCGACGCGGTACAGGCGGTTCTGGGATGACTCGGCCGCGCCCGACACGGAAGGGGATTAATAGCTGAGCCTCACGAGTCGGTTACATGAACACCCACATCGTCCCGGTCGGGTTCGATTACGACCGGCTCATCGCGCCGCTCATCCGCGACCAGTTCGACGTGGACCGCGTGGTGTTGCTTGAGGGCGCCGTCGGGAGCGAGGCCAACGTCGAGCACTCCCGGAAGCTCTCGGCGAAACTGGAGCAGGATTTCACGAACCTGCTCGGCGCCGAAACCGAGCGGGTCACCCTGGACGACGTATACGACTACGACGCCGCCTTCGAGCGGGCCTACGACCTCATCAACGCCCAACTCGACGCGGGCGGTGAGGTCTGGGTCAACATCTCCTCGATGCCCCGGCCGGTGAGTTTCGCGTTCGCCACGGCCGCCCACTCCATCATCCTCGAACGGCAGGCCGACCGGCACCGGGTTCACACCTACTACACCGCCCCCGAGAAGTACCTCGAAACCGAGCTCGCGGAGGAGCTTCGGGCGACCCGGTCGCTGCTCTCGGCGGTCGGTGACGATGGGGGCGTCGCGGACGAGGCGGTGACCGAACGGTTGGAGAGCATCGAGGACCTGCTCGCGGAGTTCGATGAGCGGGGCACCACCATCGGCGCCAAGCGCATCGGCGACAACCACATCGTCGAACTCCCGGTGGCGGCGTTCTCGAACGTCAAACCGTTCGAGGAGGTCATCCTGTTCATGCTCGGCGAACACGGCGAGTTCGAGAGCGTGAGCGAACTCGCCGAAACGCTGGCCGCCGACATGGGCGAGGAGTACACGGATAGCTTCCGCTCGAAGGTCATCTACAACGTGGACCGCCTCGGCCCCGGGGGGAAGGCGTACATCGAACAGGAGGAACACGGCAAATCCCACCGGACCTCGCTCTCCCGCATCGGCGAACTCTGGGTGCGGGCCCACGCCGACGAGACGCCCGACGCGCTCTCCTGAGCGTGCGGTCGTTCTCAGAACAGCCCTTCGCCGAGCACGATGACCGCGAGGTTGTTCGCGAACACCGCTAACCCGACCGCGAGTAACAAACCGAGCCAGAGTTCGATGAGGTAGCCGTAGAACCGGCGGTACTCTGTCGGGGTCGCCACGTACGTCCGCATGAGGCCGTAGAAGAAGCCGACGGCGAGCACGGCGATTCCGAGATGTACCCCGACCAGCACCGGGACCGGTTCGTTCAGTAGATACGCCATCAGCGGGTTCGCTTCGGCTTCGGCGCCGACCTCGGCGGCGGCGTACAGCGTCGTGAGCAGGTCGACCGAGAGCAGGAGAAACAGCGCGACGGCGACCCATTCCCAGTACTCGGCCACTCGCTCCTGGACCTGTGTGTGCTCGGTCATCTCACACTACCTCGTGCGGGGGTTTGACGGCCCCCTCGGTTCCGTTGTCGGCATCGGCCACGACGGGCAACTCCTCCTTCGTCTGGGTCGGCTGTACCCCGTCACCGACTGTGTGGCTCGTGTTTTCGCCCGTCTCCCATATCGGAGGGTCGGGGAACTCCCGGCCGGAGACGGCATCCACCGCGCCCGCGGTGTCGAGGTAGAGCCGACCGTCGATTCGGGTCGCCGTGCGCTGGAGCACCCGCTGGACCGCCGCGGGGGTCAGGCTCTCGTTCTGGGAGGCCATGAGTGCGATGGTCCCGGCGACCAGCGGGGCGGCCGCGGAACTCCCCCGTAGTTCGCCAGTCACCTGTGTCCGCGCGTCGCCGGGCGCTGAGATGTCGAGTTTCGGCCCGCCCGAACTGTAGGGCCGTGGTTGACCTGTCACCGCGTCGCCGGCGCCGACGGCGATGACGTTTTCGGCAGTCGCCGGCGCGACCATCCCGCCGGACTCGCTGGTCTGTGCGAACGAGTGGGCGGAGGTGAACAGCTCGATTTCCGTCCCGTCGGCTCCCTCACCCCCGCGGACCGCGACGTAGTACCGCCCGGTCGGGAGAACCGCATCGATTGCTTCCGAGTGTGGCCCTCCGTCGGTCTGGTTCGTGGCGGATTTCGCGACCAGCGTGTCCTCGCCGGGGCTCGCTCGGTAGAGATAGAGGTCGAACTCGGCGTCGCCAGTCCAGTAGAGTCGTAGCGACGTTCGCCCCGATATCGTGTCGGTGCCGAGCGCGTTGTACTCGGTTCCGGGCGCGAACTCTACCCACCCCTCGCCGTCGACGGTGCCGGCCCAATGGCGGTTGCCGTAGTTGCCCGCCGAGGTGACGAACACCACGCCGCTGTCCGCGGCGGTGGCGGCCACGTCGTTGAGGCGGTCCATTCCCTCCGCGCTGGCCGGAAAGTAGCTGGCGGCGTCGATCACAATGTCGACATCTCGTTCGAGCAGCCACTGGACGGCCTTGGCATAGCGCTCGGGCGTCGCCTCGCGGCCCACGCCCGCCAGGTAGAGCTTCGACTCCGGCGCGGTGCGGGCGACGATCTCCGCGACTGCCGTGTCGTGGCGCTCGTCGGCGAACAGCGGGCCGGCACCGCCGAACCGCCGGCTCCCGGCGACGGAATCGCCCAGCGAGCGATGGCTCGGGTTGAACCGCTGTCCGATGACACCGACGGTCACGTTATCGCCGGTGACGCCGGCCTCGTGGAGCGACCGCAGTCCCGGGAGCCCGGTCGGCGACTGGGA
>JBDGQC010000148.1:6588-8929 GCA_042219375.1 Halolamina sp. | reverse complement strand
GCAGGTCACGCGGGAACGAGGTCAACACCTCAGGCCCGTCCTCGGTGAGCACCATGTCGTCCTCGACGCGGACGCCGGCGAACCCCTCCACATAGACACCGGGTTCGACGGTGAACGCGTGGCCCACGTCCAGCGGTGATTCGTTGCCCTCGACCAGATACGGCGGTTCGTGGCCCTCCAGGCCGAGACCGTGGCCGACACGGTGGGGGTAGTCGTCGCCGTAGCCGGCGTCCTCGATAACGTCCCGGGACGCGCGGTCGATTTCCTCCAGCGGCACCCCCTCCGCGACGGCGTCCCGTGCCGAGCGGGCCGCCTCCTGTACCACGTCGTATATTTCGCGGAACTCGTCGCTGGCTTCGCCGACGGCGAACGTTCTGGTGATGTCGGAGTAGTAGCCCTCGTAGAGAACGCCGGCGTCGATCATCAGCGGGTCACCGTGCTGGATGGTGCGCTCGGAGGTGTTCGTGTGTGGCTTGGCGGTGTTCGGGCCGCTGGCGACGATGACTACGCCGAGTTCGTCGGCGTCGCTGTCGATGACCTCCTTGTGGAGGACCGACTGCACCTCGGCCTCGGTCATCCCCGGTTCGACGACGTCGACGGTGGTCGCGAGGATGTCGTCGATGAGTTCAGCCGCACGCCGGAGGTTGGCAATCTCAGTCTCGTCCTTGTGAGACCGCAGGTGGGCCGCGGCGTCTTCCAGGTCGACAACGTCGTGCCAGCCGAACGCCGACTCGACCACCTCGAACTCCACGAGCCGGGAGGAACGGAACTCCATCGCCACGTCGCCCTCGACGGGCCGGGCGTCGGTGAGTTCCGCGAACGCGTCGCTCGCGGCGGCGACCGGGTCAGTCGCGTCCGTGTAGACGAAGAACTCGACGTCGTCACCGATGGTCTCGCGGACCCGGCCCGTCTCCAGCGCAGGCAGGACGAACGCTGGTGGCCGGCCCCGCTGCATGACGAGTATCGTCGGCCGCTCGCTCGTGTGCATCTCCAGCCCGGTGAGATAGCGGAGCGTTTCGCTCGGCGGCACGATGACGGTTCCGACGTCGTCGGCCAGTCGGTCGAACAGCGCCTCGCGGCGCTGTGTCTGTGTGTTTGCCATGGGGTAAGAGGCGCGCTCTCGGGTGTATAAACGCTCGGTTCGCGGTAACGCCCTGTGACCTGCCAGCGGCGTTCGCCGCAGTCGGAACGCCTTAACCGTCGCCGCCGGGAGTCGTGGGTATGCGTCACGCACGATTCCGAGACCCGAGCGGTGCGGTGCGACGCGGCGAGTGGCACGGCGACGCCGTCTCCTTCGCCGGCGACCGCTACGACCTGGACGAGGTAGAACTACTCGCGCCGACCGAACCGAGTAAAATCGTCTGTGTCGGGCGCAATTACGTCGCCCACGCCGAGGAACACGACGCCGATGTCCCCGACCGGCCGCTGCTGTTTCTCAAAGGACCCAACACCGTCGCGGGTCACGGCGATACCGTCACCCTGCCCGAAGGGAAGGAGCGCGTCGAGTGGGAGGCTGAACTCGGCGTCGTCATCGGCAAGCAGGCCAAGGACGTGGATGCGGCGGACGCGATGGAGTACGTCCAGGGGTTCACCTGCGTCGATGACGTGTCGAACCGGGACGACCAGCGCGCCGAGTCCCAGTGGGTGCGCGGGAAGGCGTTCGACGGCGCCGCCCCCATCGGCCCCTGTATCGCCGACCCGGAGCACGTTCCCGAGGACGCGCGTGTCCAGACGCGCGTGAACGGCGAAGTGAAACAGGACGCCACGCGGGACATGATGGTGTTCGACGTGCCCACGCTCATTGAGGAAATCACGACCTACCTGACGCTGGAACCGGGCGACGTGGTCGCAACCGGAACCCCGGAAGGTGTCGGGCCGTTCGAGGCCGGTGACGACGCCGAAATCGAGGTAGAGGGCGTCGGGACCCTCGAACACGGCGTCCGACGGCCGTGATTCTGCGCATCTGGCGCGGGTGGACCACACCCGAGGACGCCGCGGCGTACGAGCAGTTCCTGGCGGGTGAAGACGACCCGCATCGAGCAGACGGGTCGGGCCGAGACGACCCGGACCGAGCAGGCGGGTCGGGCGGTGAACAGTCGGAACTGGCGGCGATGACCGGCGAGGGGTATCTGGGGTTCGACCTCGGGCGAACGGACCACGGCGACGAGGTGGAGTTCGTCACTATCCTCCGGTTCGAGGATTACGACGCCGTCGAGGCGTTCGCCGGCGAGAACTACGAACAGGCCCACGTCCCGACGGAGGCTCGGAAGCTTCTGACCCGGTGGGAAGACGAGGTGGCCCACTACGAGCGGCGGGCAGGCGAACGCCTCGACTGAACAGC
>JBDGQC010000148.1:0-6488 GCA_042219375.1 Halolamina sp. | reverse complement strand
GGCGAACGCCTCGACTGAACAGCAGTCGGGCCCCTCGGCAGTTCGGAAACCGCCGAGATGGGGGTAAACCCAGTCCTTATCTCGAAGGGACCCCGCCCAACACCGCCGTTTTCCGCCTTGTTTCCACCCATAAGACGGCCGGAAAGCTAATCTTTATTAATATGTGATTGTCCGGCCCTACTGTGCTATGACGATACTTGGCATGCCAACCGCGATGTTCCTGGTGTTCGTGGCGACGTTGCTCGCCGGGAGCCTCGGGGCGATACACTACGTTACCGTCCACGTGATCATGGGGAAACCGTTCGACGAGAACATTCGGGAGCACCCGGAGGAGGCGATGCCAGATGGCGATTAACACGTTCTACCTCGGGACCTTCATCGTCTATCTCCTCGTGGTCCTCGGCATCGGCGCGTGGGGGTACACACAGACCGCCGACGTGAGCGACTTCTGGGTGTACGGCAAGGAACTCGGGCCGTGGCTGGCGACGTGGTCCTACGTGGCCAACTTCGTCAGCGCGGTGAGCGTCATCGGCTTCATCGGCGCCGTCTACGGCGGCGGCTACTCCATCCTGACCGGCATCGTGCTCGGCCTGATGCTCGGTGTGAGTGGGCTCTACTTCGTGGTCCACAAGGTGCGGGAACTCAACCACGTCACGTTCCCGGACATCATCGCCGAACTCACCGGCCGGGATTGGGCACGGCCCGTCGCAGCGGTTCCCCTGCTGGCGAACGCGTGGGTCTACCTCATCATGCAGCTCGTCGGCGCGAGCCTGCTGGTGACCACGATTACCGGAGTGCCCTACGAGTACATGATCTGGGTCATCGGCTTCGTCTTCATCGCCTACACGGTCATGGGCGGGCTCATCTCGGTGGCCTGGACCGACCTGATGCAGGGGACCATCATGGTGGGCACCGTCGCGCTGGCGCTGGTGTTCATGGCGTTCGACCTCGGCGGCATCGGGACCATCAACGCCCAGTTCGCTGCCCAAGACCCCGCGAACGTCGCACCCCTGGGTGACGGCGCCTACACGCTCATCGGCGTCGCTGGGTCGCTGGTGGCGTTCTTCGGCACCATCTTCACCTCCCAGGGCACCATCATCCGCATCAACGCGACCAAGGACATCAAGACCGCGAAATTCCACCTCGCGGCCTCGGGAGTCATCCTCTCGGTGTTCTACATGCTGCTCATCACGCTCGGCGGCGCGACCGCCGTGGCGCTGGAGAACGCCGGCCTGGCCGTCGAGAACGTGGACAAGGCGTTCCCGGTGCTCATCACCGAGTACCTGCCGACCGGCGTCGGCATCGTCATTATCCTCGCGGTGATGAGCGCCATCCTCTCGACGACGGACACCCGCCTGCACTCGACGGGTATCACCACGGCGCGGGACATCTACAACTTCTACCGGCCGGACGCGTCGGACGAGCAACTCCTGAAAGTGTCCCGGATTTCGACCATCTTCTGGGGGCTGACCGCCACCGCGATGGGCGTCAACCCGCCGGGAACAATCATCACGCTCTACACGTTCCGCGCTATCCTGCTGACCAGCGCGTTCCTCATCCCAATCTACGTCGCCCTCTACTGGCGCGGCGTGGCAGGTGATGCGGTGCTCGCATCCATCATCGCCGGCACCGTCCTCGGGGTGAGTTGGGACCTCTCGGGCGGCGCGCTCGGCATCCCGGCGACGTTCGTCGGCGTCGGCGCCGCCCTGGTGGCGCTCGGCGTGGGCCACGTGCTCTGGTCCGACGGGAGCCTCCGGGAACCGGCCACGAGCTAAGCAGCCAATCAACCGCTTTTTCGTCGTCGCAGGAGCTATATCAGATCCAATGACAACATCCGAACAGACGGACGACGACCTGAACAGCCTGATAGCCGACCTGGTCTCGCGCGAAACAGAGAACCCGCCGGGCAACGAGGCCCGCGCTGCGGAGTTCATCCACGAGTGGTTCGCCGACCGGGGCATCGACGCCGAACTGGTCGAGGAACCCTACCCTGACCGCCCGCAGGTCGCTGCGCGCGTGGGCGACGGTGACCCGACTGTCGTCCTCAACGGCCACATCGACGTGGTGCCGGCCGGAAAACGCTCCGAGTGGAGTCACGACCCCTACGGCGGGGATATCGAGGACGACAGCCTCTACGGCCGGGGGAGCGCCGACATGAAGACTGGCGTGGCCGTCGCGATGCGGGCGCTGGCGGACCTCCAAGCCGACCTCGAATCGGGCGACCTCGACGGCTCGGTGGTGTTCCACGCAGCCATCGGCGAGGAAACCGCCGAACCCGGCACCAAGCGACTGCTCGAACTGGGATACGACGGCGACTACGGCGTGGTGCTCGAGCCGACGGGGCTCCGCACCGCGACCAGCGAGAAGGGGCTGGCGTGGTACGAGATAACCGTCGGCGGCGAGCCCTCACACGCGAGCCGTCCCGACCAGGGGGTCAACGCCATCCAGAACGCCCGCCCCGTGCTCGACGCGCTCGCGGCGTACGACGAGCGGGTGCGCGAGCGGACGGACCCGCTGGTCGGGCAGGCGTACGCGACGGTGACGGAGTTCGACGCGGGGACGAAGGAGAACGTCGTTCCCGAGGAAGCAGTCATCACGGTCGACCGGCGGTTCCTCCCCGAGGAATCCGCGGAGGGAATCGACACGGAGTTCGAGACGTTGCTCTCGGACGTCGCCGAGGAACACGACATTGAGGTGTCGTGGGAGCGAACCCGAACCTACGAGTCGGCTGCAATTCCGACTGACAGCCCTGTCGCGGAGGTGCTGCGTGACCACAGCGCCGTCGTCGCCGATGTCTCGCCCGAGCCGTGGGGTGTGAAGGCCTCGACGGACGTACGGAACCTGGTCAACGATGCCGGGATGGAGGCGGTGACGTGGGGCCCGGGCGACCTGGCACAGGCCCACACCTACGATGAGCACGTCGACCTCTCGGAGGCGGCGGTCGGCTTAGAGGTGCTGAAGGCCTCGGTTCGGGAACTCTGCGGGGACTGAGCCGAATCGGCGGGGCGTCGCGAGTTGGGCGCGGTCACCGGAAGCGACACAAAGCCCCGTCCCCTTCCTCCGGCTATGGGACTCGGAAGTACTGCGAAGAAGCTCCAGACCGTTGCGGAGCGCGCCGAGAAAGTCTACAAGCGGCTGAACAAGCTTCGGGACGAGGTCGAGGAAACCCAGGAGACCGTCGACCACATCGAAACCGAGGTGGCGGGGCTGGAGGACGAACTCCGGGAGCAGCGGGCGGTACTCTACGCCATTGCGGAGGAGCAGGGCATCGACGCCGACGCCGTCGCCGCAGAAACCCACATCACCGAAGCGGAATCGGACGAGGAGGCCGACGAGGACGTGACCGCCACCGATGCGGCCTGAACCGTCACGAACGGGCTGAAACGTCGGGTGGGCCCACCCGCCCTCACTACGGGCGTCGCTGTACGAGCGCCATCGACGTCGGCACGTTCCTCGTGGATGGTAAGCTACACAAGCCCGTGCTGACTCTATTCCTGCATGACCACGCATCGGGAGCCGCTCGACTCCGTTCTCGACACCATCGGGGAAACCCCCCTGGTCCGGGTTCACGACAGCCCCGACGAGGTGCCGGTGTACGCCAAACTGGAGTCGTTCAACCCCGGCGCCAGCATCAAGGACCGCATCGGGAAGTACATGCTCGAAGGAATGCTGGAGCAGGGCGACGTGGACCCCGGCGGGACGATTATCGAACCCACCGCGGGCAACACGGGTATCGGGATCGCCGTCGCTGCCGGCCAACTCGATTTGAACGCGGTGTTTGTCGTCCCGGAGCGCTTCTCGGTGGAGAAACAGCAACTCATGCGCGCACTCGGTGCGGACGTGGTGAACACGCCGAGCGATGACGGGATGCCTCGCGCCATCGAACGGGCCCACGAACTCGCCGAGGAGTTGGACAACGCCGCGGTGCCCCAACAGTTCTCGAATCCACTCAACGTCGAGGCTCACTACCAGACGACCGGACCCGAGATTTACGACGCTCTCGACGGCGACGTGGGCGCGCTCGTCGTAGGTTGTGGGACCGCGGGCACGCTGATGGGGATGGCCCGCTACGGTCGCGAACAGCACGAGGACACCCACGTCGTCGCCGTCGAGCCCGAAGGTTCGCTCTACGGCACGCTGCTCGGCGAGGAACGGGAGGAAGGCGAGTACAAGACTGAGGGCATCGGAACGCACGATACCGCCACGAACGAACTGTTCGAGCCCGAACTGGTGGACGCGGTCCACGCCGTCCCGGACCGCGACTCCCACGCGGAGGTCCAGCGGCTCGCCGCGGAGGAAGGCCATCTCGTCGCGTCGAGCGCGGGCGCCAACGCCGTCGCCGCCAAGAACGTCGCCGAGCAGATCCGTGACGGCGATGTGGATGCGCCTTACGATGCGGTTGTGACGGTGTTTCCCGATTCCAGCGAGCGCTACCTCTCGAAAGGGATTTACGGCGAGTACGAGGAGTGGGAAGGCTGACCGGGCGACCGCCGAGTACGTCGATGGCCGACCGCTACCAACCATTTCCCAGAACGGGATTGTTTCCCGGACTCAAGCGGCGTCGCCGCCGAGGAGCCGGCCGTGTTCGACCTTGAGACATCGGTCTTGGACGAAGTCGAGCCCGGCCGCTTCAGCGCGCTCGGCCGCCTCGGCGTTCGCGATTCCTAACTGGAGCCAGACCGCGCCCGCGTCGCCCGCCGTCTCGTGGCGCTCGATTACCTCGTCGACGATGTCCAGCGTTTCCTCGCTGGGGCGAAACACGTCGACGAGGTCGATATCCTCCTCCACCGCGGCGAGGGAGTCGTAGGCGCGCTCCCCGAGGGTTTCGTCGGCGAAGGGGTTCACAGGAATGATGCGGTAGCCGTGTTCCTGCATGTAGGCGGGGATGTCATGGGCGGCTTTCCCCTCCGTTGTCGAGCAGCCGACGACCGCGATGGTGTCGGCGTCGAGCAGGTCGCGCAGGCTGTCATCCTCGGTGATGGGCATGGCTACTACTGGGGCACGGTCGAAGAAAAGCGTTCGCGCGGCGGAGCCGGCTCAGGCGTTGGCCAGCCGGACGTTGAGTTCCTCGCTCTCGTCGGTCTCCACGACCCCGTCGAAGAGCTGTTTCAGCGTGTTGAGCGTCTGCGCGTCGTGGGCCGTCTCGTCGATGCAGAACAGTCCCAGGCCATCGACGCTCTGGATACGGCCGGTGAACACGTGGAGGAACCGGAAGACCGTCTGGAGGTCCGAGTACATCAGGAGCGTCGACAGCGAGTGCAGCATGACGCGGTTCTTCTGGATGTTGCGCTGCTGGTAGAACGCCTGCAGGAACTCCGAGAGCTGAATCCCGATACCGGTCATGTCCACCGGCGAGGAGGCGTACTTGACGCGATCGTCCTCCCGGACCTCACTAACGCCCTGCTGTTTGGTGACACAGTCGACCACGGCGAAGGGCTTCCCCTCGTAGGGGGTCCGGGCGGCGAACTGCTCCAGCACGCGGTCGGCGCTGTCCTTGGTTGTGACGGCGATGGCGCCCTCACCGCTCTCGACGCCGTCGGCCAGCAGGTCGAGACAGAGCGACCGCTTCCCGGTCAACGGGGGACCGGTGAAGAGGATGTTCGTCCCCGGCCCTACCTCGGCGTCGAGCCGGGGGCGTAAATCGTACATTACGCGACCCAGTGGGTGGCTTCGTGCGTACCCACGACCGCGCACGGTACTATCTCCCCGAGAGTCATCGGCTGGTTCGATGATACCCTGTCGCGCTATTATTCTTTGTGATAGAGTTACGAGCACATACCCCCGTCTTTAGGCGGGGGAGGAGGTCAATACTGCACCTCGATGAAACCGGGTACGGACCCGTTGCCCTCCGCCATCCAGCGACGAACCGCGGGACTTAACTATGCGACAGCAGTACAAACTGATACAGGGCGCTTAGCTCAGCCTGGACAGAGTACTTGGCTTCGGACCAAGCTTGCCGCGGGTTCAAATCCTGCAGCGCCCATATATTTTCGAGCCGATAATCACCAGATAGCGTGTCGATTATCGGTCGAACGGGCCTGGTTTTGCTTTCGTTCGATGGGCCGTTGGGCGAGTGGGTCTCACCGGGATCCGCACAGCCCAACTGGTGCCTACGGAGAAAATCAATCGGCGAATGAGAGGTACTGTCTAGTTAAGCCAGTTTGAGAAGTGAGCAGTTCGTGGTTTTGGTGTCTATGCGCAACCAAGAAGCTCAGAGAGACGTTGGAGACAGCGAATCTTGAATGTCGGGAGCGGGAGCGGACGGCGACGCCCGTCAGGGCGTTCGCCGTCCGGCTCCATGCGACCGGCTGTTCGCTTCGAGAAACGAAAGAAACTCTCCGATTGTTCGGCGTAGAACGCTCACATCAAGCGATCTGCCAGTAGGTTCACCGAGTGGCTGATAGCGTTGGCGACCCCCCGACTGCGAAGCCGGCGCGGGTCGCAGTTGACGAGACCGCTATCAAAATCAACGGCGAGTGGTCTTGGCT
>JBDGQC010000045.1:0-9059 GCA_042219375.1 Halolamina sp. | reverse complement strand
TCGTCCAGGTCGTCGACGCCCAGATGGTCGCGGGCCTCGGCGGCGGCGTCGGGGCGCACATCCCGAACCACCGTGTTCATCGGGTGGTCCGCGGACCCACAGTCCACAATGAGGTAGTTGAGGTTCTTCTCCTTGCACCAGTCGGCGAACTCCTGGTTCGGCCCCGGGTGCTTGACGAAGAACTTGTGGGGGTTGGCCTCCTCGCGATGCCAGGCGTATTTCTGGTAGCCCGTGTGGATGTAGAGGATATCCCCCTCGCGCACGTCGGCGACGTCCTCCACCATCTCGGAGGTGAACACGTCGTAATCGCCGACCTTGTCGGAGATGTCCGCGATGACGGCGTCCCCGACCAGTTCATCGAGCGGCATGGATTCGATATCCCGGCCGTGGCCGATGAAGTGTTTCTCCCCGTCGAGGTGGGTTCCAGTATGGTTCATGAACTCTACCTTCTGTCCGTTGACCTTCTCGGTGTCGAGGGATTTCTCGTACCACACCTTCGGGTTGTCGTAGGTCGGCCACGCCGGCGTGTCGCCGCACCACGGCTGGGTCAGGTCGTGCATCTCGTAACCGTCGAGCATGTCGGCCGAACAATCCCCCAGCGGGGACTTAAACGTTCGCGCCGCGGCCACCGCCGGGCGTCAGCGGTAGGCGATGTTGAGTTCCAGTTCGTTGGTCGCCCCCATGATGAGTTCCGGGAGTTCCTCCTCGAACCGCTCGCCTTTGATGCGGTTTATCGGCCCGGCCACCGAGAGGCCGCCGATGACCTCGTCGTCGGGGCCGACAATCGGCGCGCCGACGGACCGGAGCCCCTCGATTGTCCCCTGGTCGTTGACGCTGTACCCCCGCGACCGGACTCGTTCCAGTTCTTCGAACAGTTCATCCACGTCACTAATCGTCTCCGGAGTCCGCTGTTCCAGCCCCCGGCGGTCGATGATGTCTCTGACACGCTGGTCGTCGTACCCCGAGAGGATGGCTAAGCCGGCGGCGCTGGCGTGGATCGGGACGCGCTTGCCCAACCGGGAGTCCGCCATCACGGCGTGGTTCCCCGATTCGCAATGGACGTAGATTGCCTCGCCGTGCTCCTCGACGATGAACTGTGCGCGCTCGTCGGTCCGCTGGGCCAACTCCTCGACTTTCTCACGGGCCAGTTCATATGCCGGGTCGCGCCGCCGAACGAAGTAGCCGTGGTCCAGAAACCGCATCCCCAGCGTGAACGCGTCGTCCTCCCGAATCACGTAGCCCCGGCCCTCCAGCGTTTGGAGGTGCCGGTGGGCCGTGCTCTTGGCGATGTCCAACGCCTCAGTAACCTCCGCGAGCGTCGCCGTCTCTACTTCGCGGAGATACTCCACCACGTCGAACGCCCGCTCCACGGTGGTGACCGCTCCGGTGTCGTTTGTCATGCCCACGACACACGTCACGAGGTGAAAAAGCGTTTCGGTATATGGAACGCATACTGCCGAAGAAAAATACGGTAAAACTGGCTCAGTAGCCCTGAAACCCTCTAAATACAGGTTACTGGACCCGTCCTGTTTGGTGGAACAGAATCACTCGTGCAGGCGCGATAATCCGCCCGAAACCGACGCGGAACGAATCCCTCACGCTGAAAATACCCGCGAAACTCACTCTACCGACCAGAACCAGTTTCGGCGAGAAGTAGGGGTGGTTCGAACATGTGGGACAATCCGCGACCCTCAGATGTCGGTGACGCGCTCGTAGGCGCTATCGACGGCCGCGGCGTCCTCCGGCAGCAGCGCGACGACGAGGTACTCGCTGTACCCCTCGAAATACTCCACCAGCGCGGCGATGCGGTCGGCGTCGATGGCCTCAAGCGAGTCCAGCAGGACGAACGGGCAGGCTTCGTGAACGTCGTGGGCGAGATAGCCCGCGAGCGCGAACACGAGGCCGACCACCTCCCGCTCGCTCTCGCTCAGGTGGTCCACCGTGTCCTCGTAGACGGTTCCGTCGGCGTTACGTACGATGTGAAGCGCGAACGTCGCATCCTCGGCGCTGCGGCCGCCCGTCTCGGTGCGTTCAATCCACACGCGGTCCAGGTTCTCGTAGGAGAGGAGGTCGAGTACTGTTTCCATGTGCCCGTTGAACGCCTCGATAGCTTCCTCCTGCACGCGCTCGATGCGAGTGCGCAGGTCCACCAGCCGGGACTGTAGCTCCTCGCGTTCGGCTTCGAGTTCCTCCTGTTCGGTGAGGCCTGCCCGGATTTCTTCGAGTTCAGCCTCGACCGAGTCGCGCTCATTACTCAGCCGGCCGAGTTCGCGTTCGAGGTCGTTCGCCCGCTCGTGGAGCGAGAGCAGTTCGCTCCGGCTTTCGTCGCGGCGCTCCTCGACCTCGCGCTGGGTCCGCTCGATTTCCGCTTCCAGCGCCGCGCGGCGCTCGTCGAGTGAGTCCAGCGTTGCCTCGCCATCGGCGAGTTCGTCCTCGATACGGTCGAGGCGGCGGCGCAGTTCCTGGCGCCGCCGGCGTTGTTGCTCCAGTTCGGTTTTGCGTTCCTCCAACCGGTCGATATCCGCCCGCACCTCGTCTTTCTCCTCGGCCGTCTTCCCCCGGAGGTCACGGAGTAGGTCGACTGTGCGGTTGATTTCCTCCGCCCCGACAGCCGACCCGCAGGTCCAGCAGGTCGCCTCAGCGGAATCCTCGACCAGGCGGTCCGTGACGGACTCCTCGTCGTCGTCCCCGTTACTGCCGACCGCTGCGTCCAGCGCGTCCCGAACCTCCGTCCGTGAGCCATCGAGCATCTCGCGGTTGAACTGGACGACGGTGTCGAGTTCGCCGATTTTCCGCTCCAGCCGTGCGCGTTCCTCCCGAAGGGCGTCGAGTTCCGCCCGAACCGCCGTGAGGTCGTCGTCGTCCGGTTCGGGAAGCTCCGCCAGCTCCGCCTGCAGCTCCGACCGCTCCGCCCGCAGGCTATCCAGGCTGTCACGTTCGGTCTCCCGGTCGTAGCGCACGTCGTCGAGTTGGCTCCGGAGCTCCCGGAGGTCGGCGAGCTTCTCCTCGGTCTCGCGCTGCTGTTCGCGCTCCTCGGTGACTTCAGCCGACGCGGCGTCGATCTCGGCCTCGACCTCCGCCAGAGTCGCCTCCGTCTGTTCGATTTCGGCCGTGAGTTCGTTGCGCCGACGCTCCAGCTCCGGCCGTCCCTGCTCCAGGTCGTCGAGTTCGTCCAGCCGGTCGTCCACCTCTCGTTTGCGTTGCTCGGCCTGCCGTATCTCCCGTCGAATCGCCGCCGTGTCCAGCGGCCGCATGATGAGTTCCCGCAGGTCGTCACCGCGGGCGACGGCGCGCCGTGCCTCGTTTGACTCCAGAAGAAAGGCGAACAGCTCCGCCGACTCCAGTTCGCTCAGGAACGGCTCGCCGTTCGCGACCACCTCGCCGTTCTCGCGGGTGAGCGTTCGTTCATATGTCTCGCCGTTGACGGTCAGCGAAACGGTTGCGGCGTCGGCGTCGGCTTTGACGGCGACGTTCGTGCTGCCACACCCGGCCATGATCGCCTGCAGCAGCGACGTGCGGTTCGTAGCGTTCCGCCCCTCCAGCACCGTCACGCCGGGAGAAAGTTCGACCTCGGTCTCGTCGATGCCGCCGACGTTACGGACGGAGAGCCGGGCGGGGGTTGCGGCTGACTCCGGGGAAGCGTTCATCGTGATGCGTCACTCCCCAATCGCGTATATGTCTTCGGGAAGACACGCCGCCCGTTACAGCGCTACGTTTGTAACAGTAAACTTTCGCGGCGGGGACTACTCCCCGCAGTCACACCGCCCGCGCCGGAGGAACGCGGTGAGTTCGTACCGGCTGTTACAGTCACGGCAGGAAACGTGGACGTCCGCCGTCACCTCGAACTCGCCGATATCTACCTCCCCCGCGTCGGTCAGCCCCTGAACCACCCCGCTGGAAACCGAGCGGGTCCGCCCGACGAGGCGTTGAACCGTCTCGATGCGGCTCCCGACATCCCCGGACTCAGGGGTGTGTTCCAGTCCCCGCACATCGGTAAGGTACGTGTGAATCGCCTGATGGGAGACGAACTGCTCGCGGAGCGTTTCCACATCGACGCCCTCGCGGTCGAGTCGACGCTCGGCCCTGGTTCGGGCGCCGCTGGTGGCGTCGTCACCCGACAGCAGATCGTAGACGTTCGCGGCCTCGCCGTCGAGCGGGTTCATCCCGGCCTCCTCCATGGCGGCCCGAACCAGCCGTTCGTTGAACACCGTTGCCAGTTCCCGGAGGCTCTTGCGCTCGACACCCTCACCTCGCCAGTAGCGCGCGAGGTCCGCGTCCATCCCGTTCAGGCCGCGCGCTTCGATAAGCCGCCCAACCTTGCTGCGTTGCCGCCGCTCGTCGGTCGCCCGGTTCTGGTCCTCGCTCATTGGCCACCAAAACGGCAGCGGCCAGTATATACGTTCGGTTCGGCGAACAATACCTGAGGTAACTTAGGTAAAACGGGCTACACCGCCGACACGAGTTCGTCGAACAGCGCACTCACGCGCTGCTGTATTTCGTCGCGAATCGCCGCGACGTCGTCGACGGGTTTCCCATCCGGGTCCGGTAGCCCCCAGTCACGACTTTCGCCACCCCACGTCGCCGGACAGACGTCCTCGGCGTCACAGCCCATCGTGACCACGTAATCACACTTCTGTAGTTCCGTACGTGTGACCGCCCGGGGTTGGCGGTCGCTAATGTCGATTCCGACGCCGGTCATCACGCTGACGACCTCCGGGTGAACGTGGTCGGCGGGCTCTGTACCGCCGGTGTGAAGTTCTACGGAGCCTTCGAGCCCTCGCTCGACCAACTCCTGCCGGGCGAAGGCGTAGGCCATCTGCGAGCGACCGGCGTTCTGGACACAGACGAACGCGACGTGAGTCGGATGTTCAGCGTGTTCGGACATAGTGGAAATTGTGGGAACTGTGGATACGGTGAATTGTTCGAACTGTTGGCTCGACCGGTCCCCCGCCAAGAGCGTGGGCGGCGTGACGCTTGGCGTGGGGTCGCTGTTCTCCCAAGGTGCTGTATGCTGGTTGGCGAATGATGCAGTTAGTGCTTCCGGGGCCCGTCGAACAGAGAGCGATTACGACCGGCCACTCATCGCGCGTTCGGTGTGGCGGCGGAGGTCCGATGCACGGTCAGCGAGGTCGGTACAGAGCGCCAGTATCGGGTACGTCGCGTCGAGGTCCTTGTAGAGGTACGCACAGATGTCCGGTTCGTCGGTCGGGAGCGAGTGCCGGTCCCGCTGCCGGTGGATCGTCCGCTGTCTCGTCGTCGCCGCCGTCTCGCAGTCCGCTTCGATGGACAGCAATCGGTTCCTGGCGGCGTCCAGCCCCCCGAACCCCATGTGGTCGAACAGGGTGGCAGCGAGCGAGTCGAGTTCCTCGGCGAGGGGCAGCAACGCGTCCGCGGCATCATCGACGGCCGCCCGTTCACGTTTGCAGGTTTCGACCAGCACCGTCCGTTCGCGAGTCGCGCGCTCCACACTCGCGAGAAGGGCGCGCTTGGCCGCGGGTGTGAAACAGTCCGGTTCGGTGACAGCGAGGGCGACTTCCGACCCGAGTTCCGACGTAACGCTCGCCTCGTAGTCGTCGCCGTACTCGGCTTCGTAGAAGGACACGTCCATCACCGTCTCCTTGTACGCGCGCCTGACGGCGTCGAGGTCCGCGACTGATTGCGGCGTCGTTGGCGGCCACATCTCCGCCGTCACGACTGTCCCACCGCCGGCCTCGACAGACCCAGTCCCGCTGGCTGGACCGGCCGTCGGCTGTAACTCCGAAACCTGTTCAGCAAACGCGCGGAAGGCCCGCCGCTCGTCGGTCGTCCGCCTGCGCTCGCGACGGAGTACCGACCGGATAGCCTCGAACCGTTCCTCGACCTGTTCCCGACCGACCGCAGTCTGGGACATACATGCCTCGGAGGAGTGCCCCGACATAACCGCTTATAATGGTCGTACGCCCTCCACCGGAGCGGTACTGACGGCTATATAGTCCGGGTAGCTCCGGGCAGTCCCGAACGGTCGACCGCTCGTTACGACTCCCGTCGCGCCGTCTCGACCAGGTCGGCGTACGCCTCGCCGTGAGCCATCGCAAGCCGGAGGAGCGCGTCGTCGAGTTCCCGCCCCGAGAGGTTGCGGAGTCCCCGGTCCCGCAGGTCGCGTTTGAGTTCGAAATCCCGAAAGTCCTCGAACCGTTCGTAGGTGGATTCTCGGGGATAAATTTCCTCCTGTGACGCCGCCGCGAAGGGGAACGCCGGTTCCTCCAGATTCTCGGCGTCGGTTTCCGACGGCCCGTTCGATGGCTCCGTTTCCTCGGCCGATTCACGCTGCTGTCGCCGCGTTTCGACGATGTCGCTAAAACGGGTCATCGAAGGGGACCTCCATTGGGGATGAGGGGCCACCCTGAGTCACCTGTCTGTTCGTGCATGGTTGAAGATACGTCGGCGACGGTTTAGCCTTTGCCACCTCAGGCGGCTGAGGCCAGTCACGTCGTTGCCGGGCGTGGTTCGTGTGAGGTTTCCGACCGTCGTCGCCGATTCGGACCGTTCTCATCGCTCGTAGTTGCCCGGAACCGCGCCGTGTCCACGGTCGACCGCTCCTTCGTACACGACGCCACGGTGGCCATCTACCGTCACGGTCGTTCCGTCCCCGACAGACCCCGGCAGGACTGCGTCGGCGAGCATCGGGATGCCGACCTCCCGAGCAACGATGGCCGTGTAACTGGTCATGCCGCCGTGGGCGTCGATGATGCCACCGAGCGTGCTCACGTCGCCAGTAAATCGACCGTCAAGCTCGGTCTCCAGATAGGCGATTGCGCCGTCAGGGAGGCCGGTCAGGTCACCGTCCCTGACGCGGTGGACCGGGGCCGAGACGTAGCCATCGACGGCCGCGCGGCCCGACGCAAGCACCGAGGCCGCGGTGTGGAGCTTCAGCGTGTTGGTCGTGTCCACGCCCTCGATATCGCTCATCATCCCCGCGAGCGCGATGACCGTGTCGCCCGAGGCGGCGACATCGGCCTCCAACGCTGCGCCGATGGCATCGTGGATGACCGCGTCCGCGCCCGCGGCCGAGAGGTCCACATGGCGCGGGACGACACCGCCATGCAGCACCAGGCGGCGTCTGACTGTCTCGTCCGGTGTGGCGGCGACGATGGGGACTCCCGGCCGGTATTTCGCGGCTTTTCGTGCGGTGAACCCCGACTCGGTAGCAACGACGATGGCCGTCGCACCCACGTCCCGGGCCAGATAGCGGGCCGAGCGCGCGAGCGCGTCCGTGCCCGAGTCGCCCGCGGCTGGCACGCGCTGTTCGCGCTGTTCGGCGTACTCCTCGCTTTCAGCCACGTCGCGGACGATGCGATCCATCGTTTCGACCACCCGAACGGGGTGGTCACCCACAGCCGTCTCGCCGGAGAGCATCACGGCGTCGGTGCCGTCCAGCACCGCGTTGGCCACGTCGCTGGTCTCGGCGCGCGTGGGTCGTCCCTCGGTCGTCATCGAGTCCAGCATCTCCGTCGCAGTAATGACCGCGACGCCGGCGTCGTGACACCGCCGGATGATGCGTTTCTGAATCAACGGCACCTCCTCAAGTGGGCACTCGACCCCGAGGTCGCCGCGCGCGACCATCACGCCGCCCGCGGCCTCGATGATGCTGTCGAGGTTGCTGACGGCGTCGGCGCGCTCGATTTTCGCGACGACCGGAATGTCGGCGCCACGGTCCTCCAGGGCCTCGCTCACCCTGTAGACGTCCTCGCCGTCACGGACGAACGACGCCGCGACGAAGTCCACGTCCATCCGTGCGGCCAAATCGAGTTCTTGCTCGTCGCGCTCGGTAATCATGTCGAGGCCCAAATCCACGCCGGGGACGTTCACCCCCTTGTGCCCAGAGAGGTCGCCACCGTCGTCGATGCGGGCGAGCACCGCGTCGTCCGCGACCCGGCGGACCGTCGCCTCGATACGGCCATCGTCGAACAACACGCGGTCGCCCGCCGAGACGCCGGCGAGCGACTGTGAGAGGCCGATTTCCTTCGGCGTTAGCTTCTCGCCTGCCACGAGTCGGACCTCGTCGCCCACCGCGTAGTGAACGGGTTCGTCGGTCGCGGCCGTGCGGATTTCCGGGCCGGGAAGGTCAAGCAGCACCGCCAGGGTATCCTCGCGGGCCGCATCGAGGGCGTTCGCGCGCTCGATGATGCCGGCCCTGTCGGCGGTGGTGCCGTGGCTGGCGTTGAGGCGAACGATTTCGGTTCCGGCGTCCGCCAGCGCGTCGATGGTTTCCCGGTCGTCCGACGCGGGGCCGAGCGTGGCGACGATGGTGACTGGTGAGGGGTCGAAGGTCATGGGTTCGTGTTCCGATGGTCGTCGCGTAACCGAGTTCTCGGCTGGTTTGCCACCCGGGAACAAAAACCCATCCACCGTCGAGAAGCGACCGTTCAGTCAGCGAGCGTGCGGTCCTCGGTCGCCGTGATTATCGCGGCCGCGAGCGCCCCGCGTACTACCGTCTCGTCGCCGAGGGAGGTGACACGGATTTCGGGAGCGGTTGTCATCACGCGGTCCGCAACGCGTTCCTGGAGCGGGTCGACCACCAATTCCGCGTTATTACGGGCGACCGCGCCCCCGACATAGATGGTCTCTGGCGCGAACGCGTGCACGATGTTCGCCACGCCGATGGCGTTGTACCGGGTGCAGGCCTCGACCGTCCGGTCCGCCAGCGGGTCCTCGCCGACAGCCGCGAACACGTCGGCCGCACCGAACTCCGCCACATCCAGGGACAGGTTGCTCTGGATACCCTCGGACTCGTGGAGGGACCGGGCGTGCTGTGGGATGCTGGTACCCGCGCAGTAGGCTTCCCAATGCCCTTCGCCGCCACAGCCACAGAAGAGACCCCCCGGTTCGACGACGAAATGGCCGACCTCCGCGGCGTTGCCTTCCACGCCGGAGAGCACCTCGCCGTCGACGGCGACCCCGGCGCCGATACCGGTGGATATCGTGAGGTAAGCCATGTTCTCGGGCGGGTTCGCGGCGTAGAACCGCTCGCCGATGAGGCCAGCGTCGGCGTCGTTGTGGAGCGTCACCGGGGCCTCGAA
>JBDGQC010000136.1:0-9196 GCA_042219375.1 Halolamina sp. | reverse complement strand
GCCAACCTGGTCATCCGGCCGGAGAAGCTCCACATCGATGACGACGACCTCGACACCGCGAACGTCGTCTCCGGGGCCATCGAGGAGTCGGTCTTCCGTGGGACGAGCACGCGCTACGACGTGCGCCTCGACAGCATCGACGCCGAGGTGAGCGTGGAGTCACAGAACCTCACGCGGAACCCGCCCTACCAGATCGGCGACGAAGTCGTCGTCGGCTGGGAGCCCGAATCCGCGCTGCTCTACGAACGGTAGTCGCGCCGCTCCCCCCGACGATACATACGTTTTCGAACACGTTTCGGCAGTTACTTTTTCGTCCAGTCAAACCGCCCCGGACATGGCCATCGGGAGTCGCAGGCTCATCACCGCGGTGCTCGTGGTCGCGGTCGTCATCGCTGGCGGCTATGCCGGGTTTGGATACAACCCGGCGCCGAGCGAGCCACCGGATACCCCGTATCAACTGGACGGCCCGTTCGAGATGGCCCAGGCCACCGGCGCGAACTCGTTCGTAGTGACCGAGGAGCTGTACACCGGTGAGGGGACGACCGCCGACTCTCGTTTTTACCGCATCCGGTACACGTACAACGGGTCGGCGCTCCGACTGCAGGTAGTCTGGGGTGACGGAGCGATTCGGCAGGACGTGTATCTCACCCCTGAGCGGGAGTATACACGCGTCGCCTACGACAACGAGTCCGAATTCCAGGAGCGGCTGTCCCAGCTATCCGAGGACGAACTCGTCTCCGTCAACGAGTCCGCACAGGTCTTCTACACCGCGGATAACCGGTCCGAACGCTCGTTCAGCGAGGTCTGGGACGTCTCGCTTCTGGGTGCGTCGTTGCTCTCCGTCGCGCCCGTCGAGCAGGTCGGGACGACGACGTACCAGAACCGTGAGGCGACTGTCTACGCCCCGACCACGGGATGGACACGCGTCGAGGGCCGGAACAACTCGCAGTCCCTGTACGTGTCGTCGGCGTCCGGTCGCATCCTCGTCGACCCCGATACCGGGAGCGTCTACCGAATCAACACGACGTTCACCTGGGAACGCGCCGACTCGTGGGGGGAGGCGTTCCTTCGGGAGCCGGGGACAACCCGCCACCGGTACCGAGTGCGGCTGAACGCCTCGCCGGGCACGGTCGCTCCCGAATGGCTCGACCGCGTCCGGAATCGGACTCAGGACCGGCAGTAGGGCTGTTCGCGCGTCGAACTCAGAGGTCGTAACCGGCGTCGGCGTAGTCATCCAGCGAGGCGCCGTCCTCGCGGATGAACGCTGATTTCGCGTGCCCTTCCAGGTGTTCGTGGCGGGACTGTTCGACCGCCCACGGGCGAACCAGGTCGGCGCCCTCGGGCGTGAGTTCCTGGTGGGTCGGCGTCCGCACGCAGTCGAACACCGAGAGCCCGCTGGTGTAACGGGCGGCCCGTCCCGTCGGGAGGACGTGGTTCGTGCCGACGCACTTGTCCGAGTAGACCACCGCGCTGGGTTCCCCGAGGAAGGCGGAGCCGTAGCTGTGGAGGTCATCCAGCAGGTCCCGTGGGTCGGCTGTGTGAACTTCCAGGTGCTCGGGTGCGTACTCGTTGGTCCGTTCGACGGCCGCCGCAGCGTCCTCGCAGACGACAACCTCCCCCTCTTGCTCCCAGGAGGTGCCCGCGACGTCGGCCGTCGCGAGCGAGTCGAGTTGTCGGTCGACCTCGTCGATAACGGCCCGAGCAAGGCTCCGGTCGGTCGAGACCAGCAGCGGCCGGGCGTTCGGGTCGTGCTCCGCCTGCGCGAGCAGGTCACAGGCCACCGTTTCCGGGTCGGCGGTCCCGTCAGCCAGCACCAGCACCTCGGACGGGCCGGCGAGCATGTCGATGCCCACCTCGCCGAACACCTGGCGCTTGGCCTCAACCGTGTAGGCGTTGCCCGGTCCGACAATCTTGTCGACGCTCGGGACCGTCTCGGTGCCGAGGGCCATCGCCCCGACTGCCTGTGCGCCCCCGACGACGAACACCTCGTCCGCGCCGGCGAGGTCCGCCGCGTATACTGTCGCCGGGTGCGGCAGCCCATTGTCGGCCGGCGGCGTGGCGACGACAACCCGGTCACAGCCGGCGACGGCCGGCGGCACGACGGTCATCAGGGCGGACGAGAGCAGCGGATAGCGTCCGCCGGGGACGTAGGCGCCGATGGATTCGATAGGTCGGATGGTCTGTCCGAGACGAACCCCCTCCCCGAACTCCGCCTCGAACGCCGAGAGGCTCTCGAACTGCCGCTCGGCGAACGCGCTGATGCGATTGTGGTTGTGTTCGACGATGTCCCGTGCCTCGTCGTCCAGCGCGTCGATGGCTCGCTCGCGTTCGTCGTCGGTCAGCCGCGGGCTCTCGCGCTCGACGCCGTCGAACCGCTCCGTGAACTCCCGAAGCGCCTCGTCGCCGTCGGCCCGGACGCTGTCGAGGATGTCCCGAACACGGTCACGGACCGTTCCGTCGTCGGTTTCGCCGCCGGAGGCTCGTTTCAGATACTCCATCGTGTAGATGTAGTCCACGCCCGACAAAACAGTTCGACATCGTGGCAGGCCTCGCCGCCTCAGAACGGCGCGGAGACGTACGCGCTCGGAACGGCCTTTTTCGCCGTCACGAGCGGGTCGACGACCTGAGATATCTCCAGGCCGCCGACGAGGCTCCCGAACGTGTGGCTCTCTGTCGGACTGAAGCCGTGCTCCGCGGCGAGCAACCGCATCGCGTCGCAGTAGGCCAGTTTGCTCGCTTCCTCCATCGTCTCCGCGCTGGCGACGGTTGCGATGGTGAGGTCGGCGCCCGAATCTACCGTGTGGACCGGGCTCCATCTCGGGGCTGAAATCGTAGACGACCCCGTCCTCGTCGTGACTGGTACTACTCAGTTGTACCACTAAGTTATTAGTCGTGGAGAACTGCACGGGACACATGCACCGGAGTGATGTACTCAGCGGATGGTCGGGGCGAATCGAACCACACGCAACCGGAGGTGGGCGCTGATGGTCGGCACCGGAACCGCCGTCGCCGTCGCGGGGGTCGCACTTCTCCTGACGGCGGTGGCTGGCTTCCGCGCGGTCCGGGGCCGGATGGCGTCGACGGAACTACTCGTTTCCGCACGCGGCCGGGCCGCCGAGGGCACCGTCGCGGCGTCCGTGCTCGCCTCCTCGATGGGCGTATGGATACTCCTCGCCCCTGCAGAGGCGGGGGCGGCCTTCGGTGGGCTCCCGGCCGTACTCGGGTACGCGCTCGGGAGTGCGGTCCCGCTGCTGTTGTTTGTGCCCGTCGGAGCCCGATTGCGGGAGACGATGCCGGCGGGCCACTCGCTGACGGAGTACGTGCTGGCCAGGTTCGGCCGGCGGTTCTACGCCTTCGTGCTCGTGGTTTCGCTGTTCTACATGTTCGTCTTCCTCGCCGCCGAGATGACCGGCGTCGCGCTCGCGCTCGCGCTCGTCGCGGGCGTCCCGCCGACAGTCACGGCCGTGCTCGTGGGCACGCTCGCGTTGGCGTACACCGCCTACGGCGGGCTTCCGGCGAGCCTGGCGACTGACACCGTGCAGGCGCTGCTGTTGATTCCGTTGCTCATCGTCGGCTTCGCTGGCTCCGTCCTGGCGCTGGGCGGCGTTTCGGAGGTTCATGCGACGGTTGCCGCCGACGCGCCCGCCACGCTCTCGCTCACCAATCCCGCGGGCGTGGAGTTCGGCCTCTACGTCGGCTTCGCGGTGCTCGGGGCCAACATGCTGAACCAGGGGCTCTGGCAGCGAGTCTGGGCCGCGGAATCGACCGATGCGGTCCGCCGCGGGTTCGCGCTCGCCGCACTCGCCGTCGTCCCGATGGTCTTCCTTGCCGGCCTGTTCGGCGTCGTCGCGGCGGGCCTCGGCGTCGTCGGCGACGCGCCCGGCATCGCGCTGTTCTCGGTCGTGACGACCGCGCTCCCGACGTGGGTCGGCGTCGCACTGGTCGCCATCGCCACGCTGCTCGTGACGAGTTCGGCCGACACGATGCTCAACGCTATCGCCGCGCTGGTGACTGTTGACGCCGTGCGGGTACTGGACGGCCCGGACGACGCCACGCTCCGCCGGGTCGCGCGAGTGCTCACGCTCGTTGTCGCCGCCGTCGCGGTCGCTGTCGGCGCGCAGGGCTACGACGTGCTGGCGCTGTTCCTGCTGGCGGACCTGCTCGGGGCTGCCGTCTTCGCCCCGTTCCTGCTCGGCCTCTTCCAGCCAGCGCTCACCGAGAACGGCGCGCTCGCCGCCGGAACGACCGGGCTCGCGGTCGGGCTCGCGTACTTCCCTATCACGAACCCGCTGTTCAGCGCGTTCGGGGTTCCGCTCCCCGCGCCGTCGTTCCTTCTCGCGTTCGCGGGCGCGACCGGCGTCTCCCTGGCCGTCTCGCTCGCCGCGATTGCTCGCTCGGATACGGCGTTCGAGTTCGAGACGCTCTCGGCCGGTGTCGCGCGACTCGGAGGTGGGCGCCGATGATTTCCGCTACCGTGCTCGCGGCCGCCATCTGGGGTGCGGTCGGTCTGCTCGTGGCCGTGTTCGTCTACCTCGCCCGTTCGCTGCTCCGTGGGACTGGGATGTCAGCGGTCACCGGTTCGGAGGTGGACCGATGAGCCGACGCCCGGCACCAGTTTCAAAACCCGTCGCGCTCACTATCGCCGGCAGCGATTCAGGCGGGGGCGCCGGCATCCAGGCCGACATCAAGACGATGGCCGCGTTCGGCGTCTATCCGACGAGCGTCGTGACGAGCGTGACGGCACAGAACACCCGAGGAGTCGAGCGGTCGTTCACCCTCCCGGTGCCCGAGACGACCGCGCAGTACGAGGCCGTCGTCGACGATTTCGACGTCCAGGCCGCGAAAACGGGGATGCTCGCCGCCGCGCCAGTCGTCGAGGCTGTCACCGACCGCGTCGCGGACGCCGAGTTCCCGCTGGTCGTCGACCCGGTGATGGTCGCCACCTCCGGGGACCGCCTGCTCACGGTCAACGGCGAGGCGGCTTACGAGGACCTGCTTTCCCACGCCGCCCTGGTGACGCCGAACCGCGACGAGGTAGCGGTGTTGACGGGCATCACCCCGGATGACCTCGACGCCGCCGAGGCGGCCGGCGAGGAACTGCTCGAAATGGGGGCCGACGCGGCGCTTATCAAGGGTGGACACGACGAAGGCGAGACGGTGACGGACCTACTCGTGACCCCCGAGACGACCCGACGGTACGACCATCCGCGCGTGGACTCCACGGAGACCCACGGCTCAGGCTGTACGCTCTCGGCAGCGATTACGGCGGGGCTGGCCGCTGGGCTCTCCCTCGAAGCCGCCGTCGAGGACGCCGTCGCGGCTATCGAGCGGGCGATTCGCTACCCCCTTGCGGTTGGAGCAGGACGGGGGCCGGTCCATCACCTCGCCGAACTACGTAACCGCGCGGCGCGGGACGCGACAGCCGAGGCGGTTCGCACGCTCCGGGACGGTGTCACCTCCCTCCCCGTCCGTCCGGTGCTCGCCGAGGTGGGGATGAACGTCGTCGGCGCCACCCCCTACGCCGAGGCAGTAGACGAAACCGCCGCCGTCGAGGGCCGTCTCACGAAAACCGTCGACGGGATAACCAGCGACCGACCGGTTCGGTTCGGCGCCTCCAGCCACGTCGCGCGGGTGCTACTCGCTGCCCGCGAGCACGACCCGGACCTCCGGTTCGCGCTCAACGTCAAACACGATGCCGCCACCGGCGGACGGCTCTCCGAGTTGTCGGGACCGGTCGGCCGGTTCGACCGCAGGGACGAACCCGAGGACGCCGATACGATGGACTGGGGGACCGACCACGCGTTTCGGAACTGCGACGGCACGCCCGCGGCGGTTGTCGACGAGGGCGCCGTGGGCAAGGAGCCGATGATTCGGCTGCTGGCGAGCGATGCGGACACGCTGCTGGCGGACCTCCGGGTGCTCTGCGGGGCGAAAGAGGGGACTGACTGACGCTACGCCACGTCCACGGTCGCCGCCAGTTCCACGGCCTTCTCGACGCTGACGTTCGTCTCTGGTTGTGTCGAGTTCGCGTGCGGTCACGCTCTCGGAGAATCTCCCCGTCAGAAGGTCGGTTCGTCCTCGCCGTGGTCCTCCTGCATCGCGGGGTCCTGCTGGTCCTCGACGGCCTGGGTGAACAGGTCTTCCTCCATCTCCTCCATCCCGCCGGGTTCCTCCTCGATGTCGTACGCGGAGACGCCGCGCTGGAGCAGGTCCTCGACGGCGCGCTCGCGGTTGAGGAACTCGCCGGACTCGACGAGACGGTTCAGTTCGCCGGTGATGCGGTCGGGGAGGTCGACCTCTATCTGTGCCATATCTGGGGTGTCGCGCTGGAGACGTGTGAATCCTCCGCTCCGGTTCATGAATCTGAAAGTTCGGCCAATGACCGCTCCCGCGGTCGGTTCGGGTAGTTCCGACTTCTGGCCGACCGCTAACTCCCCATCTCCGGCCGAACATCGCTCACTTCAGGCGTCAGCCACGCGACGACGATGCCGACGGCGCCGACGACGCCCGCGACGAGGAACGTCGGTTCGTAGCCGACCCGTTCGATGATGGCGCCGGCCGCAAGCGGCGCGACGAACGCACCCAGCAGGCCGACGCTCGTGACCAGCGCCACGGCCGTCGAGCGGACGGTCGGGTCGACCACTTCGGCGACGTAGGTGAACAGCAAGGCGATGGTCGTCTGGATGGCGAAGCCGACCACGACCAGCAGAGCGATGATCGCCGGGATGGCGCTCGCGAGCACGAACGCCGCGACGCCCGGTGTGGCGAGGAGGAACGCCGTGAGCACGACCGGACGACGCCGGCCGCCGAACAGGCGGTCCGACACCGCGCCGCTTACGGTGCGGGCGACGATGCCGACGGCCGGGAACAGCGCGGTCAACAGCCCGGAAGCCGACAGCGAGAGCCCGAGCCCGTCGGCGAGATAGCTCGGGAGCCAGGAGTTCAGAAACAGGTAGAGCGCGAACCCGAGGAAACAGAGCGTCGACAGCAGCCAGACCGTTCGGTTGCTGAACAGGTCCCGGAACGCCGCCCGGTCCGGCGTCTCCGCGTCGACGCCCAGCGACCGCCCGCGGCTGGACAACAGGAACAGTACGACACCGAGCAGGCCGACCGTCGCAAACGCCGGGAACGCGACTGGCCAACTCGCGGCACCGGCGACGATGGGGGCGCCGAACAGACCGACCGAGAAGCCGACTGGCGCGCTGGCGGTGAACACGCCCACAGCGGTGGCACGGTGGTCCGGGCCCACGGCGTTGCCCGCGACGTTCGCCCCGGCGTTCCAGATGGTGACGTAGCAGCCGCCGCCGAGCACGCGGGAGAGGAGCAACAGCAGGTAGGAGCCGGCCTCCGCGGCCGCCCAGCCCCAGACACCGGCGACGGCGAGCGCGACGCCCGCGGCCGTCACCACGCGCCGCGGGCCGACCCGGTCCACCAGGGCTCCCGATGGCAGGCTAAGTACGACGGAGGTCGCGTACATCACGCTGATGAGCCCCCCCGCAGCGGTCGGACTCACTCCGAGCGACGCCTGAATGAGCGAGAGCACGCTGGAAGGGGTTATCTCGTAGGCCGCCGCCGCCGTAGAGATGAGGAACAGGCCGGCGACCATGCCGGCCGCGTTCCCGGAACTGTCGCTCACGCCACCGGATTTCACCGTCGGCTACAAACAGGCGTCGTTTCGGGCAAGCCGGTGGGGCGAAACGGCCAACACGACCCCACCCCAAGAGCGACTATGTCCCTCACCGAGGCCTTCGAGGGGTTCGCTGACTGGTGCGTGGGCACCTCACCGCTCTACGAGCGACTCGCCCGCGGCACCGCCGAGGACGACGCGCTGCTTGACCTCGCTGGCGAAGTGCCGGACGGAAAATCACCACCACACCTCCTGCTCGCCGGGGTGCACGCACTCCTGCTTGCCGGTGCGGACGGCGACCAGGCCGGTTCCGACCTCGCGCGGTTCTACCCGACCGTCGTCTCCGACCCAGTTCCCGTCGATGCCGCACTCGTGGAAAACGCGGAGGCCGACCCGGCCGGTGAGGACCCGTTCCCCCCGTTCAGAAAATTCGCGCTCGACCACGCAGCGGTCCTCGAACAGACGTTCCAGCACCGCAGGACCCAGACCAATGCCGTCCGCCGCTGTGCGGGACTGCTTCCCGGGTTCGAGTTCGTCAGTCGACGTCTCGACGGCGAGCCGTTCGTTCTAGTGGAAGTCGGGCCCTCGGCCGGTCTGAACCTCCGGTGGGACAGTTACCGCTACGAATACGGCGACGGCGCGACTGTCGGGCCCGATTCACCCGTCACCATCGAGAGCGAAATCAGGGGCGACCGAGCGCCGCCGCTCCCCGAGGAGACGATGCCGCCCGTTGCCGCCCGACTGGGTATCGACCTGAACCCGCTGGACGTGACCGACCCCGCCGACGCGCGGTGGCTGAAGGCGCTCGTCTGGCCCGAACACAGGGAGCGCCATCGCCTGCTCGACGCTGCCTGCGACCTGGTCCGGGACGACCCGCCCGAGATTCGACAGGGTGACGCGACGGAACTGCTTCCCGAAGCCGTCGCGGAGTTCGAGGCGGACACGCCGCTCGTGGTCTACGACACGCACGTCCGCTATCAGCTACCCGACGAGGCAGAGACCGCTTACCGCGAGGCGATTCGGAATCGGGGAGCGCAACGTACCGTCCATTGGCTCTCCGGCACCGAGGGCGTTGATGGCGAGGAGGCGGTCTGGCTCGACTATACGAGAGTCGAGGACGGCGAGTTCGACCACCAGCGGCTCCTGGCGTACCAACAGCACGGCGAGTGGATTCGATGGGAGCGGTAGTTCGCGGGTCGCCTACTCGGCCAGACCCAACCGCTCCATCGTCGCCGCCGAAACCGAGCCGTCGTCGTTCCAGCCCCGGAACTCGTAGTACTCCTCCAGCATCGCCTCCAGTTCCTCCGGCGGGCAGTACATCCCCTCGGCGGGGCCGTCGGGAATCGGCTCCTCCAGCACTCGCTTCGGGAGCGTGTCTGTCTCCCGGGAGGCGACGCCGCGGGCCACGTTGATGCGCCGCTCCAGGTTGTAGACACGCTCGCCGACCTCCTCCACGTCCTCGGTCGAGAGCTCCCACCCCGTCGCGGCGTTAATGGCATCGCGGTACTTGTCGTTGATTCGCTTCCCCCAGCCGCCCTCCTGGACGAACCGACACTGGGTGAGCGAATC
>JBDGQC010000098.1:2146-9257 GCA_042219375.1 Halolamina sp. | reverse complement strand
TCGCGGACTGCTTCGAGGACGCCGACGTGGGCGTCTCCCGTGGCATCGTCACCGGCTCCTACCAGTTCGACGGCCACGTCGAGCAGTACACCGCGGAGGAGCGCCAGATCGGCGAAACCGGGCAGGTGGTCGAACCGGACCTCTACATCGCGGCCGGCATCTCCGGCGCCATCCAGCACAAGGTCGGGATGGACGAGTCCGACACCATCGTCGCCATCAACACGGACCCCGAGGCCGACATCCGGGACTTCTCGGACTACTTCATCGAGGGCGACCTGTTCGAGGTACTTCCCCGACTCATCACCGCGCTGGAGGAGGGCGAGATGGACATGGAGGCGCTGGCCGACGGCGGCAGTAGCACCGGAGCGGACCGAGGTGATTCACAATGAGCCAATCCACGAGCGACGACACGGCGGCCCGGGACGACGATTACGAGCACTACGAGGCGGTGGTCGTCGGCTGTGGGCCGGGGGGTGCGGCCGCGGCCGCGGCGCTCGCCGACGAGGGCGTCGAGACGCTGGTGCTCGAACGGGGCGTCGACGCCGGGTCGAAGAACGTCTCCGGCGGCCTCATCTACGCCGAGGAGTCCGCACCCTACACCATCGACTCGCTGTTCCCCGGGTTCCGCGAGGCGGCCAGCGAACGCCCGGTAACGGAGTATCACCTCCACAACGTCGCCGGCTCACAGGTCAAGAGCTTCGACATTACTGACCTCCACGAGCACGACACGGCCTGGTCCGACGCCGTGTTGCGCCGGGAGATGGACTCTTGGCTGGCCGAGCGGGTCCACGAGCGCACCCGCGAAACCGGCGGCGGCCTGCTCACGGAGGTTCGGGTCAACGGGCTCCTCCGTGAAAACGGCGAGATTGTCGGCGTGACCTGCGACGAACTCGACCCCATCCGGGCGGACCTCGTGGTCGCGGCCGACGGTGTGAACTCCGAACTCGCCCGCGACGCCGGACTGATGGACTGGGAGGAGCCCGAGGAGTGGTTCCAGGGCGTCAAAGCCGTCGTTGACATGCCCGACGGCGCGGTAAACGAGCGGTTCGGCGTGGACGAGGGCGAGGGCGCTGCTCACCTGTTCTCGGGGGACCTGTTCGAGGGGGTCCGGGGCGGTGGCTTCGTCTACACCAACGAGGACTCGCTCTCGGTCGGGTCCGTGTTCCACCTCGACTCGCTGGCGGCCGAGCAGGCCGAGCCACACGAACTGCTCGATGCGCTGCTGACCCACCCGTTCATGGGCCAGTGGATCGAGGACGACGAGTACGTCGAACGGGAGTACTCCGCCAAACTCGTCCCCGACTCGAAGAAGGTGGCCCTGGAGTCGCCCCACCAGGGACGGCTCTGTCTCGTCGGCGACGCGGCGGGGCAGATGCAGGCCCAGGGCCCCATCATCAAGGGGATGAACCACGCTGTCACCGCCGGCGGCCTCGTCGCCGAGTCGTACGTACAGGCGAAGGCCCGCGGCGACACGGCCGAGACCGGCAACCTCTACGAGCGCAAACTCCGGCAGGAGGGGGTGATGAAGAAGCTCAAACCCCGGCGGTACGAGGTGGCGAGCGCACTCGGCGAACCCGAACCGGTGGCCAATCTCACGGACTCGATACTCGACTCCGCGGTCGGCCGGTTCGGCGTCCGCCTGCTGGGTGACCGCCTGGAGGACCTCTACTCGTCGCCGACGCTGGCGATGATGGCGCCCGACACGCAGACGCCCTACGTCACGCTCCCGACGGTCGTCGCCGAGGAACTCGGGTCGCCCGTGGATGGCGAGAACGACGTCGAGCCGCCGAGCCTGGCCGACCGCATCGGCGACCTGACCTACGATACGGACGTTGGCAACCCTCATATCGAGTTGGCGGACAACTCCGCCGCCGCCAGCGGCACCGCCGTCACGGCCTGCCCGGTCAGCGCCGAGGGGTTCGGCGGAGGCTGCTACCGCCGGGAGACCGTACAAGCCAACGGCGACCAGAAGGAGGTCGTCAGCCTCGACACGCAGCCCTGCGTCGAGTGTGGCACCTGTGCCGTCGTCGCGGACACCGAGTGGGAGCACCCCCGCGGCGGCAAGGGCGTGGAATTCAACGAGGGGTAACGGTGACCGACTCCGAGGGTATTGGCGGCGAGTCCCGCGCGACGGGCCCATCGGCCGCCGCCGATGGAATCCCCCCCGACGGCGAGGGACCACCGCCGTCGCGGTACGCCGAACGTATCGAACGACTGGCTCGGGAAGCCCGAGCGGCCCGCCGGGAGTGGACTGACGCCGAGGCGGTCACGGAACCAGACGAACAGCGCGCGCTCGAAGCCGCCCGCGACGGCCTCGGCCCCGTCGTCGCCTGCTACGTCGAGGCCCGGACGGGCGACGACCCGCCGCGGTTCTCGGCGCGCGAGCACCGTCTGCTCCGCCGGGCAACCCGGGACTGGCTGGAGTGTTTCGCCCGCTGTCACGGCGTCACCCACGAGTCGGACGCGACGGTGCGGGGCGCCGCCGAACTCCTGCTGGAAACTCACGATATCGTCGCCGTCGCGCGGCTATTAACCGGGCTCAAGGCGGAGTAGCGCCGCCGGTTCCCGAACAACCCTTATGTAGTTGGTAACCGTTACCAGGGAGCATGGAACTCACCGACCGGCTGACGTTCGACGACTCTGACCGGGAGGACCTCTACAACTACGTGGAGCGCCACGGCCGGGTACGGGAAGGGGACGCCCGGCGGGCGCTCAACCTCGACCCCACCGCCTTCGGGCACCACCTGACGGTTCTCCGGCGGGACGGCTACATTCGGAAGGTCGGCGACGAACTCCAGATCGCTCACACGACCGACGAGAGCGAGGTCCACTCGGTCGACGGCGACACGGTGACGATTCGGGCCGCCGACGAGGGCGACCGGGAGGCGCTGGAGGCGGCTGTCGACACCGTGGCCAGCGAGGGCACCTACATCGAGGCGGAGACGGTCGCCGCCGCACTCGATTACGACGGCGCGGTCATCCGGCACAACGACGTGATGTCCCGGCTGTTCTTCGTCGCGGAAATAGCGGACGACGTCGTGGGGTGGGTCCATCTCGACCTCCCGGAGGCCGAAAAACTGTCCCATACGGCTCAGCTAACGGTCGGCCTCGTCCCCGACTACCGGGGCAACGGTATCGGCCGACTCCTGCTGGAGCGGGGGATGCGCTGGGCCCGCGAACACGGGTACGAGAAGCTCTACAACTCCGTGCCCGCGACCAACGAGCGGGCGATCAGCTTCCTCGAAGACAACGGGTGGGAGACCGAGGCCGTCCGGGCGGACCACTACCATATCGCCGGTGAGTACGTCGACGAGGTGATGATGGCTGTTGACCCGCGAGAGGCCGACGAACCCGCGGATTAGCCCCACTCCGGCGCGTCCGTTATCGGTTTCGCGACGACGCCGTCCTGCTGAACCAGCACGCGGCCGTGGGCCGCACAGACCGGGCGGTCTTCGGCCCACGGGACGTAGACGACGACGGCGGCGTCGCGGTCGCACTCCGTCTCGGTGCAGGTCGGCACGGTCGACGGTTGGACCGCGCGGCCTTCTGTGTGTCGGCGGCACCCGCAGCCATCCCCGCACCCGGGCCGGTAAAGCGGGTCAGCCGTCCTGGTATCGCCGTCGGTGCTCCATCGCCGCCTCGCTGCCGTACGCTGCGACCAGCAGTTCGCAGGCGTCGCCGAACGCCCGCATCGTCATCCGCGTCGAAACCCGCCCCAGGTCCTCGGCCACGTCGTCCCAACTCCGGGCCTGCAGCACCTTCTCGACCAGGAGCCGCTGTGCATCGGCGTCGAGGCCCGCCTCGCCGCAGACCAGTTCCCGAACCGCCAACGCCGAGAACGCCGCGGGCGCGGCGAGATAGCTTCCCAGACCGTTGGCGGCATCGACGACGACCCGCCAGTCTCGCTCCGAGAGCGGCGGGTCGGCCGCGAGGACGGCGTCGTCCACCGCCCGGAGGGCACCGCGGACGATGTCCGGGTCGAGGTTCTCCAGCGCGCTCGCGAGCACCCCCGGTGCGCGCTCGCGGAACCAGCGCCCGTGTCGCGTGGCGAGAGTCTTCCCCGCCGCCGTGAGGGGTTTGACCATCAGCGCCGAGTGCTCGCCGCTGGTGTCGTTTTCCGTCACCGAGAGGTGGACCGTCCGGTAGCCGTTCGCCCGCCAGAACGCGAGCAGGTCGGGTGTGGCGCCGTAGCCGACGCCGAGGTAATCCACCCGTTCGCCGCGGATGTCGGCCCCACGCCCGTCGTTCGCCCGGAACTCCGCCTCGATTTCGCCGAGGAGACGGGAGCCGAGTCCGCCCGAGCGGACCGCGTGGTGGGTGGCGATGCGCATCACGCGGTAGCCGACCGGTTCGCCCCCGGTTTCGTCCCGGAGTTGGCTGGTGAACACGTCCGGGAGCATGTTCCCGCGGATGCGCTCGCCGCGGTAGACGCGCTCCCGGGTCGCCTCGCTCAGCCCGCCCTCCCGCGCGAGGAGCGCGACGCTGACCACCCGTCCGTCGTGCACGAGCGCCCGGCAGGTGAGGTTCGGCGCGTCCAGCAGGCGGGCGAGGTCGTTCGGCTCGGTCCGGTAGTGGGCCAGCACCAGCAGCCCGAACGTCTCACGGAGCAGGTGCTCGTCGGCCAGCAGGCGCTCGGTAGTGAGCTCCTCGTACTCGACGGTTTCCGGGGCGGCGTCAGCGACCAACTGCGCCACGGGGGGGCGGGCGTCCAACAGCAGCGCACGGAACGCCCAACTCTCGACGGGGTCGCCCGCGGCGTAGCGAATCGGGTCGTCGAGGCGTACGTCCGTCACCGGGCGGTCGGATTCCCGGAGACTCGCGCGGAAGCGCACGTCGAAGCTCCGGCCAGCGCCCTCGTAGCCGTGGACAGTCGTGCAGAACGCCACCGGCGGCCCGGCGAGGAACTCTTCCAGCAGGGAGACGGGAAGGGCGGCGGCTTCGTCGACGACGACGGCGTCCGGGTCATCCGGGAGGTCCGCAGCCTCCGGGGGCCGGGCGAAGCGCACGCGGCCGCCGGAATCGGCCACCAGGCTCCCGTCTTCGTCGGCGTCGAGAGAGCCCGTCGCGGCGAGGCGCTCGCGGGCGCGTTCGAACAGTTCGTTCGCGCTCCGGCGCTCGGGTGCGGTGACGAGCACGTCCGCACCCTCGCGGGCAACCGCGCCCGCTGCGAGGCCTGCGGCGCTCGATTTTCCGCGCCCGCGGTCGGCCTCGACGACGATTGCGGGGTCTTCGGCATCATCGGTTCCGCCCAGTCGTTCGAGCGCGTGAACCGCCTCGGCCTGGTCATTGCTTCGGCAAGCGGCGTAGATATCCGCCGGGAACGCGGCGTCCTCCGGCCGCTCCGGGGTTTCGCTGGACCGTTCGGGGTACGGGTCGGTGAGCCCGTCGTCCACGATTTCGGTAGTAGTCGCTGCTCCGTCTTCGTCGGACGCCTCCCCGACCCGACAGATAGCGACGCCGGGGTGGTCACGGAGCGTGCCCGCCAGTCGACGGCGGAACTCGCCAGTCACGTCGTCGGCGTCGAACGGCGGGACCGCGAGCGATTCGTCGAACCCGTCGTGGCGCTCGGGCCAGCTATCGAGGTCGGGCGCGAGCAGGAGATAGAGGCCGCCGCCGTCGACGGCGCCGACGGTTCGGCCGATGGCGTTCGGCGAACATTCGTCGTGACCGTCGAGCACGATTGCCCCCTGTGTCCGCCCGAGCAGTTCGCGCGTTTCGCGCGGTCCGACGTGTTCGAAGGGCCACTCCGCGGTGGTCGAGACGGCCGTGCACGCCGGAATCGGGATGTCGGCGGCGCGGATGGCGTCGATGGCCGCCGCGCGGGTCGCGTGGGCGTCGCCGGCGAGA
This sequence comes from Halolamina sp., assembly GCA_042219375.1. Lineage (GTDB taxonomy): Archaea > Halobacteriota > Halobacteria > Halobacteriales > Haloferacaceae > Halolamina. Next base: position 3,410 of record JBDGQC010000098.1, on the reverse strand, counting down.
ACGAGCAGGCGCCGTTCGTTGGCGCGCTTGGCCTCCGCGCGGAGTGCGGCGGCGAGCGACGGCAGGGTCATACCCCGGGGTTCGCCCGCCCCCCGCTTGCCGGTTTCGACCGACGCGTGGCGTTCTCTATCACACTCCCGGCGGTTTGAACACGCTTTTACGTACCCCAGGCGAATTCTTGGGCAGAGCCTGTTCGGGGTTGATGACCCTCCCCATCGTCAGGGACGCGAATCCGGTGGGGCGGTCGAGCCCGCGAGCAGTTCGAGGTGACAAACTAATGCCAGTTTACGTCGATTACGAGACCCCCGCCGACCTCGCCGACCGCGCGCTCGACGCGCTCGAGGTCGCACGGGACACCGGCACAGTGAAGAAAGGAACCAACGAGACCACCAAGGCGGTCGAGCGAGGCAACGCGGACCTCGTCCTCGTCGCCGAGGACGTTCAGCCCGAGGAGATCGTGATGCATCTCCCCGAACTCGCCGAGGAGAAGGGTATTCCCGTCGTCTTCGTCGAAACCCAGGACGACCTGGGTCACGCCGCCGGCCTCGAGGTCGGGAGCGCCGCCGCCGGCATCGTCGACGCCGGGGACGCCGAGGACGAGGTCGAGGACATCGGCGAGAAGGTCGAGGAGCTCCGATAACGTATGAGTGCAGAAGAGGAGACCGGCGGCGACTCGACGCCCGCCGAGGTGATCGAGATCGTCGGCAAAACCGGCATGCACGGCGAGGCGATGCAGGTCAAGTGCCGAATCCAGGACGGTTCGGACCAGGGCCGCATCATTACGCGCAACGTCCTGGGCCCCGTGCGGGAGGGCGACATCCTCCAGCTTCGGGAGACCCAGCGCGACGCCGACTCCATCGGAGGTGCCTGATGCCCCAGACACGAGACTGTGACTACTGCGGCGCGGAGATCGAGCCCGGCACGGGGACGATGCTCGTCCACACGGACGGCAGCGTGACCCACTTCTGCTCGGCGAAATGCGAGAAGAACGCCGACCTCGGCCGCGAGCCCCGCGACCTCGAGTGGACAGAGGAGGGCAGCGACCGCCGCGGCGGGGCAGCCGAGGAGGCTGAAGCGGAGGCCGAGGAGGAGGCAGAGACCGAAGAGGAAGTCGAGGCCGAGGAAGCGACTGAGGCTGAACCCGAGGAGGAGGCCGAAGAAATCGAGGCGGAAGCCGAAGAGGATACCGAATCCGCGGAAGCTGAGTCCGAGGAGGAGCCTACGGACGAGGCCGTTGAGGAGGAAGCCGAGTCCACGGACGAGG
>JBDGQC010000098.1:0-2046 GCA_042219375.1 Halolamina sp. | reverse complement strand
ACGGACGAGGCCGTTGAGGAGGAAGCCGAGTCCACGGACGAGGAGACCGAAGAATGAGCGAGCACGAGCGCACGTTCGTCATGGTCAAGCCCGACGGCGTTCAGCGCGGCCTCATCGGGGAGATCGTCTCCCGCTTCGAGGACCGTGGCCTGAAGCTCGTCGGCGGGAAGTTCATGCAGATCGACCGTGACCTCGCCGAGGAACACTACGGCGAGCACGAGGGCAAGCCCTTCTTCGAGGGCCTCGTCGAGTTCATCACCTCCGGGCCCGTCTTCGCGATGGTCTGGGAGGGCCAGGACGCGGTCCGGCAGGTCCGGCACATGATGGGCGAAACCGACCCCGCCGAGTCCCCGCCCGGAAGCATCCGCGGCGACCTCGGCCTGGACCTCGGGCGGAACGTCATCCACGCCTCCGACCACGAGGACCCCGGCTCGAACGAGCGTGAGATTTCGCTGTTCTTCGACGAGGAGGAACTGCTCGACTGGGAGCGCGTTGACGAAAGCTGGCTCTACGAGTAGCGCCGCCCCTTCTGTGTTTTTCAGGTCGATAGCGGCGGGGGTAAGCAGTCCCTACTAACCGGAACTGCCTACTCGCTGTGGTCCGTAGGTCCGGGTATGTTGCTCCGCGCACTCGCGTTCGTCACCGGCATCGTCGGCGCAGTCGCTCCCCGGAAGGTCATCGACGTCACCACCCGGATGGTGCTCGCCGGATACGAGAACCCCGAAGACCTCGAACCGGCGGAGTGGTACGTCGAGGCGGTCCGCATCAAGTTCGGGCTGGTCGCCGCCGCGGCGCTCATCGCGCCGTTCCTCCCGACCCCCGGTGACGACGAGACCGCGGACGGGGACGGCCCCGTCGTCGATGTCGTCGAGAGCAGCGCCGAGGAGTAGCGCTCGGGCAGCGTCATGAGTGGCGTACAGGCGACACAGCGTTCGTCCCGAAACCGGCGCCGTTCAGCCGCGAGGTGGTGTGTCGCACTCCCGCCGTGTTCACCCCGCGCGTCGTTCAGCGCATCGGGGGGAGTGGCTCGCCTTCCGGTTTGAACTCTCGGCTCAGTACGTCCGGCGGAACTGCTCGATGCGGTCCCACGAGAGGGCCGCCCGCGCGCCCGTCTCGCAGGACCCGATTGCGCCGCAGGCGTTCGCGAGTTCGAGCGCGGCCTCGAAGTCGGCGGTGTCGAGGCCGCCGTTCTCACGGACGCTGGCGATGAACCCCGCAGCGAAGGCGTCGCCGGCGCCGGTGGTGTCGAGCGGGTCGACGGCGAAGCCGCCGTGGTGAACGACGCCTTCCGGCCCCCGGAGTTCGGCACCGTCGGCCCCGAGCTTGATGACCACCGCCGTGGATTCCGTGAGCGAGTCGGCGGCGTCGCCCTCCTCAACGAGCGTGACTGCCTCCCGCTGGTTCAGAAACAGCACGTCCGTGTGGGCAATCGTCTCCGCGTAATCGCGGTCGCCCAGCCGGCGTCCGGGGTCGAAGCTGACCGGGACGCCGGCGTCCCGGGCCCGCTTCGCTAACTCCGCGGCGGTTTCGGGAAGCTGGCTGGTGAGGTGGAGGTGGTCGATGGCGTCGAACCCGCCGGTGAGGTGCTCGGCGGTGAACGCCTCGTTCCGTCCGGCGTTCGAGAGCACCATCACCTCGCCGTCCTTGTCCACGACCAGATACTTCATCGCCGTCTCGCCGTTCGGCACCGAGCGCAGGCGGGTGGTATCGACGCCGGCGTCGCGGAGTTCCTCCAGGGCGTGGGTGCCCATCTCGTCGTCGCCGACGCTGCCGAACAGCACAGCCGGGATGTCGAGTCCTGCCAGTCCGGCGGCGACGTTGGCCGCCGACCCGCCACCGCGCTGGACCCGCTCGATTACTTCGACCTCGCCGTCCGGTTCGGGCAGGCGCTCGACCCGGAGGGTCACGTCCCAGTTGACGTGGCCGGCACAGAGCACCGTCATTCTTCCCAGGGTCGCGCGGCGCCCTCCCCGAACAGTTCCCGCATCAGGGTGACGACGCTCTCGGGCGGGAACTGGCCGCTCTCGGTGACGATGGCGTCGACGT
>JBDGQC010000033.1:0-9316 GCA_042219375.1 Halolamina sp. | reverse complement strand
CGACGACGTCCGTGCCGAGTCCAAGCGGGCGTTCGAGCGGCTCCACGACCTGGGCATCGAACACGTCGTGATGCTCACGGGCGACAACGAGCGCACCGCCCGCGCCATCGCCGAGGCGGTCGGCGTCGACGAGTTCCGGGCGGAACTCCTCCCGGAAGACAAGGTCGAGGCGATCCGAGAACTCGACGCGCAGTACAACGGCGTGGCGATGGTCGGCGACGGAGTCAACGACGCCCCCGCGCTCGCCACGGCGACGGTCGGTATCGCAATGGGCGCCGCCGGGACCGATACCGCTCTGGAGACCGCGGACATCGCGCTGATGGGCGACGACCTGTCGCGACTCCCCTACCTGTACGAACTCTCTCACAACGCAAACAGCGTCATCCGGCAGAACATCTGGGTCAGCCTGGCCGCGAAGGGCGGCCTGGCGCTCGCGGTCCCGTTCGGCCTCGTCCCGATTTGGGCGGCCGTCCTCATCGGGGACGCCGGGATGACCCTCGGCGTCACCGGGAACGCGATGCGGCTCGCCCGCATCGACCCGGCGGCGGGCGATTGACGCCTTTTTCTGTCTCTCTCCCCCTTCTCAGTTAGGACTCTACCACTAAGTTAGGTGGTGATATAAGCATCCTAACATTTGTATTGGGGTACGAACTACTCCGAACCAGTCCGCGAGGAACCCTTCCCTCGTGGACGCCTATCGACGGGGAGTGACTACGTCACCCACCGACCTTTTGCTGCGGTCGCTCGCTGTCGTCGCCGGGCTACGCCCGGCTGCTGGCGGGATCTTCGATCCCGCCGTGCTCGCTCCCTGGCAAAAGCTCGACCAAAAGCCTGCGAGCCTCCCGACGGTCGGATCTTGGCCCGCTCGCTCACTTCGTTCGCTCGCGGTGAGTAGTTCGTCTGTACTTACCGCTACCCGACTCTGTGACCGATGCCGTGTTCAGTACCGTAAAGGAGCCGACGGAAGTCCCGGCCGAGCAAAACGGCGGCGTCACGGGTTTCTACAGAGAAAACAAGGCGAGTGCCTCGGGGTTTGACCCCGAGGGTGAAGCCGACACTTAGACGTGTTCTGTTCGTTCGATATACCGTTCAATCGTCTCCGTTGAGACGGTTCCCGCAGTCCCAATGTAGTACGAACGTTCCCAGAACCCACCACCCCACAGATACTCCTCCAAGAACGACTCGTGCTGTTCCCACATTTTCCGGGCCGTGACGCTCTTGACCGTCCGAACCATCTCGCTCGGCGCGTGCTTCGGGTGAGCAGAGAGGAACAGATGTACGTGGTTTGGTGAGATGTGCAACGACAGTATCTCGTAGCCGTACTCGTCGCACACGTCCCGAAAACTCGCTTCCAACGAGTCTTCGATTGGTTCGAGTATCGAGTGGCGATACTTCGGACACCATACGAAGTGGTAGTTGACGTTGTACACCGTGTGATTCGACCGCTTCTCGCCCATATCGAACACACTCTACCAACACAGTTAAGTATATCCAAAGGATATACACAGGTATGACGAATCGCTTTGAAATCGACGGCGAGGAAGTTCTTGACGGCGAGGTCAAGCCGTTCGGAAATAGCGCCCACGTCACCGTTCCCAAACGCTGGCGAGGGGCCGACGTGAAAGTCGTCCGAACCTCAGAACCCACCGATCAAGACGAAGAATGACTGACTCACAGACCCTCGTCAAGACGCTGGACTTCCAACTCGACATCCAGAGTGACAACGAGGGTCTGCTGTACGACGCCACGCTCGAAGCCCGCCGAGTGTACAACGAAACCATCCGGTTCGCCAAAGAGGGCGTAGACTGGGAATCGATTTCGCCTCGCCTCGAAGACGATGCCGACCTCGTGAAGAACACGACCCAACGCATCGTCGCCAAGGCACTCGGGGCAATGGAGAACTACTACGAGCACGACGACTTCGGCAAACCCAGCCACACAAAGGATGGCACGTACCCGCTCCGGGGGAACTATAAGGAGGGCTACAACCTGTCGCTCACCGATGACGACGACGTGGCGTTCCGTATCAGCGCGAAACCCTACAAACACGTCAAGGGCGTCCTTGGCGGAAGTGATGCTCACCTCGATCTTCTCAAGACCGCGCTCACGGGCGACGAGTGGACGGTCACAACGTCCGAGACGCTGTGGTGTGACGGTGAGCCGGAACTCCACGTCAATATCCGCAATACCGAGCAGACCGTTCGAGACAAGCAAGACTCGCGGACGGTCGTTGGCGTGGACGTGAACGAGGACAACGTGGCCCTTACCGCACTCTCAGAGGATGGCGTCGAAGACACGCTGGTCATCGACTTCCCCGAGATCAAGTTCGAGCGCCATCGCTACTTCACGATGCGAAAGCGCGTGCAGAACGCAGAGAAGTCAAGTATGCACGACACGCTGGAAGGGCGTGAGGAACGGTTTGTTCGTGACCGACTCCACAAGGTGTCTCGGCACGTCGTGGAGTGGAGTCGTCAGTTCGAGAAGCCGTGCATCGTCTTTGAAGACCTCAAAGAGATGCGCGACAGTATCGACTACGGCACGCGGATGAACCGACGCTTGCACCACCTCCCGTTCCGCGCCCTCCAGTTCTATACGTCGTACAAGGCAGCATTCGAGGGGATTCCGACGGGTTGGATTAACCCGGAGTACACGAGCCAACGGTGTCCGATGTGCGGGCACACGGAGCGAGCGAACCGGAACAAGAAGCGGTTCAAATGCCGGTCGTGTTCCCATCAAGACCACAGCGACCGGAGTGCAAGCGTCAACATCGCCGTGAAAGGCATCAAGAAGCATCAAGATTGGAATGTGCCCGCTCTCAACAGCCTTCCCCAAGTTCGGAAGGTGCGACGGCGGGCATCGGGGGCCGTGGACGCCCCGACCGCAACCCACTCGTCCGTTCGAGACGACCGTGACCCATCTCGGGGTGTGGCGTCGAGGACGGTGGGAGTGTCCGATTAAACTGCGGGAAGACAGAAGCATCGGGGCTTGACCCCGAGGCGGTTCACAGGAGGTCTGTGTAGTCGACGTGGTCGGTCTGCGCCTCGTAGGCGGCCGCGAGGTCGAGGACGGTCCGGTCGTCGAAGGCCCGGCCGGTGAAGGTGATGCTCGTCGGCAGGTCACGCTCGCCGAAGCCGTTCGGGACAGTCACGCCCGGGAGCCCGGCCAGGTTGGCGGCGGCGCCGACCGGCGGGATGTCGTGGTCGGCGCGGTACTCCTCGAAGGTCGTGTCGGTCGGAATGGCGACAGTCGCGAGCGTGGGGGTCAGGAGCGCGTCGTAGCCCGTCAGCGTCTCGTCGAGGTCACGCTGGACCCGTTTGCGGACCCGCATCGCGTTGATGTAGTCCTTCGCGAGGACGGTCTGATTGGCGTAGCCGCCGACGCGGTCGGCGGGCGCCGTGAGTTCCTCGACGGCGCCGTCGGCGACGAGGTCCTCGAACGCAGCAGCGGCCTCGCCGGCGATGACGGTCCGGGCCGCCTCCTCGTACGGATGGTCCGGGAGTTCGATAGTTTCGACAGCGGCGAACTCCTGAACGACATCGAGCGCAGCCTCGTAGTTCTCCCGGACTGCGGGTTGGGCGTCCGCCGCCGCGTCCTCGATGACAGCGATCGTCGGCTCCGCGGGGGCGCCGTCATCGAGCGGTCGGTCGACCGTCGTCTCGTCGGCCGGGTCCGGGCCGGCGATGGTTTCGAGGACGGTCTCACAGCCACTAGCCGACCGGCACATCGGGCCGAGCTTGTCCAGCGTCCACGAGAGCGCCATCGCGCCGTTCCGACTCACCCGGCCGTAGGTGGGGCGGTGCCCGGCGATGCCGCAGTAGCCAGCCGGGCCGTGGATGGAGCCCCACGTCTCGCTTCCGATGGCGAAGCCGACGAGGCCGGCCGGCACCGCCGAGCCGGGTCCGCTGGAGGAGCCACCGCTCCAGGAGTCCGGCTCCCAGGGGTTGCGCCCCGGGCCCGTGAACGCCGCGTCGGCCTGCTCGTAGCCGAAGCCGCCGGCCAGTTCGACCGTCGCAACCTTCCCGAGGAGGACGCCACCGGCGTCTTCCAGCCGTTCGATGACGGTCGCCGTTTCGTCGATTTCCCGGTCCTCGAAGGGTTCGGCACCCCACGTCGTCGGATACCCTTCGACGGCCAGCAGGTCCTTGGCACCGAACGGAATCCCGTGAAGCGGGCCGCGGTCCTCGCCGGCGTCGAGTTCGGCGTCGAGGCGCTCGGCCGCGTCGAGCGCGCGCTCCCGGGTGATTGTCACGACCGCGTTGAGCTCCGGGCCGACCCGTTCGAGCCGGTCGAGGTAGGCTTCGGTGAGCTCTCGGACGGTGTACTTGCCCGCCCGGAGGCCGTCGCCGAGTTCCTCGATGGAGCCGACGAGAACCCGCTCGTCGACCATCACTCGTCACCCCGGTAGGCGGCGAAGGTGGTCGCCGGTTCGTCGCCGTTCTCGAGGTCCGCCTCGCTCAGCGTCTCCCCGGCTACCCGGAGGCTCGCGACGCGGTCGCGCAGCCGTTCGCGTCGTTCCGCATCGAACCGGTCGCCGTACTGTGCATCGAGATACGCCAGCAGTTCGACGGTCCCCGCGGGGACGCCCCCATCCTCGGCTTCGGCGTCCTGTCCGTCCGCGTCGTTGCTGGTTGTGGTGTCGTCTCTCGTTTCGTCGGCCATACGCCTCCGTCCGTCATCGGGCCCCTAATAGCAACGGGGGAGCGGAGGCGCGGACAGCCGACTGACTGAAGGCCGTCAGCCGCGCGGTCAGCTCTCGGCGACGCGATACAGGCCGTACTCTACCTCCTCGATTTCCCCGGCGTCGAGGGCCGCTCTGAGTTCGTCGCTGAACTCGTCGTACGGCACGCTTCCGTGTGCGCAGGCGTGGAGCATGATTCTCCGCGCCGGAACCCTGTCGGGCTGTTCGGGGCTGGTCTGATAGGCGACGATGCGGGAGATGCGGTGTTCGAGTGTGGTAGTAGTTGGCATACTCTCTCGTGAGGACGCGTTGGGAATAGTCGTTCTGGACACGAACCCCCGTTTCCTGTGACTCGACGGGATTCCGCCAAAAACGGTCGGCGTCGTCACGGCCGTGACCGCTCGCCGGAACACGAATACATATAGCCCGTTCGCCCGTCAAGGGTGGGTGTGTCGGGGACGGTTCGTGAGCTGATTCGGTCGACGTTGGTTCTCTTTCCGGCCGGCCTCGCCCGGCTCGGCGTAGTCGACCGGCAGAAAGGCGAGGCCGCCTTCGAACTCGCCGCGCCGGTGATGGTCACCGGGAGCCTCCGAACTCTTCTCAGGACGGCGGATTTCTTCATGGTGAGTCTGGCGCTCGGCCCCGCTGCCGTCGCCGGGCTCCAGTTCGGCTTCCAGTACTTCTTCATCGCCCTCGGCCTGTCCCTTGCTGTCTCCAGCGGTACGATAAGCGTGGTTTCGCGGTTCTACGGCGCCGAGGAGTACGACCGGGCGGACCTCGCAATCAAACAGTCCCTCTGGCTTGCTCTGGCGATTGCCGGTCCCCTCACCGCCGCCGGGTGGGTGTACGCGGAGCCGTTGATCGACCTGCTTACCGACGACGCCCAGGCGATCAGGCTGGGCGCGATCTACCTGCGGCTCATCATGCTCTCGGTCGCCTTCCGGTTCTGGGGGATGATCGCTGCCCGGGCGCTCCAAGGCGCCGGCGACACCCAGACGCCGATGTACATCCGGACCGTCTCCGTGCCGACGAACATCCTTCTGAACGCGGTACTCATTTTCGGGCTCGGCCCGGCGCCCGAACTCGGAATCGCCGGGGCGGCAATCGGGACGGTCATCGCGAACTCGCTCGCGGCGCTCATCTTCACCGGCGTGCTCCTCTCGGGGCGATACTCGGTTCAACTGCACGTCGGCGGCCCGCAGTTCGACCTCAGCATCATGCGCGAAATCGTCCGGGTCGGACTGCCGCTCTCGGGGACGCGCCTGGCCCAGTCGTTCGGCCGGTTCCCGTTCCTGTTCGTCCTGGCCGCGCTCGGGACGAACGTCGTGGCCGCCTACGCCATCGGGCGGCGCTTGATGATGCTGGCGATGATGCCGGCGTGGGGGTATTCGACCGCGTCGAGCACGCTCGTCGGGCAAGCCATCGGCGGCGGGGACGACGAGGAGGCCGAGGAGTACGGGTGGCAGACGGTGCGAATCGCCCTCGCAACGCAGATGCTCATCGCCGGCGTGTTGGTTCTCGCGGCACGGCCCCTGGCGCTGCTGTTCAGCGCCGAGAACGTCGACCTGACGGTGACGTTCATCTACGTCAGCGGGGTCGTCGTCGCCGGGTTCAGCGTCGGCCGCACCCTGCGGGGGGCGCTCCGCGGGGCCGGCGACACCAGCTTCCCGTTTTACGGCACCATGGTGGGGAACTACCTCGTCCGGCTGCCGATAGCGGCGCTTGCCCTCCCGACGGGGCTGGCGATTTCGCTTTTCGGTGTTTCCGTCGCGCCGGGGCTCGGGCTCGGCCTGCCTGCCGTCTTCGCGGCAATCTGGGGCGACATCTATACCCGGGCGGTGGTCAACTGGATCCGGTTCCGGTCCGACCGCTGGAAGGCGATTGGTCTCGCCGGGGCCGACCGCGCGGGTGCAGGGGCCGATTGAACCCTGTCGGGGAACCGCGACGGAACGCCCGAGGGATGTGAGCCTCGCGAGGCGTTCCTCCCGAGCAGCGTCCGGCGTGAGCACGGGTGATACTGGGAGGTCCAATCGTCCGAGCCGGTTCGTCGAATCAGTCAGCCGACCCCGTTCGCCGGATCACGTCGACGTGCTCCGCGACGGCGTCTTCACAGCAGTCGGGGACGAGACTCCGCCAGGGCTCGCCGACACGGATACGCCGGCGGATTTCGGTTCCCGAGAACCGGTCGGGCGCATGCATTTCCTGCTGCTGGACCGTCGCGTCGGTGTGTTCGCGGACGATTCGCTGCACGAGGTCGTTGCCCGAGATTACCACGTCGGCGCCCGTGCGGTCAATCAGGCGTCGTCCCCACGTCGGGTAGCCCGACTCGTTGCGGTCCTCGTCGGGCACGTGCACGAGTTCGATGTCGGGGAAGCACTCCCGGATGATTTTCTCGCGCTCGTCGGCAGTAAGCGGGTTTCGCTCGGTCCGGGCCTTCCGGGGGCTGCCGAGCGCGAGGACGAACCCGTCGTACTCGTCCCGGTAGCGACGGATGGTCCGGTAATGGCCCTCGTGGAGCGGCTGGAACCGACCAAGGAACGTCGCCGTTGTGCTCATCAGTCGCGTGACGGCTCGCGAGCCCGAAAACTGCAGGGGCCGAACCGGGCGAGTCAGGCGAGCTTCGGTAGTGGCGAGTCACGCCGGCCTCCCGGCTACTCCTCGAACGACGCGTGCTCGCTGTTTCGGTGACACCACTCGCAGAACTGGCAGTCCGCGTCCGGCAGCGGAATCCCCCCGTTCGCGGTGTCGGCTGCGGCCTCGAACAGCTCGCGGACCGCCGTGACGGCGACGGGGACGCGCCGGAGCGCCGTCTCGAAACGGAACCGGCCCTCGGCGGTGAAGCCGGCCGGGACGAAGTAAAGCAAAACGCCGTAGTCGGCGGTGGCGTGGCCCGCTTCCCGTAACAGTAGTGTGTAGACGGCGAGCTGGCGGCGGTAGTGGCCGTGGGGCGTCTCCGGGAGCGACGCCCGCGTCTTGTAGTCGAAGGCGACCAGCTCGTCGGCATCGGTCACGAGGAGGTCGTCCAGCGCGCCGACGAGCGTCGCGTCCCGCGCCGGCGCCTCGTACTTGGGCGCCGTCTGCCAGGTGCGCCACCGGGAGACGAGCGCCGAGTCGGCGACCAGCCGTTCGTCGATCTGCACGTCCTCCAGCGCGGGCGGGCGCCGACCCGTCCCGCGGTAGGTGTCGAACTGCTCTTTGATGTGCTGGTCAACCGCGCCGATCGTCGACGGGAACCCGAGCTCCGGGCGCTCGATCCCCTCGTTGACGTGGAGCCAGAAACAGCGCTTGCACTTCACGAAGAGGTTGAGCGTCGTCGCCGAGAGTTGGGTCATCGACAGCTACCTACGGAATCGTACAGGTCCGACGGGTGAAAAGGCGTGGGCCGATTTCGGCGATTCTGTCGGGCTCTGGACCGCTGCAGCGGGCCAGCACCGGGCGTTCAGCGCTCACGAATCCCACCGCCGAACCCCACGCAGCGCGACCCGCCGGAGAATTCGTGTAATTTGCCAATCAGTTCATTCAACTGTCGTATCGATATATGGCCTGGATATCGATGCCGTTGCTCCGAGACCCACGACCTGTTCCGTCGGTGAAGGACGCCTCGGCGGTAGCCGACCCATGCATCGCATTTTTCGCCTGTTTCGACTGGCGCGAGTCGTCCGAGGCCCCGGCGGGTCGGCCGGGTCCGTGCCGGCGTCCCTCGACTATCCGGGTCCGAAGGCCGCGATATCGGCGCCTACCGTCGCTAGCGCGTCGGCGGGGTTCGGCTCGCTGTCGACGAGGTGGGTATACTCGTGCTCGGGGATGCTGGACAGCGCTGCCGCGACGGCGTCGCTGTACGTCTCGACGCCCGGCTCCGTCGGGTCGTCGCCGCCCCAAACGTCCCGGATGACCGTCATCGAGTCGATACGTACCTCCAGGCTGCCCGGCTCGTAGCGAGCCAGCAGTTCCGAGAGCCCGAGCTGGAGGGCGACGTACTCAGCGGTGTTGTTCCCCGCCCGGGAGCCGACGGGGCGGCCGAGCCGGGCGAGTTCCGCCTCCGTGGCATCCATGATGACGGCGCCCGCACCGGCGGGCCCGGGATTGCCGCGTGAACTGCCGTCGACGTAGAGGACGAACGCGTCGCTCGTCGCCTCGGGGACGGTGGGCCGGGCGAGCCCCGACCCTCGCAGGTTTTCGAGCGCGCCACGGAGTTCGTCCGGGGTGGTCGCGGGGTCGAACAGCCCGCCGTAGCCAGGGACGGCGTCGTCGACGGCGTCGATGGCCGTCGCCACCTCGTAGCCGACGCCCGCGAGCACCTCGTCGACGAGCGCGGCGAGGGGCGAGAGGTGTTCGGCCGGGAGTGGGTCGGTCACGGCGCTTCCCCTGTGGGGTTCCGGTTCGAGGCGCTCACGTCCTCGCTTCGGGATGTGCTGTTCGGTCGGTTGCGCCACTGCATACGAGTACTCGGTGGTCGAGCGGGATAATCTCTTCAGGTGGGTTGGTGGACGGTGAACAGGGCTTCGACGTATCGGCAACCTCGGCTCGCAGCGGCCGGCTCTGTTCAGTTGAAACGACGCGTTCGCGAGAGAGGTGAATAGTTGCGGCTCAGCTAGCGGGTTGTGTGGATGCCGGAGAACGGGAGATGGGACCGCCGAG
>JBDGQC010000157.1:7419-9326 GCA_042219375.1 Halolamina sp. | reverse complement strand
GAATATGGGGTCTACCCAAATATATTATCCTTAGTGCTTTTACGGTCCTGGGCCTTACCTGAGATTGGACGCTCGGGCCGGGTGACGCAGGGTGCGGATGACCCCGGCGTGGATAGCTAGTTCTACATATATTCCTCCACGCGTGGCGGTCATCGCCGAGTGTCCGGACTGAGTGCATTATGGCTCAGGACAACTCCTCGCTGTACGACAAGGTCGAGAAGGTTATCGAACACGTCGAACGGAAGCTGTTCGGCGAAGACGATACCGAAAGCGACGACTGATGGGCAAAGAGATCGCCCTGTTCCTGTTGCAACTGCTCGCGCTGTCGATTCCGCCGGTAACGATACTGATCAAGCTGCTCCGTCGCTCCGAGAACCTACCATGGATAACGAGAAAGGCGGCGTTCTTCTCTTCCATCGCCAGCATCACGCTGTTTCTCACCGCGAGTGCGCTGGTGCTCGGCTATCTCTTCAACTCGATCACTCTCCCGCTTCTACTGCAGGTAGCCTTCGGAGTGACGATCGTCGGGATGGTGCCGTTCCTGTTCGTCACCGTGGCGCTCTACCGAGACCACAAGGCGAACTTCGGCTGACATCCCAGCGAGCGTTACCGGCAAATATTTCTCCAGCGATGCGTCGGTTCGCCGCGTCCGGAACGGCCGGCACGGAGTCGGGTTCGAATCCCGAACGCGGTCTGGCGGGGCCTCCCGCCTGCCACCTATGAAACAGGAAAACCGTTCCCCACAGGACGCCCGTGTCTCTCAGGAAAGCCGTTCCTCGCAGGGCACCGGTGTCTCTCAGGACAACCGTCCCTCTCAGGAGAGCGATTCCTCCTGTCCCGCGTGTACGGTCGCCACCCACGAACCACAGCCGCTGAGCCAGCTCACCGGGTTCAAACGGTCCCTGCTCTTCGAGCTCTCGAAGCTCTGGGGGGAGCAGCCCTGCGGTCAGGACCTGAAAGAGCGGATGAACAGCGAATTCGATTCCGAAATCAAACATGGTCGGCTCTACCAGAACCTCTCCGAACTGGTCGACGAGGGGTACGTCAAGAAGCTCCCGCTCGACGGGCGAACGAACGTCTACCGACTCACCGACGAGGGGTACCACCAGCTCCAGGCTCACCACAAGTGGCAGAACCAGTGTCTCTCGAACCGCGACGGTGAGCCCGGAAACATCCACTAGGCGACCACATGAAGAAGCTACCCGCGACGACCAGGCGCACAGCGACCGGCAACCGCCGCGGAACGTCGGCCGAACGATATGCAACAGGAGTGGATAGAAGCGGAGACGCCGACAGACGGGGTGCTCTACGAAGTGGTTTCAACGGAGATCGGCCCGGTCGCCATCGGAGCGAAAGGGCTCGTCATCGCCGAACGCGACGACCACGAGTGGACGACCGTCGTCCCGGCGGGGCCCGCGACGGACAGGAACGAACTGTTCGCCGCCGACGTCACCGACGACAACAAGCGGGTCTGGTTCGCGGGGTCTTCGGGCGCACTCGGGTGTTACGACGTCGAGACCGGACGGAAACACGATTACACAGCCCCAAAGGAGAAAACGAGCACCTGGGAAGCGATAGCGGTCACCGGCGACCGCCGCGCCGAACGGCTCCGGGTCGCCAACGGGTCGGGCGAAATCCTCTCGATGCGAGCCGACGACTACGGCTGTCCGCAGTGGGAGTCGGTCACCGAACCCGGGATGGGAACGACCATCCGCACGATGGACGGCCACGAGGGGCGGTTCTACGCCGCCGACACCACCGGCCACGTCTTCGAGGAGGCCGACGGTACCTGGACGCGCATCGGTATCGAGAACGCGCAGGTGGAGTTTTTGGACCTGCAGGCCACCGACGACCACCTCTACATCACGGGAGAGGACGGCCGGTTCTTCCGCTACGACCGCGACTGC
>JBDGQC010000157.1:6041-7319 GCA_042219375.1 Halolamina sp. | reverse complement strand
AACAGATACATGGGTTGACTGAGTCTAGCTACTGGCGACTGCTCGCGATATATCTGCTCGTCACGGCCCTCGGGGCCGCGACGATCCCCGTCGTCCGGGGGGTGGGACCACCCGTGCTCAACGGCTCGCTGGTGGTCATCGTGCTGTTCACGCTGCTGGTCGCCAGCATCTCCGCGCTGTACGTCCTCTACAAGGACAGCCAGGCGCTCAGCGGCGACAACGCACGCTGGAGCCCCGCGTGGTGGGCCTATCTCGGCACCGCCCTGGTCGTGCCCTCGGTCTCCTACTACGTGATGCAGCTCCTGTTCGGGCCGAACGCGGCCGTGGTGGCGGGCGTGCTGCTGCTCATCGCCACCACGTTCCTCGCCTCGCTCTGGTATCTCTACCAGCGCCACGTCCATCTGGGCGTTCCCTGACGCCCCCGACCTATCATGACAGTCCCTCCAAGCGTCTGCGAACCTACTGACCGGCTGGTACGGCTACTGGAACGTCTGTTCCAGCTAACCACGGTGTCGAGCGGCGCGGTCCTCCTGGCGGCCGTCGCCGCCCTCCTCTTCGCGCGCGTCCGCAGCGGGTCGGCCCCGTTGCCGACGGACACGCCGCTGTCGGTCCCTGCTGTCGTGGGGCCCGCCGACAGCGGCATCGCCGCGGTGACCGACCCGTCCAGCGCCGGCAGCGCGCGGCCGCTGGTCGGCGCAGTCTCGCTCGCGCTCTCGGGGGGAACTATCGCCGCTCCCGGGTGGGTCATCTAGGCCGATGTCCGTACTCGGCTCCCTCTTCGAGGGGTTGGCTATCGCGCTCTCGATGGCCTGGGACACGTGGTGGGCGCTCGTGCTGGGGTTCACCCTGACCGGCGTCATCGGCGAGTTCGTCACCGAGGACCAGATGACGCGGTATCTGGGCGACGACGACTGGTCGACTATCGGCCTCAGCACCCTCTTCGGTGCTGCGTCCTCCAGCTGCTCGTATTCGGCCACCTCGACGGCGCGCATCCTCGTCGAGAAGGGCGCCTCCTTCGCCGCGGCGCTCGCGTTCATGTTCGCCAGCACCGACCTCGTGGTCGAACTCGGGCTGGTGATGTGGATATTACTCGGCTGGCAGTTCGTCGCGGCGGACTTCGCCGGGGGCGTGCTCGCGGTGGCCGTCATCGCGTTCGCGTTCCGGCGCTACGTCCCCCAGGAGTGGATCGAAGTCGCCCGCGAGCACGCGCGAAATCTCACCGAGTCGGTGTGTGCGGCCTGTGGCATGCAGGCCGACCCGGGCGACCCCGACACCGTC
>JBDGQC010000157.1:3942-5941 GCA_042219375.1 Halolamina sp. | reverse complement strand
TGGGAGGACATCGCCATCGGCTTCCTCATCGCCGGCCTCCTGGAAGCGTTCGTCCCCAGGTCGTTCTGGCTGGACCTGTTCACCATCGGGGGCGCGGACGGCGTCTCCTGGGTGGTGGTCAGCGTCGTCGTCGCGACGGCCGTCGGCGTGCTCACCTTCCTCTGCTCGGTGGGCAACGTCCCCTTCGCGCTGGTGCTGTGGAACAACGGCGTCGCCTTCGGGGGCGTGCTCTCGTTCATCTACGCCGACCTCATCATCCCGCCGCTGGTCCGGGCGCACAAGCGCTACTTCGGGGCGCGGATGGCCGCGGTCGTCTTCGCGGTCATCTTCGTGGCCGCCGTCGTCGCGGGGGTCTTCATCCACTACGCCTTCGGCCTGGCCGGGCTCATCCCGCCGGCAGGGGAGGTCGGGGGCACGGCCCCCAGCGGCTACACCGTCGTGCTGAACCTGCTGTTCACGGGGGTGTTCCTCGGACAGCTCTACGTCGCGTTCGGTCCACAGCGGCTCGCAATGGCCGGCATCGACGGCGTGGCCTCGGTCGTCACGGGGCTGACGGTCGTGGCCATGGCGGTCGCGTTCGTCGCCGGCGGCCTCGAAACGACGAGTACCGTCGTGGACGAAGGTGCCAACGCCGCCGAGACGGTCGCGGCGAGCGTCGAGAACGCCCGGGACGACCTCGACCGCTGGGTCGAGGAGACCCGCGAGCGCGTCAGCACCTGGGAGTGAGAAGCGACCCGCCACCCCGGGTGGCCCCGCTCGCGCGCGGCCGACCCGCTTCTCGCGCCGATTCGGCGCTATCGAACGCGGTTTCCTCGCGATAGCGTGTCAGCATAGAGGTAGTTCTGGAAGGACACGAAACATCTAGCCATCCGATTCAGGTCCCCACCGTTGTTCTCAGCCGTTTCTTCGTATTCGAATATACGGTCTCGGGTCGCTATTACGTACCATCTGTAAAGGTCGTATATGGAACGAAAGCTGTTCCACGTCCAAGGCATCGACTGTGGCGGGTCCGAGCGCATCATCGAAGCCCAGCTGGAGGCGCTCGACGGCGTCGAGTTCGTCCACGCGGACGCCGGGACCGGCACCATCGCCATGACCTCGACCGAGGAAGCGCTCGGTTCGGCCCGACAGCTCACCCGGAGCCTCGGCTACCGGTTCGAGAACGCGCGGTCCAGTTCCGACTCCGACGAGCAGCGGTCCTGGAACTGAGCCCCCGTGCCCGCGTCGACCGACGATCCGGAGCGCCACCACAGCCCCGCGGTCGGCGACTGGCCGCGCGGGTTCGACGCCAGCTGGTGGCCCCTCCTGACCGTCCTCGGCGCCGCCGGCGTCTACGCCGGCGTAGCGATGGTGCTCATAGACGGCGGCCGGGAACCCGCCACGGGACCGAGAGTGCTCGGCGGCTCCCTGCTCCTGCTTCTGTTCAGCCTCGGCGGCTGGACCTACCAGGGCTTCGTCGGCGAGACGGATGGCGAAGCCACGCGAGCGTTCGAGTGGGGGACGGCCCTCTTTCTCGCGACGGAAGTGGCGACCTTCGGGACCGGGTTCGCCGCCTACGGCTATCTCCACCTGCGCGCGTGGCCGCCCGAGACGCTGCCGGCCCTCCTCTCGCCGTTCGTCCTCGTGAACACGGTCGCGCTCGTGGCCAGCAGCGGCACCATCCACGTCGCCGCGGCGGCGCTCGAACGCGGGCTCCGGCGGACCTTCCTCTCCCTGCTCGCCGCAACCTTCGGCCTCGGCCTGCTCTTTCTCGCCGGACAGGCCTGGGAGTATTACGATTTCGTCACCGACGGTTTCGTTCCGACGAACGGTCCGTTCGCGAGCGTCTTCTTCGGGCTCACCGGCCTCCACGGCTTCCACGTCGCCCTCGGGACGGGCGCCATCGGCGTCCTCCTGGTCCGCGGCTTGGCCGGCGATTACACGCCGGACAGCCACACGTCGGTCGAGACCGTCTCGCTCTACTGGCATTTCGTCGACGCGGTCTGGCTCTGTCTCGTCG
>JBDGQC010000157.1:0-3842 GCA_042219375.1 Halolamina sp. | reverse complement strand
GAGACCGTCTCGCTCTACTGGCATTTCGTCGACGCGGTCTGGCTCTGTCTCGTCGTCGTCCTCTACTTCGGGGCGACGGTCACGGCCTGACTCACTCCCATTCCTCGCCGATGCCCGTGAACGAGAAGGGGCCGACCGGGAAGTTGTACCCCTTTTCGAGCGCCTCGTCGACCTGTTCCTGGGTGGCGACGCCCTCCTCGACTATCCGCTTTGCCTCGTCGACGAGCGCGCCGAAACAGCGGTTGGCGACGAAGCCGTATTCGCCCGGCGCGTCCTCGACGACGATGGGGTCCTTGCCGATGTCCTCACAGAGGTCGACCATCATCTCGACGAGCGCCTCGTCGGTCTGCTCGGTCTCGACGACCTCGACGAGGTCCATTATCTGAGCGGGGTTGAAGAAATGGGCGCCCGCGACCCGCGAGGGGTCGTCGACGGCGTTGGCGATGCTCGTGATGGAGAACCCGCTCGTGTTCGAGTAGAGCGGGACGTCGTCGGTGACGTCGTCGAGTTCCCGGAACACCTGGCCCTTGATGGCGAGTTCCTCCGGCACCGCCTCGATGACGATATCCGCGCCATCCACGGCTTCGCCGATATCCGTCGTCAGCGCGAGCCTGTCGAGGGCGGCCGCTTTCTCCGCCTCGGTGAGGTGGCCGCTCTCGACGGCCCGGTCGAGGCCGTAGTTCCCGGTGACGATGTGGTCGCGTGCCTCTTCGAGTAGTTCCTCCTCGACGTCGCGAATCGCGACCTCGTAGCCGCCCTGGAGCAACGCCTGGCCGATACCGCTTCCCATGATGCCGCCGCCGACGATGGCGACGCGGTTCACGTCCGTCATCCACACCCACATCTAACGTCTCCGACATGAGTCTTCCCCCGGCGAGAACTGCCATCATGGGGTATGAAGTCGCCCTGTGTCATGGGAAATCACATGGACCTGCGCCAACCGACAGCGGAGGAGATAGCGGAACTCGGCGAGCAGCTCCACCTCGACCTCACCGACGAGGAGGTGGCCTACTTCGAGGAGATACTCGGCGACAGCCTCGACGCCTACCAGACCGTCCGGGACCTCGGCCAGCCGGCGACCGAGACCACGCCACGGAAGCGCGACCCCGGCCAGCGCGTGCGGACTGGCGACCCGCTCAACGCCTGGATAACAGAATGCGAGGTCCAGGGCGCCGAGGGCGGCCGCCTGGAGGGCTGGGACGTCGCCGTCAAGGACAACATCGCCGTCGGCGGCGTCGAGATGACCTGTGGCTCGCAGGTCATGGAGGGCCACGTCCCGAAGCGCGACGCGACGGTCGTCTCCCGGCTGCTGGACGAGGGCGCCACCGTCGTCGGCAAGACCAACATGGACGACTTCGCGTTCACGGGCAACGGCCACTCCAGCGCGTTCGGCCCGACGCTGAACCCCCACGACCCCGACCACCTCTCCGGCGGGTCGTCGGGCGGGTCGGCCATCGTCGTCGCCAACGAGGAGGTCGACCTCGCGCTCGGCGGCGACCAGGGCGGCTCCATCCGCGCGCCGGCCGCCTGGTGTGGCATCGTCGGCCACAAGCCCACCCACGGGCTCGTCCCCTACACCGGCGCCGTCGGCATCGAGAACACCGTCGACCACACCGGCCCCATGACGGGTGACGTGGAGACGGCCGCCGAGGCGCTGACCGTCATGGCCGGCGAGGACCCACAGGACCCCCGCCAGCCCGAGACGGTGCCCACCGAGGATTACGCCGAATCGCTGGAAGGCAACGTCTCCGACCTCTCGGTCGCCGTCGTCGAGGAGGGGTTCGACCGCCCCGAACACGAGGAGGTCGTCAACGAGCACGTCGAGGCCGCCATCGACGACCTGGAGGACGCCGGCGCGACCGTCGAGCGCGTGTCGGTCCCCCTCCACGCCGACGCCCAGGACATCATCACGGTCACCTACTGCGAGGGGTTCCTCGCCGCCGTCAGGGGCGAGGGCGTCGGCCACAACTGGAAGGGCCACTACGACACCCAGTGGGTCGACGCCTTCGGCAAGGCGCGGCGCGCCCAGGGCGGTGACTTCCCCCCGAGCGTGAAGTTCACGCTCCTCATGGGCGCCTACACCAGCCAGCAGTACCACTCGAAATACTACGCGGAGGCGATGAACCTCCGCGCGGAACTCACCGCGGCCTACGACGACCTCCTCGAAGAGTACGACGTGGCCGCGATGCCGACCACGCCGATGCGCGCCCACGAGTACAAGCCCGACGCGGACATCTACGAGTGGTTCGCCGACGCCTGGACCAACCTCGCCAACACCTCCGCGTTCAACATCACCGGCCACCCCTCGATTTCGGTGCCGGTCGAACCCGCCGACGGCCTCCCGGTCGGCCTGATGCTCACGGGCGCGCAGTTCGACGACGCGACGGTGCTCGACGCGGGGTACGCTGTCACCGGCGAATAACCGGCCTACCGCTCGCGCGTCACCAGTTCTCGAATCCGCGATTTCGCCGCCCTCGTCCGCGGGCCGAGTTCCACCACGTCCTCACACTGGCTGTACTCGACGAGGTCGGCCGCTTCCAGCGCCGGCAGGTGGTCGTGATAGAGCGACGCGTACACCCGGAGGCGTTTCTGCAGGAACTCCTCGGCGTCGGCGCCGAACTCCCACTCGGCGACCTGGTGGGCCACGTCGGCCAGTTCGAGCGGGTTGGCGTACAGCAACAGACAGTAGAGCATCGAGCGGCGGCGCCGCGGAGCGAGCAGCGTCTCCAGGTCGTCCACGGGGTTCTCGCTCCGCATCGGCTCAGGCGACCATCCCGGCGTCGAGTTCGTCGACGCGGTCGGGGACAGTGTAGACCTGCTGGCCGTCGGTACACGGCGTCACGAACCGGATTTCCCCGCCCGCGTACTCCGCCAGCGCCATCGTCGGCAACACGAGCGCCGACCGCGTCTCGTCGGTGAACTCGACGGCCTGCTCGCGCGTCTCGAAGAAGGAGCCGACGGATTTGCCGTTGGCCGCCGCCCACTCCTCGAAATCGTCGACGCGGTCGAGGATTCGACGCCCCTGCTCGGTCCGGCCCCCCGCAGAGAGGGTGCCGACCGCCCGGCCCCAGACGCGGACCGTGTACGAATCCAGCCGGCCGCGGTCGGCGAGCTCCTCGAGCCGTTCGATGACGGCGTCCTGCTGTGCACGCGCCCCGTTCGGAGAGAGCGACCGGACGAAGAGTATGGCCGCCCGTTCGTCCTCCGCACGAATAGAGTCTGTCGTCATTCGTTCGTTTCACTCGCAGTATCGGATAAAGTAGTTCCCCGCCATGAGATATAATGACATGGTTGGCGGCTGGTAACGCCCATCACATCTTTGCCCATGGACTCCGACTTCTAGGACGGGGGGGTTATGCTCCTCTACTGCACCACGTACAGAGATTCGTCGGAGGAGGTCCCCGAGGAGGTTCGCCGGGCGCTACGCAACAGCGACCGGCGGGCCATCGTGGAATACCTCTACGAGCGTGAGGGGGAAGCACCGGTGACGGCACTGGCGTCGCATCTCGCGGCGGAGACGAGCGGGTCGCTTCCGGACGCCATCGCCACGCTCTGTGACCTCCACCTGCCGAAACTCGAAGAACCGGACCTGGTCGAGTACGACCTCGCCGACGGAGTCGTCGCCCTCGACGAGGAACTCGAACTGATAGAAACCGCGCTGGAGCGCGTGTGAGCGGAACGCGCTCGAACGGCAGCGACACTGCCGGGAGCGCGAACGTTCTTTGATACCTGAAGGGACAGCACCGCGCCTCGGCGGGCCCGTGGCCCGCCTCGGTCCGGTGGCGCTACCGCGCCACCCTACGTCTCGGCGGCACGGAGTGCCGCCTCGTTTTCGTGGTCCT
>JBDGQC010000039.1:0-9598 GCA_042219375.1 Halolamina sp. | reverse complement strand
GCACGTCGCCCACGCGGCCCGAGAGCGCCCACGAGCGCCCGCCCGTGGAGGTGGCTGCGGCGAACTCGCCGTCCTCGAAGGCGACCGCCCCCACCGTGTCGTGACCGCCGAACCGCTCGTCGAGCCACTCCAGGTGAGCTTTCGGCCCCGCAGTAGGCGGGTTCTCCTCCTCGTACTCCTCGGCCTTCTCCGGCGTGAGCAGGTCCACGCCCGTCTCGACGCCGAACTCGCCCGCCAGTTCGACGGCGTGGTCGCCGCTGACGAAGATATGGGGGGTCTCCTCCATCACGACCCGCGCCGCCGAGACAGCGTCGCGGACGCCGTCCATGCTCGCGACGGCGCCCGTCTCGCGGTCGGAGGTCATCACGCCGGCGTCGGTGCGGACGGTGCCGTCGGACTGGACCGCGCCGCCGTAGCCCGCGTTGAACCGGTCGGAGGCTTCGAGCACGTTGACCGCCGCCTCGACGGCGTCGAGGGGGGTGTCGGCCTCGGCACCCGTCTCGGCGGCGTCGTCGAGGACCGCCTGTCGGGGTTCTGGTTCGTCAGGAACGCCGCCGGCACCGCCGTGAACGATGATGCGCATACTCGTTCGGCGGGGGCGGCGCCCATCAATCCACGGGAAGCGGGGTTCCCGGCCGGCGATGGGGGGTGCCGTTCGCGGCCCCGAACGACCGCGAGACGCGGAGAGCGGCAGGCATTTAGTGGCGCTGCGTGAATCGCCAGGTGTCTATGAGCTACGAACACATCGAACCGCCCGAACAGGGCACGAAGATCCGTCTCGCCGACGAGGAGACGGGTGAACTCGACGTTCCTGACGACCCGATTATTCCGATGATTCACGGCGACGGAATCGGCAAGGAGGTCGGTCCCGCCGCCCAGAAGGTGCTGACTGCGGCCGCCGAGGCGACCGGTCGCGACGTCAACTGGATGCGCGTCTACGCCGGCGAGACTGCCCGGGAGATGTACGGCGAGAACCTCCCCGACGAGACGGTCGAGGCCATCCGCGAGCACCGCGTCGCTATCAAGGGCCCACTCACGACGCCGGTCGGTGCGGGCTTCCGCTCGCTCAACGTCGCGCTCCGGCAGACGCTGGACCTGTTCGCCAACGTCCGTCCAACGTACTACCTCGACGGCGCGCCCTCCCCGATGAAAGACCCCGAGGCGATGAACATGGTGACGTTCCGGGAGAACACCGAGGACGTCTACGCCGGCATCGAGTGGGAGGCCGGCACCGAGGAAGTCGAGCAGGTACGGGACTTCGTCGAGCAGGACATGGGCTTCGACGAGACGATTCACGATGGCCCGGTCGGCATCGGCATCAAGCCCATCACGGAGAAGGGCTCCAAGCGCCTCGTGCGTGAGGCCATCGACTACGCCATCGAGAACGACCGCGACAAGGTCACGCTGGTTCACAAGGGGAACATTATGAAGTTCACCGAGGGCCAGTTCGGCGAGTGGGGGATGGAGGTCGCCGAGGAGGAGTACCCCGACGAGGAAGTTTTCGCCGCGCCGGATTCGCTGTGGGAGCAGGAGGGCGAGGTCGACATCCCCGAGGACGCCGTCATGGTCGACGAGCGCCTCGCCGACGCGATGCTGCAGTGGATGCAGCTCCGACCTGACGAGTACGACGTGCTCGCCATGCCGAACCTCAACGGCGACTACCTCTCCGACGCCGCAGGAGCCCAGATCGGCGGCCTCGGCATCGCGCCGGGCGCGAACTTCGGTCACGGTCGCGTACTCGCCGAGCCCGTTCACGGTTCCTCGCCGAAGAACGCTGGCGAGAACAAGGCCAACCCGACCGCGCTCATCCTCTCGGGTCGCCTGATGTTCGAACACATCGGCTGGGAGGACACCGGCCGGTTGGTTCGCGACGCCGTCGAGAAGACCATCTCCGAGGGCGACGTGACGTACGACATCGAGCGCCACCGCGAGGACGCGACGAAGCTTTCGACGACGGAGTACGCCGACGCGGTCGTGGAGAACATTCAGAAGCTCTCGTAGAGAACTCTGGCACAGCGCCGTTCTCGTTTTTCTTTTTCGCTGCCGGGCGAGTCGCTATTCTGCCCAGTCGGGGTTGGTGCGCGGCGGCGCGAACACGTCGATGCCCTTCACCGTCTCGTCGCCCTCGTTGACGGCGGCGTGGACCTCGTCGCCCAGCAGCGTGTAGGACTCGCCCGGTCCGACGGTGATGCGCTCGCCGTCTTCGAGTTCGAAGGTGAGTTCGCCCTGCGTGATGAGGCCGGCCTGTTCGTGGTGGTGGCTGTGGGACGGGACCTCGGCGCCGGGTTCGATGGTGAAATGCTGGACGCTCGTTTCCTCGCCGGAGGCGCCGACGACCAGATGCACGTCATCGACGGCCTCGACGTAGTCGTCTTCGTCTGGGACGTAGTGGTCCATGTGGGGGTGTGGCGAGGCGAGACGTAAAGTTCCTCAGTTCGCGGCGAATGGGTTCGGTGAGTGAATTTGTGATTGGGTGTTAGCGTTACAGCCGACAGCAATAACGTCACCGCGGAGTTCCCCGGAACGCTTGTACCGCACCGCCTGGCGCTCCGCGGCCTCAAGCCACCCCAGCCGACTCGCTCGGGATTAACCCTCGCTCACCCCTCGCGCTCGTTCGCACACGGAGGTGCTCACGCTTCGCGCCACCGCCGCCGCGGGTGCCGGGGCGTGCGGACTGTGCCGGGCCTCGTGCCCGGCACCTTACGGTCCAATTGGTCAGGCTCACTCCGCGGTCGTGTTCGCGGTGCCGTCGCTGATTGTTGACCCTCTGTTACCGCACTCACACCCACGAATGCACCCGAACCAGTAAACTCAGTCCAACAACTCCTGTGGCGGCGACTGCCAATCGGACGCCGAATCCTCCGGCTCGTACCCAAGCAGCTCCTTCGTGTGTTCGATGTCGAACCAGCTTCGGGGGTTATCACTCGTCGCGAAGAATATCCCGAACTCCGTCTCCTCGTCTGCCAGACACAGCTCCACCAACTGCGCCCAGTCCCGCAACGAGAGCCAGGTCCCTTTCAGTCGCTTCACCTGCTCGGTGTACTTCTCGCTCCCGCGCTCCCAGTCGCCGCGCTCGACACCCTTCTCGGCGTCGCCGTAGGGGTTGTCGTACACCCCGGCGCGGATGCTGGCGATGCGGGCGGCGTAGAACCGCTCGGGATACTCCCGCTGTTCGATGTAGAACCGGCCCAGGTCCTCGCCGTAGGCCTTCGACACGCCGTAGTACGAATCCGGCCGCTCGTCGTCGTCGACAGTCACGTTTGTGTCGTCGTCGAGGTCGTACACCTCGGGCTTGTTGTCCTCCTCCCACATCCCGGCGACGTGGATGGACGACGCGAACAGGACCCGCTCGACCTCGGCGTCCGCGGCCGCTTCGAGCACGTTCCGGGTGCCGATAAGGTTGCTCTGCTCGACGGACTCCCACGATGCGCCGACGCTCGGGTTCGCAGCGAGGTGGACGACTGCGTCGACGCCGTCGAAGGCGGGCCGGATGGCGTCGTAGTCCGCGATGTCCGCCACGTGGTCCACGTCCGAGGCGTCCTCTCGGTCGAGATAGACGAACTCGTGGGGCGAGTCGCCGTCCAGATATTGTTTGATTCCCGAGGCGACGCGACCTTCCGAACCGGTGACGAGTACGCGCACACCGGAGCGTGGGGTGAGGGCGGGAAAAGCACGGGGATGGCTCGGCGCGCGGGTCGGAGGTTTCAACTCCGGTCCGGCCCGATACCCGGGTATGTACGCCGTCGTCGGCTGTACCGACTGCGGGACCTACTGGCTGCTCACGGACCCCCGGCAGAGCGATTCGGCCACCTGTCCCACATGCGGCCGCCGTCACCAGACCAAGAAGCTCCGCACGTTCTACGAGAGCGAGGACCGCGAGGCCGCCCGGGAGGCCCGCGCCGCCCTCCTGGCGAAGAAACATGACGACAGCGAGGCGTTCGCCGACGTGGCCCACGTCTCGGAACTCGAAGCCCAAGTCGAGGAAAGTGGCCTCTCGGAGGCGGAGTATCTGGAGAAATCCGGGCTCGACCCTGATGAGGTCCAGGCGGCCGGCGACACCTCCAGCGAACGCTCGCGCAGCCGCGACGAGAAGGTGCGGGACGCGGTCCGGGAGGGCGGGACGGAGAGCGACATCGTCGCCCGCGCCGTCGAGGACGGCGTTCCGCGGGATACCGCGGCGAAGCTCCTGGAGAAGCTGCGGCAGCAGGGGGAGGTCATCCAGTCCGGCGGAGAGCTTCGGTTGGTGTAAACTAGCTTTGAGCGTCGGCGCGAAGCGCTCGCGGCGTATTGCCGCGAGCAGGCGCGAGGGTTCTCGTGAGCTCAACGAACGAGAGCACGAGAGAGTGATACGAGAGGCGCGGAGCGCCTCTCGGCATGACGAAAGAGCTCCGCTCTTTCGAACCACTCGCTCTCTCGGAGGATGAAGGAGCGCTGGCGACTGAATCGGTTGGGGAGGCTGTGGCTGCGGTGCGGTACAAGTGGTCAGGCTTCGAGACGTTGTTACTGAGCGAAGCCGTCGCGGTAGCTAACAAACCTTTCCAGAACTCCCAGACAGTAAAACATCGCTTCGAAAACCCGAGCTCGTTACTTACCGCCCAAGCTCCGCGTGCGCACTCGAGAGATGCCGCGACGCCAACGCGGACAACAACGAAAGCTCCCCGGCAAGCGCCCCGACCGCGACACACTCCGCGAGCGCGTCGGCGTTTGCCCCGGCGGGGTCGCCGCCCCCACGAATCCCCAGCACGTCCAGCCCCTCGGCCTGCGTGGGGAGTTTCGTCCCACCGCCGACCGTCCCGACCTCGATGCTCGCGAGCGAAATCGCGGCGTAGAGGCCGTCCTCGCGGGCCTCCATCGAGACGATGCCGTTGCTCCCCTCGACGACCTGCGCGGCGTCCTGCCCGGTCGCGAGGTACATCGCCGCGACGATGTTCGCCGCCTGCGCGTTGAATCCCAGACTCGCGGCTTTGGCGCTCCCGAGCAGGTTCTTCCGGGTGTTCACCTCACTGATCGCCTCCGGTGCGGTCTTCAGCGTCTCCTCCACCGTCTCCCGGGGAATGGTGACTTCCGCCGTCACGCTCCGCCCGCGTCCCTCGACGGCGTTGATGGCGGCCGGTTTCTTGTCCGAACACAGGTTGCCCGAGAGCGCGACCAGCGACGCGTCCGTCTCGGCCTCGACCACCTCGGCGGCCTCTCGGGTCGCGATGGTCGCCATGTTCATCCCCATCGCGTCGGCCGTGTCGTAGCGGAACCGGAGGTAGACGTTGTCCGCGACGACATACGGGGTTACGTCGAGTAGCCTCCCGTGGCTGGTGGTGGATTCGGCCGCCTCACGGAGCGTATCGACGTTGTCCCGAACCCAGTTCGCGAGCGCTTCAGCTTCGGCGATACCCGCGACGCGGAAGACCGGCGCGCGGGTCATGCCGTTTTTTGTGACCCTGGCCGCCGCGCCGCCGCTGTCGTCGATGACCGAGCAGCCACGGTTCACGGAGGCCACCAGCGCGCCCTCGGTTGTCGCAAGCGGCAGGTACGTCTCGTCGTCGTAGGCGCCGCCCTTGATCCGGACGGGCCCGGCGACACCCATCGGAACCTGGGCGGCGCCGATGATGTTTTCGATGTTGCTGCCGGCGGCCTGCTCGGCGGGGAACGAGTAGTCCGCGACGGTGTCGAGGTCAGCGCCGGAGTGCCCCTCGACGAGCAAGCGCCGCGCCGCCGCGGCGGTGTCCTCGTCAGCGTGGTCCCCGAGTTCGTAGAGGCGCAGGTCGCCGCTCCGCACCCGTTCGGCCAGTTCCTCGGCGGCCTCGGCGTCGTAGTCGCTCATGGCCGGGGGTTTCGCTGGCCGGGGCAAACCGTTACCGGTCTCTTGTGGTCACCCGGCGTCGCCGACGACAGCCGCCCGCCAACTTGCACCCCGGCCAGCCGGCCTCCACCCCGCGTCGCCGACAACACCCGCCCGCCAACCCGTTTCCCGAACGGTTTTGGCCGCGCCCGCCGCTCTCCAACACATGACCGAGGCCGCCGACCGCGTCTTCACCGACGGCGACATCCACAGGCTGACCGACCCAGACGAAACCTACGAGGCCGTCGCCGTCCGCGACGGCGAAATCGTTCGACTCGGCTCCACCTACGACGTGGAGTTCCTCGCCGGCGCGGACACCGACGTAATCGACCTGGACGGTCGGACCCTCCTCCCGGGGTTCATCGACGCCCATACCCACATGGAAACGCTCGGACGCTACCTCGTCCACGCAGACCTCTCGACCGCCGCCGACCTGGACGAGGCCGTCTCCCTGCTACGGGAACGTGCCGAGGAAACAGACGCCCCCGCAGACCCGGAGTGGGTGCTCGGCTACGGCTACGACGAGAGCCGCTGGCCCGAAGACCGCTATCTCGACCGCGAGGACCTCGACGCCGTGAGCGAGGAGCGCCCCGTCGTCGCCTTCCGCGAGGACATGCACGTCGCGTCGGTCAACAGCGTCGTCCTCGACCGCTACGAAGGGGAGATGGCCGAGGCCGACGTGCACTACGAGGACGCGGAGCCGACTGGTGTGCTCGTCGAGGAGGCCGTCGACGTGCTCTACGACGCCGTCTCGCCCGACGCCGCGGAGACGGGCCGGCTCCTCACGGCCGCGCAGGCCCGCGCGAACGAACTCGGCGTGACCGGTGTCCACGACATGGTCCGGGGCTCCTACGCGCCGGAGGTCTACCGCGACATGGACCTCGCAGGCGAACTCTCGCTCCGGGTTCGGCTGAACTACTGGGCCGACCACCTCGACGCCCTCATCGAAACCGGACTCAGAACGAACCACGGCTCCGAGATGGTCCGCACCGGCGCGGTCAAAACCTACACCGACGGCACGTTCGGCGGTCGCACGGCCCAGATTTCGGCGCCGTACCACGACGACCACACCGAGAACGGCACGTGGGTGGTCGACCCCGAGGAACTGAACGACATCGTCGAGACGGCTGACGAGGCGGGGTTTCAGGTCACGGCCCACGCCATCGGCGACGTGGCAATCGACGAGGTGCTGAACGCCTTCGAGCGCTGTGAGGACCCCGGCGGGATGCGTCATCGCGTCGAGCACGCCGAACTCGCCTCCGAGAACGCCATCGAACGCTTCGGCGAGATGGGGGTCGTCGCCTCGGTCCAGCCGAACTTCCTCAAGTGGGCGAAAGACGGCGGCCTCTACGAATCCCGGCTGGGCGCCCGCCGGTTCGAGACTAACCGGTACGCGCTCCTCAACGGCGCGGGCGCGCCGCTCGCGTTCGGCTCTGACTGCATGCCGCTCGACCCGCTCCGGGGCGTTCACCACGCCGTGAACACCGAGGTCGACGCTCAGCGGCTCTCCGTGACCGAAGCCCTGCGCGCGTACACGCTCGGCGCCGCCTACGCCGGCTTCGATGAGGGACGGCTGGGGACCGTCGAAACCGGGAAACTCGCGGATTTCACGGTGCTGGAGCGCTCGCCGTGGGAGCACGAGGCGGAAATCGAGGATATCGACGTGGCGATGACGGTGGTCGACGGCGACGTGGCGTACGACGGGCGGTAGGCGGCCGGGCGGGACCGACACGACTGCGGGGAAAGGCCCATAGCGCCCCCACCCGACCCTCCAGTCATGGTTCCCCTGTTCGGCGCGTTGCCCGGCGGCCCGGAGATGCTGATAATCATGCTCGTCATGTTGGTGCTCTTTTTCGGGCCGGTGGTCGCGGTGGTCTACCTCCTGATGCGTCGCTCCGGCGGGGCCGGCGTCGATGACGACGAGATAGCGGAGATGCAGGCCCGTATCGACGAACTGGAGGCCCGAATCGCTGCCGAGGGCGGCGACACGGGGGAGACCGACGACGAGGAGTAGTCCCGTGCCGACCGTTCCCGACTCCGAACGACAGCACTCTTGCCCTCGCGGCGCGCGCTCCCGGTATGTCCTTCTTCGATGACCTCGCGGCCCGCATTGCGGCGACAGACAGCGTCGTCTCCGTCGGCCTTGACGCCGACATGGAGCGCATCCCCGACTTCCTCGACGACCACGACCTGCCGCGCTGGGCGTTCAACCGCCGAATCATCGACGCCACTCACGAGCACGCCGCCTGCTACAAGCCCAACGCGGCGTTCTACGAGGACGCCGACGGCTGGCGGTCGCTCCGTGAGACGGTCGCCTACGCTCACGGGAAAGGCGTACCCGTCCTGCTCGACGCCAAGCGTGCCGATATCGGCAACACCGCGCGTAAGTACGCCGAAGTTCTGGACGAGGTGGACGCCATCACCGTCAACCCCTATCTCGGCCAGGACTCCCTTCAGCCGTTTCTGGACCGCGCGGAGAAAGGGGTGTTCGTGCTCTGTCGCACCTCCAACCCCGGCGGCGCGGACCTGCAGGGCCTCGAACTGGCCTCGGGCGAACCGTTGTACGAGCGCGTCGCCGCCCTCGCGGACCTCTGGAACGAACACGGCAACGTCGGCCTCGTCGTCGGCGCCACCGCGCCCGAGGAACTGGAGCAGGTCCGCGAGTCGGTACCGGATATCCCGTTTCTCGTTCCCGGCGTCGGTGCGCAGGGGGGCGATGCCGAGGCGGCGGTCGAGCACGGCCTGACCGGATGGAGCGGTGGCCCGGAGGGCGGCGATGTCGGCCTCGTGAACTCCTCGCGGGGCATCATCTTTACCGGCGAGGAGGTCGGCCGGAACACGGTGTCGGGCCCCGCTGGCGGCCACGGAACCGACGAGGACGCCTACTTCGACGCCGCGGGCGCGGCGGCCGAGAACCTCAAAAAGCGGCTGAACCGGCACCGGTGACGGATGTCCCCTCCCTGTCAGCGAGGGGCTTAGGTGGCCGGCTATCGTAGTCCGGGCGTGGAGTTCGACCGCGACACCCTCGGCATCGTGCTCGCCGGCGTCTTCGCCGGCCTCGCGGTGCTGCTGGCGGTCGTCGCCCTCGTCAAACAGCCGTTTCTGCTGCTTGCCGCGCTTCCCTTCGCCGCCGCGGCGTATCTGGTCTGGATGGGGGCGACCGGGCGCACGCCCTTCGGGGAACGGCGTCGGGCGAGCCCCGAGGCGGCACGGCAGGCCCGCGCGAACCGGGAGGAGCGCGAGCCAGGGAGTGCCCAGAGCCGGTTTGGTCGCGAGGCGCGGCGGAACGCCGCGGGCGACCGCACGAACAGGCGCGGGCGAGCGAGGGCCGGGAGCCGCCAGCGTGCGCAGTCGGAGACGCTCGCCCGGCGGGAGGCGGCCCGCATCCTCGGTGTCGACGCCGACGCGGAACCGGCGGCGGTTCGGAGCGCCTACCGGGAGTCAGTAAAGGAGGTCCACCCGGACGCTGAGGGTGGGGACGAGGAGGCGTTCCAGCGCGTAAACGAGGCCTACGAACGGTTGCAGGAGGAGCCGTAGCGGGCCGGAACGCTGTGCCCGCTACAGCAACTCGGCGCCGCGGCCGACCCGCGTCCGATAGGCCCGTGCCTCCGCGCCGTGGTCCTCGAACGCGCTAACCATCGCGCTCGCCACGCCGCGGCGGTCGTCGTCGGCACAGACCGCGAGGACGCCCGGGCCGGAGCCACTCACCGTAACGCCGTAAGCGCCCGCGGTTTCGGCGGCGGCGACGGCGTCGTCGTACCC